>JAAYEH010000107.1 GCA_012728855.1 Rhodopirellula sp. | reverse complement strand
TGAAAGTGCGTCTGCCCCTTGCGAATCGTAGCAGTTCTAACGAAGATAGGTGTTGACTTCTTGCAACCAATCCCCCGGCTGCGGCATTTCGCCCATAACTGGCTGATTCTAATTCGCCCGGTGACACCACATCTTGACAGCGTGACGTAAGTAGTATCAGAAGGCTGTGGAAATAGCTCTTGGACACTTGCCGCGATGAAACCACACGTCAAGCATTGTTGGTCGAATGACCGCCGCTGTCCTCCGAATCGCCAGCGATTCCGCACAACTGACGATGAAGCTGTCGTACATCTGAGCGACGCGGCCATCGTCATGCGGCCCCGCCGTCAATCACGTGGCCGGAAATTCAAAGACATTGCCTCGCTGACCCGCGGAAAGTAGGTTAAATGAGTTCCCGAGTTTCTACTTATTTATTTTCAATCGTGGTGATATCCGTCACCGCGTTTTGCAGAAGCTTCTGAAACGCTGCTCGGTCTGCGCCGCACGCAGCGAGCGCTTGGCTTTCCAAGGGGAGCAGCAGAGATAGCGCCGGCTTGCGGACCTTGGGTGCCGCTTCCTCAACCGTGGCGCACTCCTCTCCCGAACCGACCCTAGGAAAACGCCAAAGCTCGTTCCGCCGATCCCGCAGAAAGTTTACCGCATCTTTTGGCGTGATTTTAGCTGAAGTCGGCCCGTCGGGGGCTTCGACGCCTCCTCCATGCCAGATTTTGCACTTGCCCTGAAAGCGAATCGTGGACACGATCAAGCGACTGCTGGCAGGCGCGATGCGGCTCCATTCGGCCACTTTCTTCTCAAATGGTTCAATACAGGCCGTGTGGCGATCGCTCGCCTTGTTCCAGGCGGCTTTACCTTTCCCTCTCGCGTGGCTTCCGTTCGCTTGGAGATAGTACTCCAACCCGACTCGTTGTTCGGTCTCACCCTCTGCGAATCCGAACCAGAGAACGGCAGGAACGGTCGTGCCTAGCCAATTGCGTTGCAGCAGCTTCCCGTTGTGATTCAGCTTGACATAGACGGCTGCTCCCCCACCACGAAACAGACCACGGCGATCGTTCTTGTTCTTGGCGAAGGTGATCGCGTCTTGAATCTCCTTGGCCGAATTATCAAGATCCTCGCCCACCTTCTCAATCAACCGCCGGAGATGACTTCGGCGGTCTGGTGTATCGGGCCCGTTCAGCCAGTCCAGGACGGTCGGGATTCCCAGATAGGGAGGATAGACATTCCAGTTCAGGTAAGCCGCAGCCTTGCCACAGAGCCAACCACTCAGACTGCCGATAGGCTCGTGCCGTTCGATGTATTCGAGCGCCCTGACCACGATGGACCAGTCCGCATCGATTACCACATCCTTGCACGCTTTCTGGACCGTCTGGGCATCCTCAGCGCATGACAACTTCTGACCTGGCTGAGCGTGCGGGACGTGGTCGTTCTCCGTAAGAAGGCAGAGATGATGCGCATAGGCGCTGATCTGCGTCGCATCGAGAGGAAATTCGTCGTTCTTGCACTCGAAAACTAACAGCATTTCCCCGGGAACATGAATCCAGCCGTCCGGACAGGGATGCTCGGGAGCCTCGCGCTGATCGTGCGTCCAGTTTCGCTCGTAGGAAGATGAGATGCCAATCAGGATGATTTTCAGGCCCTCTCGTTTTCGCATGGCAGCGGCGGGCCAAGTCTGAAAGCCGAATTCGACCCTGTTCGGATCGGTATGACGCAGCCTCTCTGCCAATGCCTTCATTCGTTCGCAGAGAGCAGGCGAGCCGTTTGCGGCGCCCGAAGCGAGAATGCTCAGAAACCCGGCAGGTACGGAGGAGCGTTCGGCATTTGCGAGTGCAGAGAAGACCGCCCGGCTCAAGTTGTTCTCAATTGCGGCGCGCGGGCGATCCTTTGCCGCTTGAGCAGGGTCGTCACTCTCACGTTCTCGCTCGACGAACGGCTGGAAGGGATTGAGGTATGGAGAATGCAGTTTCATCGCAAACCTCCTTTGTCCATGAATACAGACGCTGGTACAACGGGATCTGGAACACGAAGTGTTTATTGAAGATCTTGCGAATAGGGCATTCTGTTCCCTGAATCTTGGCGGCGGCCATCGAATTCGCCATGTCCACTCTGGCTGCGTGCGCAGCGGTCAACTGGCAAAGACTTCTTCCTGGAGATAAGGACCGGGTTGCCCCGGGCGGCAACGCGCGGAACAATCCGGCCCTACGGCTGCGGGCCTTCGCGACCGTCTCTTGAGTTTGACAATTCCTCCAAACGGACCAACAGGGCAAGCATTAGGCGCGGTGCCCCCCTGTAGCCCTCCCAGCCTTCGTGCTCGTGGACGGACACCATGGCCTCCATAAGCTTGTAGGCGACGTCATCCTGAAAGGCGATCTCGGAAATCGCGGCCAGATTCACGGTCAAGTGGGTCACGCCCTGTTCACGGAGCGCGTAAAGCCTCTCAAGAGCCTCTGTCCAGTACCGATCCTGGGACCAGTGTAAGGTTTCGGTCACTGGGCTACTCCTGCCATCAGGCTGATCCTTCGCCCAATGGCAAACCTAATCCGCCGGCAACAGGCCGGCGCTAACAACGTTGATGTCAGCATACGCTCACCTTTGGGTGGTTTTTCAGCCAATGAAGAACTCCACTGAGCACCTCTGCGGGACCGGTGGAACCCATTTCTTCCTTCTGGCGGCTTGGCCCCAGTGGGGACCAATAACTGCCATAGAAGTCCGAACCTACTATCGTCAGCCACGCGCCGGCTCCGAGCTTCCCCAGCGTCTTCGCCGCCGGCACGATCTCGTCCGCCAGCGAAAAGCACTCCCGGATTCTGCACGCGGCCGCATCGGCATCGATGTACGCGCCACCCCAGCCCAAGTGCAGAAACATGTGCAAGGGGCCATACACGAGATAATACTGTATCGCGTAGGAGTTGACGCCGTGTCCGGAATAGCAGAGGAGGGCGAGATCCTTGCCAGGAGCTAGATTGGCTTGATGGACGTAATGCCGTAGGTTGTACGGCGATACTTTCAGCTCGCACGTGGAGAAGAGCCACTTACCCTGCTCCTTCAACCCTGCCGCAAGCTCTGCGGGAATCGACGGGAAGCCCAACCCCGCCTGCTCGAAGAGGCGCCTAGCTTTTTCAAGGCCGGTCATCCGCATCTCCTTTCCGCCACGGGAAGCTGGTAGTTCCTTCACAGCACGTCCCGATTGCCGATCCGCCGAACGCTCTAATCAACCTGCGGATCAAAGGGCGTTATCTGAGAGTGTCCTGCCGGATATCGCGCCCGCTTCTCGTCGGGATCTTAGCCGGTAGCTCGTGTCCTGTCAAGTATTTACGGAACGGAAGGAACGGAATAGCATTCCGTCCCAACGGACGCAATGCGTGTTCCCGTCCTCGTGCCAACTCTTGCTGGTGCAGTCCGAGTGCGTGCTTTCGTGCATCGGCGCAGGGGCACAGCGTCAGGCTTTAACTTTCAACTTTATGGTTTGAATTCGAAGCCTGACCTTGGAGAATCGATACGGGGACGCATCTTGTTTTGGCAATGAGTGAGAAACCAGACGAATCCTCGCGTCGATTTCTTTTGAACGTGCAACGCCGCAGCGGAAGGCACTCACGAGAGTGATGAAAGTTCGACGATCAGCGGGTATTGCTTCTGAAGCATGCCGGCGAACCGGGCCTCTGCCGTGATAAACTGGCAGCCTTCTCGCTCGGCCAAAGAGACGTATCTGCAATCGTAGATGCCGATACGCGCGCGGGACGAAAACGCGTAGGCTCGCGGCAGCAGAGGCAACGAAGGCTGACGGGCCGGCGCGTCAGCCATGACGGCCAGCCAGGCCGCCCTCCGCGAAAAATTCAGGCCGATGTCGCTGGACAAGGGCGATCGCTGTCTGCCGCCGCAGAGTCCGGTTGCCAACTCGGCGCCGGCCTGGCCCTGCCGCGTGTCGGCTCGACCCGAAAGTCACACCGTCAGATGAGACAAAGTGCCCCGCCACACCGGCGACAGCAATCCGGCTCTGGAGAGGCGGATTATCTCTTGAGCGGGCTCGTGGTATACTGCACAAGGGATCGCGGAAGGGGGCGACGATTCGAGGTCTTTTCATGAGTACGGCAGAGATAGACTAACCCGCGATACGAGACCCGACCCGGTTTCTGTTTCTCGTTCCATTTCTCGTTCGTTGGGTGATTCCGTTCTGGGCCGGTGAAAATCTGGGTTGCTCACCGTTTTCTACGTTCCGTTGATCTCCGCTTCAATCCGCCGCAGCACGTCGAGCAGTCGCTCGAACACGGGTGGTTCGCCGAAGATCATTTCCTGCATCTTGCGGTAATCCTGCTCCAGTTCCGGCAAGCGAGCATCGGGAGGCACAAGCCGGAGTGTGCCTGGCTTAGCGTCTGCGTATCGCGCCCATGCCGCCGGGAAGAATACTTCCTTGTGCCTGGCGACCTTCAGTAACAACTCGATGTCCTTGATCGCAGCCTTTCCCAAGTCGTGCTCATACAGGCGAACCACATCGTAATAGTGCCGTGACTGCCGATCCCGGAACTTCTTGTCTGCCGGGGCATGGTGCCACATATGCAGCAGCGTGGCTTTCTCCCAGAATGTTCGCTCGGCAGCCAAGACGCGGACCTTGCATCCGGCCTCCTTAAAGATGTTGGGAAAATCCTCCGCCGCGCAGGACGTGACCACGACATCCATCGCGGGCCAATGGTCGGAACGTGCTCCAATCTCCATTCGCACGGCAGAGCGGATATAGGCGGGTTCGTCGATGTGTTCTCGTTCTTCCGGCCGGTAGCGGAACAGCAGTGTTTGACCATCGGGGTCGTCCTCGGCCAGTTCCAGGCTCCAGGTTGTCGAGGGGTGCTCGCCCAAAGCGTTGCTGAACGACTCGGTGAGTTGCGGCAACAACTGCTCCCGGATGGCTCGCTGGCACGTTTCGGTCAAGGCTTCGAGACTGTGCCTCCGTTTCTTGCCCGATGAGGCATTGAGCGGATCGCTGTCGCCGCCGAATCCCAGCCCGGCCCGGTCGAAGGACAGGTCCACGTCCTCGGAAAAACGCTCAATGACCCCGAACACCTTGGACAGCGACGTACCGCCCTTGAACAGCAACCCTGCAGGCGGGTTGGGCAAGGTGAACAGCCGCTTGAGCGTCCAGCAGACCCAGAAGTCCTTTTCGATGATCGCCGACGTCAGCCCTCGCTGGCGCGCCACCGCGGTGAACAGGTCGGTCCGGTCGGTAAGAGGTAGCCGCGCAATGTCATCCATGTCCGGCTACCTCCATTTCGTCCTGGGCGATTTGGCGGACAATGGCCGCGATCCAGTCCGTCGTATAGCGGGCGTCCTGGAGAAGCCCACGCCGCTGATCCGGCGACAGGGCACGACGAATCTGGCCGATCACCTTATCGTCCACGGCAGCCTGCCCAAGATGCCGCAGTGCCTGAAAGACCATGGCACTGGTGCGGCTACCTACCGGCAGTTCTCTTGGGGCCGCGTGACGAATCTGGATGGTCGTGTTGCCGATCTTGATCTGGCGAGTCCGGCCGTCGCTCAGGTAAACGGGCTTGGCTGGCACCTGGGTGGACAGTCCCAGCCGGTTGGCGGCTACCGCACCCGAAGGAATCACCCCGCTGCCCGTCTGCCGGGCCAGCGCGTCGGCGATTTCATCCAGATCGGGGCCAAGCGGGATGCCCAAACGCTGGTTCATCTGCGGATAATGGTAGAGGCCACGTCCCAACCGCAGAATGTCGCCGCTCCTGACCAACCGGGAAAGGGACTGGTCGGCGGCATCGCGGCTGCCCAGGTCGAGGAAGTCCTTCGGGATGAAGACTTTTCCCCGCCCCTGCTGGCGCATCCGGTCCAGAATCGCGTCTTGTACAGTAGTGGCCATGGACCTCGCTCTTGTCAGAAAAGTATAGTCAATTTTCTGACAGAAAGCAAGGGCCGTCAACCGCGGACGACGCCATCAACGGCCGCAGGGCTGCCTGCAGAGTGTGCCCCTGCTGGCTCTCCGAGAGGCAGCCGTCAAGGTCATGGACCAAACGCTGCACGTCCGATCGTGCTCTTGATGCTAACCCTCGCCAGATCAGAAGGCGGGAAAGGACACACGTTGCGGCCCTCATTGCGGGCCGCACTCGTAGCTTCCGCGGGGATTGTTGAGAATTCCGCAGGTCGGTGGCAGTCTGGTCCGTGGTGAGATCGGGGTGCTCGGCCTCAGTTCCGCAGTCGTCGCGGAGACGCCCGCGGTCTGCCTCTTTCGGGGTCATGTGACGGGATCGCCTAGTCTAATCTTGACCGCCGGAATGAGTCGGTTCAGAATGCCCACTCGAATTCAGTAAGTCCTGAGTCTCGCGTGCCCGTCCGCTCGATTGGGGGCGCGCGATGTGATGATACGGAGGTTACGATGAGACCGGCAAAGATCGACCTCGAGGCGGCAAAAGCACTGATCCAGTGGAAGTCCCTCTTCGCCACGGAGGTCTGCGAGCGGGCAAAACGGCTGGCGGCTCAATCCGGCTATCCGGACTGCGTAACCTTGTCGCACTATCGGATGGCCGCTAAGAGTTTTAGCAGTGAGTGAGAAACCGGACGCGTCCCCGCGCCGATTTCTTTTGAGCGTGCAACGCCGCAGCGGAAGGCACTCACGGGAGTGATGAAAGTCCGACGATCAGCGGGTATTGCTTCTGAAGCGTGCGGGCGAGCCGGGCATCTGCCGTGAGAAACTGGCAGCCTTCTCGCTCGGCCAAAGAGACGTATAGGCAATCGTAGATGCCGATACGCTCGCGGGACGAAACCGCGTAGGCTCGCGGCTGCAGAGGCAACGAAGGCTGAAGGGCCGGCGCGTCAGCCATGACGTCCAGCCAAGCCGCCCAACCATCGGACGCGGAAATTCTTCCTTGCTGCTCCGCTCTCGTCAGTGCATGGCTCCATTCGATCGCAAAGACGTCCGGGGCCAACAATTCGTGGACGCCGTTGCGAGCGTCATGCGCGCAGGCGAAGGGCTTTGTCCGTATCGGCCTCCCGCACGGCCCACTTGAACGCGACGGGTGAGCACGACCGTGTTTTCGCTTGGCGTGCCCAGGGGAATGCGCAGCGGGGCGTAGTTGTCGACAGCGGGTGCTGCCCACGTCGTCGAACCACGCGTCGCAGCGGCGCTGGAGATCGGCGACTTCGGGATGTTCCGCCGCCACGTCGTGGGTTTCATAGGGATCGGCGGCCATATCGAACAGTTCGAACTTCGAGCCGCTCTGGAATATCTCGGCGCCGAACCCGGTGCCATGCACGGGAATCGAAACGGTGGGCCGCATGCCAGCGCATCGCACGCGTATGCGTTAACCGGCGGACCGCTCACGGCTTCGGGTCCGGGTGAGTCACGAGCTTCAGGCCAGGTATGTCGCGATAATACCGCGAGTTGTGCGTCAAGAGCCGGATATCGTGCCGCAACGCTACAGCAGCGATCCACGCGTCGCCGCACTCGATGGGCTGGCCCATGCGCTTGCGTCCCGCGGTGGTTCGCGCCCACGCGTCAGCCATCTGCGCATCATAGGGTAAAGCGAGGTAATGGCCCAAGGCCCTGTCGAGTCCGGCGCGGCGATCGCGTCCCCATTTGCGCTCGATGGCCCAGGCTTTCACCTCGGCCACCGTTTGAAAGCAAAGGCAAATCTGCCGGCCGCGAATATCCGCTTCGTAATGCGCCGCGCGAGTGTCCTGCTTGAAGAAGAATGAGAAGACATCGGTGTCCAGGACAACGGCTTCCATCAGCGACGGCCCTCGCGCACTGCGGAGAGGAATTCCTCCAACGAATCGCCCAGTGGCCAATCGCCGGCCAAGTCAGCAGGGTGCGTGACAGGGCGCACCTGCTGGCGCTCGATCAGTTGCGCAATCGACAGATTCTCTTGAAAGCCGAACGTCTCGACGGGCTGAATCAACACCGGCGTGCCCTCGGGCAAGTCGGTCGGCTCATCCAGAACCGCCACGCCGTTCTTGATATGTCCGCGATAGGTCACTTGATCCTCCACGATTGTAGCAACTTTGCCATAAAGACGCCTTCCCAGCGTTTCGCTGGGGCGAAAGAGGACACCGCGCACATTCTAATTCACCCCGCCAACGGCGGCAACCCCTCGAAGCATTCCGACCGTGAGCCGCGCGCCACAGCGAATCCGCTTTCACCCGCGGCGCGTTCATCCGCCGGCACATTCATCAAGCCGGTCAGCGCCCAGGCCAACGGATTGGCCGACTCGACGAAGACAATGGCCTCGCGGACCTCGCCGCGAAGCCCAGCGACCGGCAATTCCCGGCGGCTGATTACAGTCACCGATTCGCTGATACCACTCCAGCCGTCGTATTCGGGACTCAGCGCCCGGACGCCCCAGACCTTCCAGCGGATTCTCCGGGGACACGAACCGATCATCGGAGTCTGCGCAAGCCGCGACCTTTCATAAGCGCCCGCATTCGGTTCGTGTCCCCGTCCCGGCTATCCCGCCCGCTTCGAGGTGCTCCAAATCGAAAAAGTGTGCCGCGACGCTGGATACGAGCCGCCCATCATTTGCACACCAGAGGAACTCGTGGAGATCAACGATGACTCATAACCCAATCACTGAAGTAATTCGCGAAATCCGCCACCGCTTGGCCGCGCACTTCGATAACGACGTGTACCGGATCGGCGCAGAAATCCGTCATGGGCAATCCACATCTGGCCATCGCGTTGTTCGTCGCCCCAAGCGGCAACCAGTGGCGTCAAACACGACGAGCAAATCCATGCACCCGACTTGCGACCACTAAGGAAGCGACGTCATGCGGACATTCGATTTCAAAGCGGTTCTGGATCAGGTTGCTCGCATTGAGATCGAGGCCGACACCCTCGCGCCACAGCAGAGCTGACAAGCGCAACGCTCGCTTCCGAGCAAACCACCGCCACGGTCTCCGTGATCGTCAACGCCGATACGGCCGCGGACGAAAATTCAGTCGTAGGTGCAATCCTTACTCTGTGAACTTCATCCAGTCGATTTCGACCGTCGCGTGCTTGCGGCTGACTGGATCGAACCAGAGCTCGACGATCCGGTCCTTCCAGTTTGGCGACTCCTTCACAGGGAACACGTATTCGTGGAACTTCCCATCCGCCTTCACGGGGAGCGAGGAAGTTTTGTCCTCTTGCAGGACGAGATTCTGGACCAGGGCGCTCCGGTCGGTTCCCCAGTAGAGCTTCGTGCTCTCGCTCCCGTCGGCATCCGCAGAATCGACCTTCATGCGGACGATGAACGAATTGTACTGCGAGGCGGGGAAGGGAGCGACTTTGATTCGCATCTTCGTGCGATCGTCTCGCGTCGGGACGAGGCACAGACATCCGCCGCGGACTCGCAGCACGCCCGCACCGTACGGCTGGCGGTACCATCCTTCCGTGGAGCCGTCGAAGTCCCACGAGGTTCGGGCGGGATGGACCATCGGAGGATAGTCGTATGGCCCGAGCCCGAGTTCCTTCGGGGTGATGTTCGCGGGCCAGCCCTGTGCGGGCTTCTGGCAAAACACATCCCGGACCACGTCGTACATGGCGAACCCGTATTCTTCGTTCGGCTCGATATAGCTCCCCTCCTGCCATTCGTTGAGCGGCGCGAGAACGATCTTCTTGATCCCGTGTTGGTGGCAGAAATCGCGCGCCTGCTGGCAAATCGAGCGGAACAACTCCGGCGTCCGTCCGTGAATCACGGTGGCCTTTTGGAAGGATCGCGGCTGATCGTTCCAGCCGGTCGGGACAACCGGAATGAACGGCAGCACGTCCGCAACGGCCTGCTGCTTCCAGCTCTTCGCAACGGTCTCCTCGACGCATTGGTACGAGAAGTTGTTCTTGGTTCCTTTCGACTCTTTGTCCTTGCTCTGCCACCAGGCGACGTGAGAGTAGTTGTAGGTGGTGGTTTCCCGGAAACCCTCGTCCTTCGACCTTTGCACGTTCTCCTTCGTGTACGGGCGCTTGAACATCTCGATAAAGTAAATCCCCTTCAAACCCGCGTCTCGGGCAACCTGGTCGCTCAGCGCCAGCGCTCGCTTGGTCCCCTCACCCCTCGGAAGAGCCTCGCCTTTCGTGGCGGCATCGCGAATGAAATCGTTGTCCAGGTTCTCCGGCGTCCAGATCAGGACGACCGGCTTGTCCTCGATCCTGTAATACTCCGGCGTCTTGAAGTAGCGATCGATCCAGAATTTCGTGACCGCGCGCATGTCGTCCGGGGAGTGCGCGCCCGGGGTATCATGGTTTGCCCACATGATCGCCCATTTCAGATAGGAGCGGTATTTTGCCTGATAGAATCCCTGCACCCAATGTTCGAGGCGCCGCTGGCCGCGGTCCCAGTACCAATCGACGAAGAAGGTGCTGATCCCGTGCTCGACCGCCCACTTGATCTGCCAATCGATCACCTCCGGATTCCCTTCATCGTACCAACCGAGGAGCGGCTTGATCTTCGGCAGCGTCGTCTCCACCATGTCCCATTCCGCCCTCTGGTCCGTGCCGGGATAATAGAACGCGGCAATCTCCAAGTCTGACCGGACCGGGACCGGCTTCGGGACGTAATCGCTGTTCCGCTCCGCCGCAAAGCCCGGCGCCGCGGCCAACCAAAGGAAAGTGCATAGGGGGACGAGTGATCTGGTCATGGGCAATACTCCGTTGACATTGGATAGGAAGGATCCAGGGAAACGCCAGGCTCAAAGCACCACCAAAGGGAAAGCGGCTCAGGTGCCGGCGACCAAGGATCTCTACGCGCCTTCGAGCACCCTGTCTTCCACCGCGTCAAAACCGAACCGAGTGAGCGCCTCCATCCGCGCGGATCCGTAAGCGTGATGGGAAAACGTCGAAAATGGCCCGTATTGAAGGTCAGCAGTCTTGTAATCACCTCATCACGTTCGCACGCGAAGATCACAAGAGATTGCCTTACCGGCATTCGGACCCCACATCAGACGTCTATCATCTTAAAGCGGGGAGAGGGCCGCATCAACCCCTCGCTGCCCTCGCGCACGTGGAACATTCGGCCAGTGACCGGCAACGCGTAGATATCTATCGAGCGTGCAACGCCGCAGCGGAAGGCACTCACGGGAGTGATGAAAGTCCGACGATCAGCGGGTATTGCTTCTGAATCATGCCGGCGTGCCAAGCGCCAAGGCGAGCGGCAGATAAGAGCTTACCCATGCATCAGCCCGGCTACTGGGAAGCAGCCTGGCTGATGCGAATCCTGATGGGACGAGCAGGGAGGACAATCAAAGGTGAAGCGGCCTTTTCAACGGGTTGCCGGGGGCGGTTGATGCCAGAACGACCGCCAATAGGCTTCGTCCGTGGCGGCAACGTCGATCGGTTCGCCGGACGGGTTGAGAGCCGGCGTTAGAATGCCGTAGCGCAGCATCTCGCGAACATACAACGAGCTGGGTTTCATGGGCGTGCCGTCATGCATGATGGCGTAGCTGCCGTTGGCGGCCGCACCCGAGTCGAGCCAGAGCCGAACCAGCGCGGCTTCTGACGCGGAGACGACCACGTCGTAGTGGCTGCCGTCGATCCGCTCGATCAGCTTGCTTGCCGAACTACCGATGCCGCGGGGCGGGCGGTTGCCATGGGCGTTGCGGCCATCGGCCACTTCACCCAAGCGGCTCACCAGGGCCACGTACGACGAGAGCACCCGACCCTGGCCGTGTGAAGGCATGCCCGGCGACGCTTCCAGGCACAATTCCCCCTCGCGCCGTTTCGCGTTGTGGCAATCGACACAGTGTTTTTCGAGGATCGGTTGCACGTGGCGGCGGAAGTCGATGATCTCGGGCACGGCGTCGATTGGTGCGATCCGACTTGGTCCGCGTCGCAAGGCGACGAGCGTCGCGTGACCCGGGTTTCTCGGCGTGGTGGTTCGCGGTTCGTGGCAGCCGACGCAACTGGTCGTCTCGCCCGGCTGCACGGTAACAAAACTCTGCATCTTCTTCACCGCCAGGTCGTTCTCGTCCAGGGCGACAAAGAACAGGCTCCGCATGGCGGGCGCCTCGAAGAAGGCCGATCCGTCGGGCTCGACCGGCACCGTACCCAGAATGCGATGGACCGAAAATGTGCCCCAAAGGCTGATGCCGTCGAAGCCGGGGCTGTTGTGAAACGGCGAGGGGAGTTGTTCCAAGACGAGCAACTTCTTGATCTCGCCCGGCCGGACTCCCGCCATGTTCCGGCCGACCGTCACATCGGCCAGGACAAGCCTTCCGGTGAGATCCGTGTTGTCGGTGCGAGCCGGAGAGCGTCGCTCGCGAGGTCGTGGCCGAAGCGGCGACGGTTCGTGCAACATCATCTCCGGCGGCAAATCCGACAAACGGTGCAAGAGCTGCGTCTTGCCCAGGGCATCCAGCAGGTGAAGTTCGTTGGCGCGGGCGACGAGGAATTGGTCGGCATTCAACGGATACGGGTCGCGCCAGTCGCCGCCGGGATGAAGGCGCCGGGCCGCGGACGGATCGTCGGGACCGCGCCGCGGATCGATCGTGGTAACGAAGCCTTGATGTTCGCGGCGGCCATGCCCCGGCGAAAAGATGGCCACCACTTGGCCGGTGCCTGGAATCGGTTTGGCGTCGAGCATCGCCACGGCGCCCGGCACGTTGTCATACCGCACCTCCTTGCCCACACGTTCCGCCACGTTGTAAGCCATACCGGTCGGGTGCATGTTGCCGTAAAACGTCATCTGACCGGTGCCGTCGGCGTTGACCGTCCACAGGTGGTGGTAGCAGAGTTGGCTTCGTTCGACGTATTCCCAGCGGGTGTAGAGCAGCCGGCCGTCGGGCAACACGGCCGGTGTGTTTTCGGTGACCGCGTTGCTGCTGAGCATCCGGATGTTACGGCCGTCGGCGTCGCAACGGTAGAGGATCGCGACAGGCACCTTCCAGCAGAGAACCCAGCGGTTGCAGCGCGATGAACAGAAGACGATCGAGCCATCAGGCATGTAGGTCGGTTCAATGTCGTCGAACGGCCCGTCGGTCAACTGCCGCAACCCTGTGCCATCGCTATTGATTTCATACAGATGGTAATAGTCGCTGCCTCCCTTGCGGTAGGAAAACAGGATCTTGCGGCCGTCGTAATGGACCTGCGGATCGCGAACACCGCCGGCAGGGTCGTCCAGCAAGGTCGTTGCTTTTGAAGTCCGCACGTTCAACCGCCGCAGTGAGCCGCCCCCTTGCGGATAGGCCTTTTCGGCGGGATCGAAGCAGTAATAGCCGAAATTGGCGTAGTAGTGTCCATCGGGCCCAAAGGGCCGCACGGCGAAGATCACGTCGTCACAGTCCGGTTCGGCCGTCACGGCACTTCTGTACGTCAGCGTCAAAGCCAACACCAGACAACCTTTAACGACGATCGCACGCCGCGGAGGACAACAGAGGTGAGTAAGCATGGGGATTTCATTGGGCGGGATAATTGAGGCAGAATGCGTACCGGTGATTGTAGCCACTCTGGCCGGTCGCGGTCAAAACTCCGCCGGCCGATAGAGCCGCGAACAGGCGTCCGGCCTTGACAATCGCGACGCGGGCGATGAGATTGTCTGCTTAGGATCGGCGAATTAATAACTGTCGTACTTATCGGTGGTGGCGGGGCCGAGGGGGTCGGGAGTCTTTTTTTTCGTGTCGGCCGGGCGACGCTTTCGTGTATGGATAGACGCTCTTCCGGCCGACACGAAAAAAAAGACTCCCGACCCCTTCCCGCGTCGCGCAGGTGGATAAGAAGTAAAGGAGGAGTCGTGTGATGATGCGTTCTTGCGAGCGAGTGGAAGTGGCGTTAAGCCATCGGCAACCCGACTACGTGCCGCTCGACCTCGGCGCCAGCGCCGTGACCGGGATGCACGCCAGTAGCGTTTATCGGCTACGACAGGCGCTCCGGCTCGATCCGCCGGGCACGCCCGTCAAGGTGGTCGAGCCGTACCAGATGCTGGCCGAGATCGCCCCCGACCTGCTCGACGCGCTGGGAGTCGATGTCGTCGGCCTCGGCGGCCCCCGGACGCTCTTCGGATTCGAAAACAAGGATTGGAAGCCGTGGACTCTCTTCGACGGCACGGCGGTCCTCGTGCCGGGAGCGTTCAACACTGAACCCGAGGCCAACGGCGATATTCTCATGTATCCCGAAGGCGACCGCTCGGCGCCGCCCAGCGGCCGCATGCCCAAGGGCGGATTCTATTTCGACACGATCGTTCGCCAGGAACCGATCGACGAAGAGAAACTCGATATTGAGGATAATCTGCAGGAATTCGGCCCGATTTCCGACGACGAACTCGAGCACTTCGCCACCGAAGCCGACCGGCTCGCACGCGAGTCGGACCGGGCGATTCTGGCCAACTTCGGCGGCACGGCCTTCGGCGACATCGCGCTGGTGCCGGCCCCCTTCCTGAAGCATCCCAAGGGCATTCGCGACGTGGCCGAATGGTACATCAGCACCGTCAGCCGCTTCGACTATGTCTACCGCGTCTTCCAGCGGCAGTGCGACATCGCCTTGGCCAACCTGGCGAAGATCCGCGACGCGGTGGGCGATCGCGTGACGGCCGTGTTCATCACCGGCACCGATTTCGGCACTCAGAACGGACCGTTCATCGGGCCGGCGGCCTACCGCAAGCTCTACCAACCCTTTCATCGCCGCGTCAACGATTGGGTCCACCAGCACACGGAGTGGAAGACCTTTATCCACTCGTGCGGGTCCGTGGTGGCCCTGCTGCCCGACATCGTCGAGGCCGGCTTCGACATCCTCAATCCGGTGCAATGTTCCGCCGCCGGCATGGACGCCGCGACGCTCAAGGACCGTTTCGGCGGCCGGCTGACCTTCTGGGGCGGCGGCGTCGATACGCAGCAGACGCTCCCCTTCGGCACTCCGGAGGACGTGCGCCGGGAAGTGCTCCAACGGATCGCCATCTTCGGCCGCGGCGGCGGCTTTGTCTTCAATACGGTCCACAATGTCCAAGCGCAAACGCCCGTGGAGAACCTTGTCGCGATGTACGAAGCGATTCGCGAATCACGCTGAAACGAAGAGGACTTTCCTGGTCACGGCGCCGCGGAGCGGATGAACTTCTGCGCCCGCTTTCCGTTGATATCGCCAAGGTAGACGTTGCCTTGAGAGTCGACGGCGATGGCGTGGAGCCAGTTGCACTCGCCCGGCTTTTCCTGGCCGTCCTCCGCTTTCGGAACCGTCCAAAGCTGCCTCAGCTTGCCGTCGCTGGAAAATCGCATGAAGATCTGATCCTTGGGCGGCGGGTACTCGCCATTGCTGTACCATCGCTGTGGCGACGTCCCGCAGCACCAGATCTCGTCCGCGCCGAAGATCGACAATCCCCACGGCATGATCAGGTTGGCCCATTGGTCGATGAATTCGCCGTTTTGGCGGAAGAGTTGGATGCGTCCGCTATTGCGATCCGCCACATAGAGGATGCCTTGCGAGTCGACCACGATCATGTGCGGCAGGACAAACTCGCCGGGGCCGCTGCCATAGCGGCCCCAGGATTTCACGAACCGGCCTTGGCCGTCGAAGTGGACCACGCGACGATTGCCGTAGCCGTCGGTCACGAAGATGTCGCCCGCCGGCGTAACCGCCATGTCCGTGGGCCGATAGAAGTGGCTTTTGTCCTCGCCCGCTTCACCCGGTGTGCCGAGGGTCAAGAGCAGTTTGCCGTCGGTGGTGAACTTCTCCACCGTATGCCGCTGGAAATCGGCGATCCAGACATGTCCCTCAGGATCGAAACGGAGACTGTGCGGACCGGCAAACCGGTCGCGTCCCCAGCTTGCAATGAGCTTGCCATCGGTCGAATAGACCTGCACCGGTTCGTCGCACCGCTCGAGGCACCAAATGCGATCCTCCCGATCCACGACGATGCTCGGCACTCCGCCCGGCGCCCCGAAACTCTCCGGCCGTTGCGGCCAGGTCGGGTCGACGGCGTACTCGATGACGGTCGGCTCCTGCGGATAACTGAGGTGCGACGGCAACTTCTCAGCAGCGCCGGCGCGGAAGCACACGGCGACGATCGGCAGAATGGCGAGAAAACGAACGAATTTCATCGGAGTGAACCCCTTCTCGGTTGCAGCACCTGTTTTTTTGCCATGCTTATAGGCGATCCCGCCACCAGGGGCATTGCCAGCGGCGGCATATACACTATATTTAATAGTGACTGGCCAGTCGAGAGGAAGGGCCGATACACCAGGTTCAACCGCTAGCTCCACATGAAACAAGGGCAGCAGGTGACCGAGTTTGGCGTATTGCCTCTTTCTCGGAAAAATTCGGTTTGAGAAGCCCGCCTCTTGGGTGCGGGCTTCGTTTTTTCTTGAGGTAGTCCGTCACGGTGTCTGCTTTTCCATCGCCGGCAGCGGCAGCGCCGAAAACGCCTGCCATTGTTCCTCACATTGCGGAAGATCCGGCACGTCGCCATGCGTCCAGAGCCCGTAGCGGAGGCGGACCGGTTTGCCCGGCTCGACCGCCATCGGCCCGTCGAGCGTGAGGCAGGCGCCCATCCATCCGTCGTTGCGGACATGGAAGGGGGCGGGATGACCGGGATTGTGCGGATGGTCCATCAGCGTGATGCCGCCGCGAAGTTCTTCAGTGACGGGGCCGCTGTAGTCGACCCAGCGGGCCGGTTTCCGGAAGACTTGCTCTTCGTTGCGCTGGTTCTCGGAGTTGAGAATTCGCCCGCCGCCGTCATGAACTCCGATCGTCTTGGCCATCCGCACGCCGATCAGGCCGAAGGGGGTTTGGCCGAAGGTTACCGGTTCCCCCGCGGGCGTCTCCAATTGAAGATCGAGATAGGCCAGAAAATCGTCACCGGCTAGCGGCTTGACCTCGATGCGGCGGCGTTCCAGCATCCGTGTTTTGCCTTGCGGATCCTGCCAGGCGTTGACGACGAGCATCCACGCCGATTCCGGCCCGTCGCTGAACTGTTCGACCCGCTGCTGCACGATCTTTCCTCCCTGGTCGCTCCAGAAATCGACGCCGTCGACGTCGTGGTGCGAGATCCAGACGGAGTTGTGGTGGCTGTGGCCGTTCGGATCGTGCGGGTGTCCCATCCGCGTCAGCGAGCGGCCGGCCGGACCGGCAAGCGGGTAGAGAAACGGCCGGCAGAGCGCGGGGCCGAAATGGTATCGCGTCCGCTGTTGGCCGAGGTGCTCGAACGACACCTGGTCGTAAGGCAGCGGCACGATTTGCACCGCCGGCACGGGCTTGGCGTCGGGCAAGACGGGTTCGTCCGCGGATGCGGCGCCGGTGCATATCACGGCCGCGCATAGCAGCGCAGCAGAAATGCATGTTTTCATCGCTCGTCTCCGAAGGTTGAATAGCTTTGCACGATTCCAGAAGATCTCAGTTTCGGGGTGGCACTGCTCCCGGAATCATATCAGGCCAAGTTTATCGAACGCTCTTTCAACCGCGATCACGCACCGCGCTTCCGGGCGAACAACCAGTCGACCAGTTCCGGCTCCTGGTAGGCGCGGCTCCAGACATTGTGCCCGGCCCCTTCGTACTCGGTATAGTGTACTCGGGCTCCCGCCTGCTTGAGTGCTTCGACGATCGACCGCGAGCGGGCCACCGGCACGGCGCCGTCGTCTGCGCCGTGGAACACCCGGTACGCCACGGCGGCAATCTCCTTGGCCTTCGAGTTGTCGGCGCCGCCACAGATCACGATGGCGGCGGCGTAGTGGCCTGGCCGGCGAACCAGCAGGTCAAAAACCCCAAACCCGCCCATCGACATCCCGGTGGCATAGCGGCGGTCGGGATCGATTCGGAACTCTTTCTCCAGCGAATCGAGGATTTCCATCGTCAATCGCGTCGGCAGACTGGGCTCCACAGGGGTCGCATGAGCGCGCGGACTGTCCCAGGGAGTTTCGACCCAGCGGTGGCCCTCCGGACACTGCGGGGCGACCAGGAAGCAGGGATGGCGAGCCGCCGCATCGTCATTGATAAATCGCAGCACTTCGGGATGGAGCAGTTGGGCCTCGTTATCCACCCCCCGCTCGCCCGCTCCGTGGAGAAAGAGGATGAGCGGATACTCACGGGCCGGATCGTAGTTGTTAGGGATATGAAGGCGATAGGGAAGGGTCTGCCCGTCGGCGCTGCGGTAGATCCGCTTCTGGAGACGCGGTCTGAGCGCGGCCTCTTCGGCGGCAAAGGCGCTGTTGTCGGACATGGTGGGCAAAAGAAGAAGGATGAGGATCCGTGCGTGTCGGGTGAGTTGCATGGGGCACTTCTCGATCAGCAGGCGCGACTGCTCGCAGCAGCCGCACCTGCTCAGGCTGCTAAGAGCAATCGCGGCTGATGCCCACCAAGCTAATTGCCGGCTGTTCGCCATGCAAGCGATTGGTTGCGTCGAGGCCAACGTGCCCCCTCTAACGAAGGTTTGGAGCCTATCCCAAAACCTTGGCGGAGAGGGGGACAGGCACATTTTGCTCCGAAGACTCCGCAAAATGAGCCAGTCCCCGGCGGTTTTGGGATAGGCTCCTAGCTTGCCTCGGTCCATCTCATCGATGGCCGCGAGCCTGCGAATCCCTCCCGCGTCTTGCCGCGGCAGATTGTTGGAGCTATGGTATGGATCTGACGTTGCTCCGCCGGACAACCTGGCTTGGTAGATCCCGCTTGCCGAGCGGGATCTTGCCGTGCCAGTTCCGCTCGGTAATCGCAATACCGCCGCGCAGACCCCGCTCGGCAAGCGGGATCTACCAGGAGAATCTCACCTCACGCTTTCATTTCAAAGGAACCCGCCATGCCGAAATCCCAAAAAGGCTACGATCAACCCCGCGCCACGCGGCGCGATTTCCTCCGCACCACTTCCACCGCCATGCTCGGCGCAGCGGCAGGCACCCTGGCCATCGCCCGCGGCGCCCACGCCGCCGGCAGTGGCACGATCAAGATCGGTTTGATCGGCTGCGGCGGCCGCGGCAGCGGCGCGGCGGTCAACGCCATGAACGCCGGCGAAGACATCCAGCTCGTCGCCATGGCCGACGTGTTCGAGCCATACGTCCAGGGCGCGCGAAAACGGCTGCAAGCCGCCAAGCCCGATCAGGTCAAGGTGAGCGACGATCACTGCTTCGTCGGCTTCGACGCCTATCAGAAGGTGCTCGCCAGCGACATCGACGTGGTGCTGCTCGGCGCCACCAGCCATTTCCATCCCATTCACCTCAAGGCGGCCATCGAGGCGGGCAAACACGTCTTTTGCGAGAAGCCGCACGGCGTCGACGTACCGGGACTCAAAATAGCCATGGCCGCCGCCGAAGAAGCGAAAAAGAAAGGTCTGAGCCTCGTCTCCGGTCTCTGTTGGCGCTACGATCCGGGCGTCCGCGAGGCGATGCAGCGCGTGGCGGACGGCGCCATCGGCGACATCGTGGCCATTCAGGAGACCTATATCACGTCGCCTTACGGGCTGCGCGAGCGGAAGCCCGAGTGGAACGAAATGGAGTATCAGCTTCAGAACTGGTATCACTTCAACTGGCTCTCCGGCGATCAGACCGGGCAGCAGTTGGTTCACAGCCTCGACAAAGCGTCCTGGGCCCTCGGCGATCAGCCGCCGGTGAAAGCCTGGGGGACGGGCGGACGCCAGGTCTGCACCGAGCCGAAGTATGGCGACCAGTTCGACCATTTCTCGGCGGTTTTCGAGTATGCCAACGGCGTGCGGGTCTTCGGTTACTGCCGCGATCAACCCGGCTGCTACAACGAGACCACCGACGTCATCCTGGGGACCAAGGGCCGCGCCCTGCTGCCCAGCCGGCCGCGAATCGAAGGCGAGACCGAGTGGCAGTATCGCACGGAGAAGAAACGGAACATGTACGACGTCGAGCACGAAGAACTCTTCGCCTCGATCCGCAGCGGCAAGCCGCTCAACAATTCCAGCTACATGTTCACCAGCACGATGCTCGGCATCCTCGCCCAAATGGTTTGCTATACCGGACAGCAAATCACCTGGGAGGAGGCGATGCAATCGAAACTCGCTTTGGTTCCCAGCGCCTACGCCTGGGACGCCGAACCGCCCGTCAAGCCCGACGAAAACGGCCAGTATGCCACCGCCATGCCCGGGATCACCAAGTTCGTGTAGTGCGAGGAAGGACAAGAATGGATTCGCCAGCGATGGACAAAGCGGTTATCCTCGCCCGCGGGCTGGGTACCCGTATGCGGAAAGAAGACGAGGCGGCCGGCCTCGACGAGAAACAGCGAAAAATGGCCGAGACCGGCGTCAAGGCGTTGATCCCGATCGGCCGGCCCTTTCTCGACTATGTCCTCTCGGGGCTGGCCGACGCGGGCTATCGGCGGATTTGCCTGGTAGTGGCGCCGGAGCACGACGTGATCCGGCAATACTACCACGAGGAGGTCCGGCTAACGCGAGTGGAAATCCAGTTCGCCGTTCAAGTGGACCCGAACGGCACGGCCGACGCGGTGGCCGCCGCCGAGCCGTTCGCGGGCGACGACGATTTCCTGGTCATCAACTCAGACAACTACTATCCGCAGGAGGCGCTCTGTGGGCTTCGCCAGCAAGACGGCTTCGCCACGGCGCTGTTCGAGCAGGATGCGATGTTCGCCGGCAGCAACATCGCCGCGGACCGCAT
The DNA here is from genome assembly GCA_012728855.1 of Rhodopirellula sp. Taxonomy (GTDB): domain Bacteria; phylum Planctomycetota; class Planctomycetia; order Pirellulales; family Thermoguttaceae; genus JABWBD01. The sequence goes on along the minus strand of JAAYEH010000107.1, from coordinate 43,047 downwards.
CCGTCAGTTCGCCGTCGGAAAGATCGACGCCGGCGGCCACCTCGAGCGGATCCTCGAAAAGCCTGCCGCCGATACGCTGGCTGATCTGCCGCGGCCGCTCTGGCTGAGCATGAACTGCTGGCGGTTCGGGCCGGCGATCTTCGACGCCTGCCGCGCCATCCAGCCCTCCGCTCGTGGCGAACTGGAACTGCCCGACGCCGTCCAGCACACGATCGACGTGCTCGGCCATCCGTTTCGGGCAGTGACGGTCCGCGCGCCGGTGTTGGACATGACCAGTCGGCGCGATATCGCCTCGGTCGCGGAAAAACTCGCCGGAACGGAGGTCAGCCTTTGATCCGGGATCTCGGCTTTGGCGGACCGCTCGGCGACATCGAGGCCCTCAGCGGGCAATTGCTCGCGTCGGAACTCCGACCGGCCGCGGCGAGGGCCAAGGCCGAGCTGTTCGCGCGATCGGACCAGGCGCTGGAGCCGGCGGGTACCGGCGCGCCGCGGCGGGCGTTCTTCGTGCCGGGCCGTATCGAAGTCCTCGGCAAACACACCGACTACGCGGGCGGCCGGACGATGGTCGCGACGGCCGAACGCGGGTTTTGTCTGGTCGTTGCCCCGCGGCGAGATCGGCAAATCCACGTTCGCGACGCCGCGCGCCGGCAAACCGCCGATTTCGCGTTCGATCCGGAACTATCGCCGCGCGCCCGCCACTGGTCCAACTATCCAATGACCGTTGCGCGCCGCCTCGCCAGGAATTTTCCCGGCGAACTGCGAGGCGCCGACATCGCCTTGGCCAGCGACCTGCCGTCGGCGGCGGGAATGAGCAGTTCCAGCGCCATGATGGTCGCCACGTTCCTGGCCCTGGCCGACGTCAATCGCCTCGAAGAAAGACCGGAGTATCGCGACAACATCGCCGATCTCACCGATCTTGCGGGCTACCTGGGCACGATCGAGAACGGTCAGACGTTCGGCGCACTGGTGGGCGACCGGGGCGTCGGCACGTTCGGCGGCAGCGAAGACCACACGGCCATACTCAATGCCCGCCCCGGCCATGTGAGCCAGTACCGCTATTGCCCGGTCCGCTTCGAGCGGGCCATCCCCATCCCGTCAGGATATCTCTTTGCGATCGCCAGCAGCGGCGTGGCGGCGGAGAAGACGGGCGCCGCGATGGAGAAGTACAATCGGGCGTCGCGACTGGTGTCGAAGATTACCGAGCTTTGGCGGCAAGCCACGGGACGCGATGATCTGCATCTGGCCGACGCCTTGGCCAGCGGGGCCGACGCGGTCGGCCGGCTGATGCATGTCGCCCAAGAAGCCGACCCGGCCGAGGCCGACGCCCTTCTCACCCGCCTGGAACACTTTATCGCCGAAAACGAGCAGATCCTGCCCGCCGCCGGGGATGCGCTCGCCGGCGGCGACTTGGCTGGCTTCGGTGCGCTGGTCGACCAGTCGCAACTCGCCGCCGAGCAGCTTCTGGGTAACCAGGTGCGCGAGACGGTCGAGCTTGCCTCGATGGCCCGTACGGCCGGCGCGGCCGCCGCGTCGTCGTTTGGCGCGGGTTTCGGGGGGAGTGTCTGGGCGTTGATCGAGCAAACCGCCGCCGATCGGTTCCTGGCGGAATGGTCCGAGGCGTACCGGCGTCGGTTTCCCAAACAGGCCGGCCGTGCCGTCTTTTTCACGACCGCCGCCGGCCCGGCGGCTTTCCGCCTCTGAGAAGTGTAGTCCGGACACTCCGTGGCCGGACGGGGAAGCGCCGAACAGCGAGGTCTGCCCGCCTTCACTTTGTCGTTACGCCATCGTCTTGCCCGGCGGGCCACGGAGTGTCCCGCCTACACTTCGCGCCGGTTTCGCGGTCCGCTTGATCCACGCGGTGAAGCCAATTATACTCGCGTTTTCCTGGTTTTCCGCTTCCGCCATGCCCGCCCGGCGGGCGCCCGAGCCAAGAGGGGACATTTGCGATGATGCTGGGACCGATCGACTGGCTGATCGTTGCGGCCTATATGGTGGTTTGCGTTGCCGCCGGTATTTGGATGCGGCGGTACATCCGCGGCGTGGACGACTTCGCCGTGGCCGGTCGGGAGATGGACATCAACCTGGGCATCGCCTCGCTGGCGGCCACGGAGATGGGCATCGTCACCGTGATGTACACCGCCCAGATGGGTTTCAGCAGCGGCTTTGCCGGCGCCACGCCCGGCGTGCTGATCGCGGTGGCGATGCTGGCGGTCGGGCTCACCGGCTTCGTCATCGGACCGCTGCGGCGAACCGACGTGATCACCATTCCCGAACTGTTCGAAAAGCGATTCGGAAAACACGTCCGTTGGCTCGCCGGCCTCGTGGTGGTGCTCGGCGGCGTGTTGAACATGGGGATCTTTCTGCGGGTGGGCGGCGAGTTTCTCGTCCACGTCACCGGCCTGCCGAAGGAATACCTGGAGATCACCATGACCTCCTTGCTGGCCATCGTGCTCCTCTACACGGTGCTGGGCGGAATGCTCTCCGTGTTGGTGACCGACTTTATTCAGTTTTTGGTCATGGGACTGGGGATTGTGGTCACTTCCGTCCTTGTCGTCGGCAGTCTCGGATGGACCGATCTGATTACCGGCCTCTGGCAGGCGAATCAAGAAGGCGCAACGCTGGTCAGTACGGCGACCAACGAAACCTTCAAAATGGGCAACCCCTTCAACCCATTCGCCTCGTCCGAAATCGGCTTGTTCTGGGTGGTCTGGCAGGCAATTCTGGCCTTGGCCGTGGTGACGACCTGGCAGACCAACATCGCACGCGTGCTCAGCGCCCGCGACGATGCCACCGCCAAGAAAGTCTACCGGCGGACGGCCTTCTACTTCGTCGGGCGTTTTGCGCTCCCCGGGCTATGGGGCGCTGCGGCCTTCTACTACTTCTGGCAACAAGGCGGTCTGCCCGAGGGAGTCGACAGCCTGACGGCCATGCCGACCTATCTCAACACCCTTTTGCCGGCCGGGGTGATCGGCCTGATGATCGCCGCGATGCTGGCGGCCGAAATGTCGACCGACAGCGGATACCTGCTGACCTGGGCAACGGTGATCTACAACGACATCGTCATGCCGCTGGTCAAAACGCCCCCCTCGCCAAAGGTCAAATTGCTCATCGTGCGTTCGTTGGTGGTCTTGATCGGGATCTTTCTGGTCTTTTACGGCCTCTGGTATGAAATGCCCGGTCGGGCCTGGGACTACCTGGCCGTGACGGGAAACATCTATCTGGCCAGTGTGTTTTCGCTGCTGGTCGGGGCGCTCTACTGGAAGAAGGCCAATAGTTGGGGTGCGATCGCTTCGCTGGTGCTCGGCGCGGTGGGGCCGATCACGTTCCTGATTTACAACGGCATCGTCAAGGATCCGGCCCAGCAGATCAAGCCGGAATGGGCGGGCCTGGCCGCCTTTGCCCTGGCGTTCGCCGGCATGATCGTCGGCACCTACGTGGCACGGTTCTTCGGCGCCGGCGTTGCCGGGCCGATTCCGGGACTGATTAGCAAGAAGGAGATCGAACAGTCATGAACGAGATCGTTTGGAATCCGCTCGTATTGTTCTGGACCGCCATGATTTTCGGATCGATCGCCTGGTACGCCCTGCTGCTGTTCTATGTGGGCATCAAGGGCGGATACGAGATCGCGCAGATGACGAGAAATCTCACTGCTGCGCCAGAGGGCGGGCAGACGCATTAACGCCTCGTTCGAGAAATAGCTGTCGCATCGACTGTCACGGTGCGCGTTGGATCTGGGCGAGCACGAGGGCCATTCATGGCCCTTTGCCGCAAAGCGTCACAGCCCCGGCATTGATGCCGGGGAGGCATTGCCCGCCCCCACTGCTTATTCAAGCCCGTTTACGGGCTTTACTCCGCGCGGCTTGAGCTGTAGTATGTTCGCCGTGCGATCCTACCGACACAGGGTAGGCGGCGCCGGTCCGGCGCGACGTTCAGGACACGGCTCAAGCCACAGGAGCAACGCCCGTAAACGGGCGTGAACGAGTGACGATGACGACGGGCCGGCCATCCCGGCATCAATGCCGAGGCTAACCGCCCGCGGCGGAAAACGACCGTAAACGGCCGTGGATACTGCCCCCGCCGCGGATATTTACAGCCGTCCGTCACGACATCAAGCAGCCGGGTTGCTAAGCAGCCCGGCTTATTGTCAGGCGGTCGCTTTGCGAGATAGCAATTCGCGCACCTCCGGCACCAGTTCGGTCGGGATCACCATGAGCGTTTGCCCATCCATCTCCAAGGCAGCCTCGTCTTCGGCTACCATTTCCTCGTCGTCCATCTCGTCGTAATGGGCGATCAGGCGCTGCACGTGGTCTTGATCCCATCCCGGCGGAAACGCTTGCTTGCTCATTTGCCCCTCCTACGCCTTTTACGGCGATAAGCGGCCAGTTGCTTGCCTCGCAACTCGTAAGCCGTCACTACAAAAGCACTCCTAAATCATGGATCGCCTCGTACATCGCCACCACATTCTCCGTCGGGCTGACCGGCTGGAGGTTATGGCAGGGGGCGCAGATCCAGCGGGCGTTGCGATAAATCTCCACGCTCTCGCGGACTTCGCGGACCACGTCCTCGACCGTACCGAAGGCCAACGTCTGCTGGTTGTCGATCGAGCCGTGGAAAATGATCCGGTCGCCGAAGTCGGCCACCAGCCTCTCCCGCTCCATGCCGGGGCAGCGCCACTGGATCGGATTGAGAATCTCGATCCCGACCGTGTCGACCAGATCGGGCAGAAACAGGCGGGCGGCGCCGTCGGTGTGGTACATCACGTGGATGCCGAACGAACGGGCCAGCTCGGCCATCTTCTTCTGGTTCGGCAAGAGAAACCGCCGATAGGTCTTCAGGCTCATCAGCGGACCGGTCTGGGCGCCGAGATCCTCGGCGACGTAGGTCGTATCGATCCGCCCACGACCCGCCTCGAAGCTGCGGCGGTTGAACGGCTCGTAGAAGTCGACGATGTGGCCGAGAACGGCGTCGGCGATTTCCGGTCGCAGTAGCAGATCTTCGAAGGCCCTCTCCAGCCCCCGCAGGTAGCCGTAAAGAAGAAACGGTTCGTAGATGCCGACGTGGATCGGGTACTCGCCGTCATCTTCCGCCAGCGCGCGGGTGATGGCCTCGTAGTCGAAATCGTCGGGCGAAGGCCAGCGGTGGGCATGGACTTCCTCGACCGTCTCGACGGCGGCCAGCGGCATGTGAATCGGCTCATCGTAGACGCCCGTGCCGTAATCGGCCTTGCGATAGTGGATGCCCCACATGTCGGCCGCCGGATCGTCCGGGTGATGCGAAAGCTTCCATTTCGGCTCCAGGGTCTTGCGCCGGTCGATGTGGAGTCTTTTCCACAAGGCGGTCTCATCGGCGCAGCCGAGATCGGCAAGCAGCCGGATGGTTACCTCGGCCGTCGCCTGATAGTCAGTCGGAATGCGGTCGGGCCGTTCGCCGTGAAGCAGTGCGAGCCAGCGCTCTCGAGGAGTCATGGTCAACCTTTTCTACGACAGCGGCAATTTGATCGGTTTGCCCCCTTCGGCAATGGAGCAGTCGATCGCCATGCAGACCTCGTGGGTACGGTAGGCGTCGGCGATGTTCACGTGCGACTCGCGGTTTTCGAGGATGCAGTCGACCAGGTGATCGACCTCAAAGTCGAAGGGGTGATGCTCGACGGCGCCGGAATCGGGCAAAACGGTCTGCATCGTGGTCCAGCCGGTCTGCCCGGGAAAGAGCTTCTTGGACCAGACGCGATTGTCGCGGATCGTCCCTTCCGTGCCGGCCAGGTCGATGTTGAACTGGTAAGGCATGTCGGCGTCGAACAGCGCCGAGGTCTTGCCGATCGCTCCTCCGGCGAACTTGAGTACGGCTACCACGTTGGCGTCGTACTCGAACTTCCCTTTTTGGTTGTTGCCGAACGCCGAGACCTCGACGATCTCCTCGCCGGCGAACCAGCGGATGGCGTCGACCGCGTGACATCCGCCGGTGAGCATGGTGCTGCGGCCCGATTCGTACTTATGCCCCCACTCCCAGCCGGTCCACCACTCGCCCAGCCCGTGCCAATAGTCGACCTCGATGTAGAATAGTTCGCCGATCGCTTTCTGGGCCAGCAGCGACTTGATATTGTCGAACAACGGGTTCCAGCGGAGTACGAAACTGACGACGCTCTTCACGCCGGCTTTGGCCACCGCGTCGCGCAGGGCACGGTTCTCCTCCATCGAAATGCACATCGGCTTCTCGATGAGAATGTGCTTGCCGACTTCCGCCGCGGCGATTCCCTGTGGGGTGTGGACGTGGTTCGGACCGCTGAGATTGACGATATCGACCCGATCGTCCTGGAGGACTTTCTCGTAGTCGTCGCTCGCTTCGCAGTCCAGGCCGAGTTGATCGATCAGGCGCTGGGCGCTCTCTTTCTTGCGGCTGCCGACCGAGACAATTCGAACGTGCGGATTCTTCCGCCAGCTTGCCGCATGTGCGTAGGCGACCTTGCCCGCCCCGTGGATGGCCACTCCCAGCTTGCCGTCGATCATCGTCGAACCTCCTCAAAAACGAGAATTCCCCTTGGCGATGTTGTGATCTTGGCGAAGTTCGGGCGAAAGTGCAAGACGCCGGCCGTGAGGCCTCTCCCGGAATGGGGGGGGTGTTCACGATCGAATCGGGACGTACACTCCGCCGTTTGCCGATGGTTCTTTTCATTCGTGGGCGGGTGGGTATACTGACAGGTCACGCGTGACGTAGAGCCCGCTCGGATTATTCACTCGTGCGGCTTTCGACCGCGATCGAAATCGTTGAACCGCAACGGCCAACGGCCTGCGCGGGAGACGGCCACAAGGCCCGCCACGGCAAGTCGCGCGCAGGCCGTTGGCCGTTGTGGTTCAACGAGCGAAGCAAGCGCACGGCGCGCAGCAATTACGGACAAAGACTCCAGCGAGCACCAAGACAATGAACGAACCGGAAAGACGCGTAGCCCTGGCGTTTCTGGCCCATCCCGATGACGCCGAATTTCTCTGCACCGGCACGATGATGCGGTTGGCCGAGCGGGGCTGGCAGTTGCACATCGCCACGGCGGCGCCCGGCGACTGCGGCACGGCGACCCAGAACCGCTGGGACATCAGCAGCATCCGCACCCGGGAAGCAACCAAGGCCGCCGCGTTGATCGGCGCGACGTACCACTGCATCGACGAGAAGGATGGTTTCGTGGTCTACGACAAGGCGGCGTTGCGAAAGACCTACGATCTCTTCCGCCGCATCGCCCCTTCGCTCGTCTTCGCCCACGCCGCCAAGGATTACATGATGGACCACGAGCAGGCGTCGCTGCTGGCGCGGGCGGCCAGCTTCCTCTATGCCGGGCCGAATGTTTCCGAGCTTCCCGTTCTGGAAGGCTCGGCTACTCCGTACCTCTACTATTGCGATCCCGTGGAAGGAATCGACCCGTTGGGCAACCCCGTCCAGCCGACCACGTACGTCGATGTCACGTTCCAGATGGAGAAGAAGACCGAGATGCTGGCCTGCCATGCCAGCCAGCGCGACTGGCTCATGGCCCATCACGGCATGGACGAATACACCGAGACGATGAAACGGCACATGTCGATGCGCGGCCGGCAAGCCGGCGTGGCCGCCGCGGAGGCGTTCGTGCAGCATCGGGGGCACGCCTATCCGAAAAACGACCTGTTGGCCGCACTGTTCGGCAGCGACGGCAGCATTCTCGTATAACCCGCCTGTTTTACTGACAAGGAGAACTTCGATGGCACGTCCGATCAGCAAAGTCGCCCCGGATTGGTGGGACTACACGACGCTCGACCCGCAACTGTTGAACGACGTGGCGAAACTGACCCTCAAAGACATGGAAAAGCTCTCGCGGCCCGGCTTCCAAGTGATCTTCTATGATTCGCTGGAGGATTTCTATCTGGCCGAGGCGTTGGAATACATTACCGCCTGGAAGCAATCGACCGCCGACAATCCCTGCGGCATCTGCGGTCCGATCGGCCCGACCGAGCAATTGCCGCTGGTCACCCGGCTGGTGAACGAGTTGGAGTTGGACCTTCGCAATGCTCATTTCTGGGGAATGGACGAGTGGGTCGACGAGCAAGGCAATCCCGTCCCCGCGAACCATCCGCTCAGTTTCGCCAAGGCCGACATGGACCTTTGCTTCAAGCGGATCAACAAGAACCTGCGGATACCCAACGACCACCTGCACTTTCCCACCGGCGATCTGGCCGCCTACTCCAAGACCTATGACGAGGTGCGTTGCCTGGTGATGCAGGGCGGGCAGGGCGAGGTGAAGCATTGGGCCTTCAACGATCCGCCCCGTCGCAAGGGCAAGTACAAAGACAATCCGCCCTCCCCGGAAGAGTACCGCAAGCTCAAGACTCGCGTCACCGAACTGCACCCCATGACGATCGTGCAAAACGCCCGCACCTCCGGCGGCGGCCAAGTCGCCCTGGTGCCGACCAAAGCGGCGACCGTCGGCCCCTTTGAAACCTGGAAGGCGGAGAAGGTCTCGATCTGGCAGGCCGGCACCCACGACAACCCCTTCGGCATGCGGCTGACGAGCTACATGATCGCCAAGAAGCTGCCCGACCCGTCCGTGCCGATGTCGCTGTTGGCCGATCACCCCAACGTGCAGTTCAATTTCTATCGCCCCGCCATCGGCACCGTGGCGACCGAGATGCATTAAGAATCCATTATTTCTCGAAATTCACACCGAAACCAGCCGCTTCGATCCGCTGCGCCAGTTCCTCACGCTCGACTGGAGAGAGGAGCCTGACACGAACCCTACCTTCGGCGGCCTGGGCGTCGACTGACGCAACCGCGGGATGTTTCTTAAGTGCATTCGAGATTGCTTGTTCGCAGCCGGCGCATTTCATGCCGGTAACCGAGAATTCGGCTGCGGCAAGCTCCCGGTTTTCGGAATGGTCGATTGTTTCAGCCATTTTGCTACTTCGCCTTTCTGTGCGGATAAGGTGTCGCTTAAAAAACCGCCTACGCGACATCTTGTCGGGTCGGGCGTGCCCTTGTGACGCCCAAGGCGGCCGATCCGAACGACGAATTCTATTGCAGAAACTGTTCCGAACACGGCACGAAAAATGCTCACAAACAACGGCTGGGAAATAAGAGCCTATCCCAAAACCGCCGGGGACTGGCTCATTTTGCGGAGTCTTCGGAGCAAAATGTGCCTGTCCCCCTCTCCGCCAAGGTTTTGGGATAGGCTCTAAATGTCAGGGACTATTTGCGCAAAGCACCCGGAGGGCCGGTATCCGGCAAATGGTCTCTGATACTTATCACTCGACCAGCCCTAAGCCGACCGCTCGGCACAAACGGAGGAAAATACCCATGAGCGGATGGTGGGAAGTGAACCTGTTTACTGCGTCTGTGTGGCTGGCGATATGTGTGGCCGTGCTGGCTGTGATTCTTTGGCTGGTCTGTGTGGCGCCTCGGCGGGAGTCGCGGGAAGACGCGGAAGCCTTGCTCCGCCGTCGCTATGTCGACGGTGAAATCGACGACAACGAATTTGAACGCTGCCTCGAAGAATTGCAGCGGAAGCAGTAGCCCGCTCTGCGCTCAATTGAGCGAGGGCCCGCTCTGCGCTCAGTTGAGCGAGGGATCGTCGGGCAATCGCTTGATCCCCGTCACTTGCACGAGCAGGTTGTCTCCAATCTGCTTCGAGACGTTTTTCCAGAGGTCGCTCTCTCGCTCGTAAAAGACGAATTCCGCCTTGGCGGGGTTGGTCAGCCAGGCGCCTTCCTCCAGCTCTTGCTCCAATTGCCCGCCGCCCCAGCCGGCATGTCCGACGAAGATACGGACGGGATGCTTGTCCTGCCGCAAGATCTTTTCGAGATTCTCCCGTTGCGCGGCGAAATAGAGCCCGGGGAACACCTCCGTTTCGCTCGCCCCCTGGAGCGTGTGCAGCGCCATCAGCGGCCCCGAAACCGGGCCGCCGAAATGGACCACTTGCTCGTTGTCGCAGCCTCCCTCGCCGATTTTCTCCCAAAGATCTTTGACACTATTCTCGGCGGGACGATTCAGCACCACGCCAAACGCGCCTTCGTCGCTATGGTGTAGCATTAGCACCACGGTCCGGACGAAATTCGGATCGACCAGGTAGGGAGAGGCGACCAGGACGTGACCTTTGAGCGATGCCATTGTCGCAACACGCTACGGCAGGAGAAACCGACCACTGGTAGTCTACCTGGATTCTACCCTTCTCGTCCCCCCGAAGCAAGGAGACGGTCTCTCGGGCGAGCCCGCCGCGCGACCAGACGTCTCGTTGCCGGCCGAAGCCAGACGGACCACCGGTTGCCCGGCGGCGAGGTGGCTCTGCGCATACAACTCGTTCGCCGGCGCCAAGCGGGCCGCTTGGGCATAGTAGGGAATCGCCGCTTGCGTGTCGCCGCAGGCGTCCAGAACCGTTGCGGTGAGATACTGCACATGCGCGTCGTCGGGGCGATTCTCCGCGAGCGACTTCAGATCGGCAAGCACCTCCCCGCCCCGTCCTTGTTCCAGCCGCAACTCGGCCAGCAGCAGCTTGGCCTCGATCTGGTCGGGGGTGCGGCCGAGGATGCGCGCCAATGTGGCGTCGCAGCCGGGCAGATCGCCGCGTTGGCATTGCTCTCGGGCCATGCGGAGATCGGCGAAATCGCGCTGCTCTTGGAACTGTTCCAGCATCTCCGCCTTGCGCTGCCGGCGATCGACCGTCACGTCTTCCGCCTTCGGCCGCAAAGGCTCCAATGCCCGGCAACCCGCCAGCGATACGACAAACAAAGCTGCGCCCAGTGCAAGGCGAAAATCGCGCGGCCGCGTCATTGCAGACTCCCGGGACGAATGATGTCTCTGTGCGTTCCCGGTATCCCCGGATCGCGCGGGTGCAGCGGTGTTGTGGGGGGCAGCGGCGCATTGGGTTGTCCTTCGAGCACCGCCGGCGCCTCCGGCGCGATGAAAGTCTCGGTATGGGGCGGTAGGGCGGCGGGACCGGCGATCGACGGGTCGCGAATCACACGGCCTCCGCCCATCTCGGCTGCTGCGATTTGGCTCCGCAACTCGATCGACTCGCGGTTGAGCGGATCGAAATGGACGGACAGGTCGGCGAATCGCATGGCGCGGGCGGTATCGCCTGCCTGCCAGGCCTGCTCGGCCATCCGCGCATAGCGGCGGCCGATCGAACGTTTGCCCGCGATGCTCATTTGATCGGCGTAGATGTCCTGGCGGCGTGTGAACTCGAAGGCCTGCCTCTCCCCTTCACAACATGTCTGTGGCTCGTAGACGATCCGCGGCGTGATCAGAACGATGACCTCTTCGCGGCTGATCTTCTCATCGACGTTGCGGAAGGCTACTCCGACCACCGGCAGGCTGCCGAAGAAGGGAACCTGTCTGGTGGTCGTCTCCAATTGATTGCGCATCAGCCCGCCGATGACCACGGTGCAGCCGTCGCGGACCATGATGTTCGTGGTCACCTTGGTCACGTCCTTGCGGGGCACGGTGAAGCCGGCCAACTCGCGGACGTTGCCGTCGGACAGTTCCGGATGCACCTCCATACGGATCAAGCCGTCGGGGGAAATGAAGGGCCGCAGTCGCAGTTGCGCGCCGATGTCGAGGAACTCGATCGATTGTGTTCGCGCCGTCTCTGTCTGCGTCGTGCTGACGTAACCTTCCTCCTTGCCGATGAGGATATCGGCGCGGTGCTTGTTAAGCACGAGAACCCGCGGAGTGGCGATGACGTTGGTGTCGCCGATCGTTTCCAGCGCGTCGAGAAAAGCGCCGAGGCTCTTGTCGAGGAAGCCGAACTTGAGGCCGCCGTCGGTGAACTTCAAATCGGCCAGGCTTGCCAGCGGCATCCCCCAGCCGAATTTCGTGTCGGGCTCATCTCGCAGCAATTCGAAGTTGACGCCGAATTTGTCGGTATCGGCCAAGCGGACACTGAGAATCATCGCCTCGATGGCCACCTGCATGGGGCGGATATCCACCTCGTTGACCACCTGGTCCACCTGAGCCAGGACCGCTTCGTAGTCGCGGACCAGCACGACGTCGATGCCGGCGAAACCGTTGCCCCCCACCAGGTCGTCGTCGGTGCCGATGCCGATTTCCGCCGGGGCGGAGATGCTGCACACACCCGTCGTCGGCGTCAACAGCGGCGTAATCAATGTTTGCAGATCGGTGGCGGTGAGATAGTTGGGCCGGTAGACGCGGGTGCCGACGACGTCGAGCGTCTTCGCCATCGCGTCGAAGTCCTCCGGCGTGCCCACGTAGATGAATTTTCCTTCGCGGCGGGCGGAATAGCCGGTGGAGCGAAGGATCGCGCCCAGCGCGCCGTCGATGTCCACGTCGTTCAAACTGGCCGATACCTTGCCCTGAACGCTGTTGCCGGCCAGGATATTCAGGCCGCCCTGCTCGCCGAGCATCTCGAGCACTTCCCGGAGATCGCTGTCCTGGATATGGATCGACAGGTGCTCGTCCCCTTCGCCGTCGAAAGAGCGACGGATGCGGTTGCGGGCGGCGCCGGCCGGATTTCGCAGATCGGTTTTCGGAATGGGAGCGGGCTGGGGCGTCGGCGCGGGCAGAGCCTCCGGTTCGCCAGCACCCTGCTGCGGTTGAAGCCGTTGTTGCAGGTATTCCAGCGCCTTCTGAATCCGCTCGTCGGCGCCCCCCGCATTCGCTTCGGCCGCTTGCAACGCGTGTGGTTCCACCGGAATCAGGGCGGAGATTGAATTACGCCGCTGGGGAAGCTCGGATGTTTCGCTGCCCGGCCCTTCATCATCTTGGCGACTTGCGGGAATCGAGTTGCCGTCGCAGCCTGGTAGGACGGTTTGGCAAACCGTCTCGGACGGAATGCCACTGCGTCCTGCGGGCGGATTGCTTTCTGCAGGTTGCTTCACAGCAAGAGCGATCTCGGAATCGGACAATCGCGCCGGCGGGGATTGAGACAGCCCGACGGCAATTGCCAGGCCCACACCGAGTGCGGCGAATACACCGAGCAGCAGAATCCGGCCAAGTCGTCCCATAATCATCCGTGATTTCATGGCAGAGCGGACCAAGAAGGGGTCGGCCCCCGATAAGTGCGACACCTATCCTTTCGCCAATGCTTATTCTCCGCTGCCCACCAGTTCCATTCTGCCCGTCATTGCGCGCTGGGGAATCGTCAGTTCGATTCGCTCCGCTCCGGCTTCAACGACAACGCCGCCCGATAGAACCTCCGCGAGAGTCACAGTGATTGGCTGCCCGGCTTGCGACATTTCAATCGTATCGCCAGCGGCATAGGTTCTGCCGTTGATCAACGCAACACTCCTTCGTGGCCCCACCACGGTACTCGATACCTGCAACCCCAACGTCGCCGGCGTCCAAACCGAGGCCGCTTCCACCTGGGGTTCCTCCTTTTTTTCGACCGTTTCGGCGACCCGCATCGATCCGGGGTGAAACGGATCACGCGCGCCAACCCGGTTCATCGCCGGCGCCTTGCGAGGGTCCGCTTCCATCCAGGCGGCCAACTGTTGCCACGGTGGCACGGGCACGTTGTTCGACAACGAGGTCGTGCCGGTTGCCGATTGAAGAACGGTATCCGCCACCTGCGATTGGGTTACTGACCCCGACTCGTTTGCCACACCGGATTGCCCGCCGGGCATCCACCCCCTGATGAGCGGAAACCAGAAGTACACCGCCACTAGAAGGAGAATCCCGAGAATCGCCGCCTTTTTCGGTTTTGCCGTAATCTCACGACGTAACCGCTTGATCCACTTGCTGTTTGTCACCTTCGTCATACGAGCGGTTGCGGGGATGCGTCCCACTTCCGTCCGTCTCCTCTCTTATCGGCTAATCGGCACGGTTGACCTGATCGGAAGTATTGGGATTATCGGCAAAGATCTCCAACGTCACCTCGAACCGGACAGATCCCTCGTCCTTTGCATTCGCTTCCATTTGAAGGCTGTTGATCCAGATCGTCTGGGGAAGGTTCTCCAGGCTGTGAAGAAACTGGCAAACCTGGGAAAAGGTTCCCTCACAGCCCAGCGAGACCGGAATCCTGCAAATCCGCTCGAGCGTTTCGATCGGCTCCGGATCGAAGCGGGTGGTTTTCAGCCCGGCGTCCTTCGCCGCGGTCGTGATCCGTCCGAAGAGATCGGATACGTCGCCAGGCTTCGGCGCGGCTTCGGACCAGCTACGGTTGTAGCCAAGCGTGTTTTCGAGTTCGTCGTGTGTGGCGACGATGGCGGGCGACAGGTCGCCGGTCTGGGCAACCAGCGCTTTTTTCGAAGCCAGATCCTCTCGCAGCCGTCCCAGCGCTCGCTGCCCCGGCAAGAAGATGCCCGTCAGGTACGCGGCGGCCCCGACACCGATCACAAGCGGGATGATCCAGTCGCCGGTCGCGATGCTTGTCTTCATACTGTTCTCCTCTACTGCCCCAGCGCTGCAACGGGTTCTCGGAGCGCCGGGGCGGGCCCGTGCGGCATACCGTAACCGGGACACACGACGAGCGTGGCCTGGAATCGCAACATCGGCTCTTCGCCCAGCCGATCCGCCTCCAGCGATTCGAGTTCCGCCTGCGGGAAGAATTCCGACCGGTTCATCCTGCTGAGGTATTGGTGCAACGCGGAACTGTCGCTGGCAAGCCCTTCGATGGCGACAACCGTCCGGGCGCGATCGTATTGCTGCCGCAGTCTGGTTTGATCGATGGCGGCGGGTCGCTCGACCGCCGGCGACCCGGCCTGCGGCGACAATGCGGAAAGGGGATCGTGTTCGCCGCCCGGCCGGACCGGCTGCGCCTGCCGCCGGATATCGAGCTTGGTGAAGCCGATCTCCTCGGGAAGCTCCGTCAATAGCGCGGCGAGGATCTGCGTCCTTGGCCAGGGGTGCCGGAGATATGTGAACAGCTCGGCGTCGACTCTTGCCGCGGCCAGTTCCGACTGGAGCCGCCCGAGCTGCTGGGTCTGCTCGATCACCCGCTCGTATTGCGGCGTCACCTCGGCCAGACGTTCGAGCAGTTGGCGGCGAGCGAGCTGCTGATGGCAGGCGGTCGCCGCGGCCAGCAGCCCCACCAGACCGATGGCGATATTGCGCCACTTCTGCCGCCGCCGGCGGTCGTGGCGCTGTCGATACTCAAGGGGAAGGAAATCAAGGTCGTTCATAACGTCGCCTCGTCGGGTGTTTCAACGGACCTCGCGCAGGGCGAGACCGACGGCAACACCCCACTGACCAATCCGTCCCGGGAAGTCCGGCTTTTGGAATATCCGCAGCGGATCGCCCAACTCGCAGGGAATATCCAGCCGTTTCGCGAGCCACTCGACGAGCTGCGATGTCGCCTCGCCGCCTCCGACGACCACTCGCGTCAAAGACTGACCGCGGAACGTAACGCTGTAATAGCGGATGCACATCGACAACTCGCCGACCAGCCGCTCCAGCACCGGGCGGACCGACTCGGCGATGCCGCGGGTGATTTCCGGGTCGCGTTGATCGCCGCGGCGGTCGCCGTTGTGACGCCTCAGCGCGGTCGCGTCGTCGATCGAGACCTTCAAGTGGCTGGCCACCGCTTCGTCAAAATGCCGCGCGCCGATCTCAAGATACTTGATAAACATCGCGTCGGGTCCACGGGCGATGACCACGACGGCGCCGCTGGCTCCGAGATCGAGCAGCAATGAGCACTGTTGCTGGTCCTCGTCGCGACGGAACTGCCTGGTGTAACACCGCAGCAGCGCGCCCGGTTCGGGATCGATCGCCACCGGGTTCAGTCCAGCCGCTTCGGCTATGGAGCCGATCCGCTGGAGCACCGCTCGCCGGCACGCCATGAGAATGACCTCGCGCCGGACCGTGTCGCCTTGGCGGACGTCGGCAGCCTCCACGAACCGCATCTCCGCCTCTTCGCCGGCGAACGGCAAGCGACCGGCGGCCTCGCTGCAGACGATGCGACTGAGTTCATCGCCGGAGGCCTGGGGTACGCGGATGTTCTGAACGAACAGCGCATCGCCGCCGAGGCAGAACACGGCGTCGCGCCCGTGGAAGGCTCGCCTTTGGCGAGCCTGTTGAATGGCGCGGACGATCTCCTCGTCGCGCTGGGATGCGTCGGCGGCAAGATCCCAGCGAGCGGCCTCGCAGACGCGGGCGCGGTCGGCCGACAACTGCAAAAGCTTGACCGACCGGCTCCCGATATCGATTCCGATCGGCCCGCACCGCCGACCACGAAAGATCCCGACCATACGTTCCCCCACCAAAGCGTTTTCGTGCCCTGGTCAAGCATACGGCGCATTTGTGGGGCAGGTCTGCAACCTGCCGCGTAGAACAACGATGGCAGTTTGCAAACCTGCCCCACGGATCGCGATCCTCACCACTCGACAAGCGAGTCCGGCGGCGCGACCGCGGTGAAGCTCGATGCCTCGTCCCAGGCGACCAGCCCGGTCACCGGATTGACCCACAGCAGAAAGTACCGCTTGGCCGCCCCATCGCCGGCGGAAAGCCACAGCCGCGTATACCCGCTCGCCGCAGTCCCTCCGAGGGGGTCGAATTCCACGATATCAGTTTTGCGGATCGTGCCGCCATAGGTTCCCGCCGCTTCTAGCCGAACCGGCACTCCCAGATGCGGTAGTTCGTCGAGCTTGACGATGTGCTGGTCAGACGGGTCATTGGGATCCCGGAAAGGCGAGGCGGGCAAGTGCTCCAGGCTGGGATTCGCGCCGGTATGCTCGAGGACGTAGCGTTGCCGTTTGAAGTCGAGTGTCACTCGGTAGTGGCTGACGTTGGTGACGGCGAGGCTGCGAGCATAGGCCAGATCGGCCGCCAGAACCTGCGCGGTGGATCGCAACTGGTCGCGAAGGGTGACGTTGCTCTTGGGCAATACCAGCCCTGCCAGGACGGCCATCAGCGAGATCACGATCAGCAGTTCGACGAGTGTAAAGGCCCGGCGGACCGCAGCAGCGGTGAATGAGCCGGCGCCAAATTGTCGGGGACGACGGGCGAGCGGACTGGGAGGGACTTGTAGCCCTGAAAGGGCGCCAGTCAATAGCCCAGGGCGCAGCCCTGGGGACCGGAGGCCAAAAGAAAAACCGCAGCCCTGAAAGGGCGAAACAAGCCTGAAGCGATGACGCGGCACCATGGTTCCGCCCTTTCAGGGCTACGAATCCTCTACCCCTTCACCGGCCTGACGCCCCTTCGGGGCTGCTCTTCTTAGCTGGCAATCGTTGGCTCCACCGGGCAAGCCCGGTGGCGGCCTTTTCCACGATGTGTGGTAGCCGCCAATTATCGCCCCACCGGAATAAACGCGGCGATGGCGTATACGGGGACCGCTCTTTCACCGCTGCCTATTTTTCCGGCAGCGTCACGACGACCTGCAGTTTTCCGGAACTCAGCAGCGCGTTTTGCTCTTTGAGCAGACGGTTCTGCTCCTTGAGCAGGTCGCTGATCTGGCTCAGGTAGTTGATCTGATCGAGCCGTTGTTCGGCCGGGTTGCTGAACGGCGGTTCGCCCCGCGGCGCCGCGTTGCCGGCCTGATACAAGCTTAGCACGCCGCACAGCGCGGCCGACGCGGCGACCGCCGCAGCCCAATTCTTCTTGGACTTATTCATCGTTTCCTCCTCAACGGTTTGGTTCATGTCCGGGGATTGTCGACCCAACTCAGCAGTTCCCAACGCAGGCCGCCGTCGCCCGGGTGGGGAACATAGATCGGGTCGTCGCCTTTCTGCCAATGATAGCGGATTTCCCGCTCATCGGGGCGGATCGTGATACGGGGTTCGGGGTCCATTCCGAGCACCTGAAGCCAAATGGGAAACAAGGCCGTTTCATCCGTCGGCGCCCAGAAAGACTCGACGAGCTGCCACCACGACGAAGAGCGGTCCCATTCATCTCTTCGAGCGATACGAATGTCCTTCGCCGCCATCTTGCCGCGAATCGAAATCACCGTCTCCGATTGCCGGGCGTCGTCCACGGTAAAGTCGTCGGCGGCCATGACGAGTCCTTCGATGGATGCCTGGGAACCGCGGTGAAAGAGGATGTCATCCGCGCTGACGAGCGTTGGCAGCCGGATTGGAACGTCCTCGGGCGCATCGGGATGCAACATTGGCGGAAGATCCACAGGTCGAAGTCGCACGTTGGCGCCGTAGAAGTCGACGCCGGCAATCGATGATCCCACGGTCAGAATCGTGCCGCGGATGGTTACGTTCGCCGGGAAGCTTAATGGGTCACTTTGCAGAAAGATGCCCAACGGATTGGTCCGCGGATCGGGCTCCAAGTTGGCGCCGCTCAAGTTACTGGGAAGCATTGCGACGCTGTAGACTTTACCTCCCGGGTATAGCCGGTAGGTACGCGATGAAAACGGCGCTGACCAGCGAAACCAGGATACGCTGGAACGATCCTCGGTGGTTGTTCCTAAAGTGGTGCGCAATAGCGCGAAGGTATCGGAATCTTGTTCGGAATAGTCCAGACGAACCGGCCCCGTAAAAGGGCGCCAGTCGGGACGACCGTTCCGGCGAAGCCAGTCGAGACCCTCGAAATACCACCGGCGTGCGTCGGCAGACCACTTCAGTTGACTCTCAGACAGATCGAGTTCCGCGCGAAGGCGAACGGGGCCTTCCACTCGGAACGGAACCGTGAGTGAAGAATCCCCCGCATCCCACTGGCAGAACGCGTGATCGGTAATGTCGGTCCAGCCGGTCGGCTCGTCGGCCAGCTTTCTCGGCACCAGACGGGCCACTGCCCGAATGGTGTGCGACGCTTGCGAGCCTGTCCTCGTCGGCTCTGCGGCGTACCCGGTCACCAGCAGGGTGACGCGGTAGGGGTATTCATCGAAATCGGCATCGGCCGGCAGCAAGGAAGCGTCGCCCGTGGTGAATGTTGCCTCGAACCGCTGTCCGGGGCCGAGCGAACGGACGAGTGTTGTGTCCACTCCGGCCCAGCCGGCGCTCTGCATCGACTTGACGGCCGCCGCCAGCCCGGTCATCGCCGCCTGCCTCGCGGCCCCCCGCAAGCCGGTGTTGCGTTGGACGAGCAACGCCGTACTCTGCGAACGCATGCTTACGTAGGCCACCGCCATCGCCACGGAAACCATCAACAGCACCACCAACACGGCGACTCCGCGGCGACAGTTTGATCGCGCTGCCGAGGAACCGGTCATGGTCGCCGCTCCCGGTGCATCGGGTAGTAGACCGCGGCGGAACCGAAGAACGTGGTCGCCTGGGGCTCGCTCGCATCCAATTGTCCGGCGATTTCGTTCGGCATCAACTGCAATTCGACCCGCAGCCATGCCTGCCGCAGACCGGTGTTGGCGCCGTACACTCCCTGCACCCAGGGGAGCGACTCCCAGGCAGTGCTGCTCTTCCACTCGTCGTCCGAGGGCCGCAAGCGACGCTCGAAGCGAACCGCGCCGCGAACCTCGGCGAGATGGGAATCGCCGGCCCGACTCGAACGCAGCAGTTCGGTCAACGTTACGGCCGGATAGGTTGGCGCGGTCGCGCCCACACCGGAAAATGCGGCCGTGTCCAGGGTCATGGCACTCTTGAAGACTTCAATCTCCGCCGGCCATGCCGCCGCATTGCTGCTAAGCGGGACACTACGCGTGCTGCGGATCTCGACCAACCGGTTCGGTGCGCCCGGGTCCGGGCAGAATACAACCAGTTCATCGTGAAACGGCAACCGATTGGGATCGTCCAACGCCGCTCGCTCCGGATGGGCCGCCAATACGCTCGGTTCCGGATGCCACACGGCGAGCGTGTCGGGAAACCGCCAGGAGCCTTCCTGCTCGGCAAGGACAAGAATTCCCGGAAACTGCTCGTTGGCGACCGCCTCATCGACGGTCCGCGTAATGCGTTCCAAGGCGACCCGCGCATGCTGGGTCGCGGCGCCGCGGCCCTCGCTGTATGCCGATCCCGACTGAACCGCGCGGGCCAGGCCCCCCAAGGCGCCAACGACCATCACCATGATCGACAAAGCGATCAACAGTTCCAGCAGCGTCAGCCCTAAGCGGCTGCTAGATCGAGAATACCTCGAATTCTGTTGAGGCAACTTCCACTTGTTCTTTTGCCGATGTTCACATCGCCGGTACATAGGCCACCACCCGGCGTAGCGTTGATAGCGGACGGTCCCCTCGATCCGGATCCACATCGACAATGCGAACCTCGATGGCGCGATAGTCGCTTACCTGGCCGCTCGACAGCTTTCGCGTGAAATCCGCCGCATCGACGTAATAGACGTCCACTTCCTGCCGCCAGCGGTCAATGCCACCGGGGGCGGCAAAGAAATTGGGATGGCGTCGGTCGCCCGCGTTATCGTCATGGCCGAGCGGAATGCCCCAGCGGTCCGTGGGCGGCCGCTGTCGGATTCCGTTGAAGTCATCGATGTCGTCGAACAACTCTCGCGTGCCCGTGGCCGCCTCGACGCCGCCCGGCTGTAGATACCTGTCGTGCGCCGAGCAGCCGAGTTCCATATAGCGGGCGCCGGCGACCTCATCCATCAGTTGCTGAGCCATGCCGGCGGCAATGGTCTGCTCCAGGCAATCGCCGGTTGTGTTGATCGAGCTGGTCACGCCTAACAACAGCGCGGAGCCGGCCGTCGCCGTGATGGCCAGGGCCACCAAGGCTTCCATCAGAGTGAAGCCGCGTGCGATCTGTTGGATGCGGCACTTCGGCACGGAGGCGTCTCGCTGGAATCGTTGCCAAGGAAAAAGGAGACGCAGCAGGATCCCCGCTAGCTCCCAGCTCCCCCTGCTGCGTCCGTTGTAACCGAAGCCCCTCCCCGAGGCGCCGGTGTACTTGAACTCTAGTTCGCGGCGGGGTTGTGTCAAACAGATTCAACTCACCCAATCCAGCCCCACGTCCAGGCAAACCGCGGAATGCGTGAGCGCCCCGACGCTGATCCGCTCGACTCCCGATAGCGCGATCGGGCGGACCGTGGCAAGGCTTACCCCGCCGGAGGCCTCCAATTCGGCCGCCGAACCGGCCGCGTTTCTCCGCGCAACCGCTTCGGCCAGCATGGCGGGACTCATGTTGTCCAACAGCACGATGTCGGGGGCGGCGGCGAGCACCTCGTCGAGTTGTTCGAGGGTGTCGACTTCGACCTCGACAATCGCAGCCCCTGACGCCGCGCCGGTCTGTCCGGCAAGGAATTGCCGAGCCCGCCGAACCGCTTCGGCCGGCGTGTACCGAACCGAGTTGCCCGCGGCAGGATCGGCGCCGAGGGCCAGGTGGTTGTCTTTGATCAGCACGGCGTCGAACAGACCGGTGCGGTGATTGTGCCCGCCGCCGCATCGAACGGCGTATTTCTCCAGCCGCCGCCAACCGGGCGTGGTCTTGCGGGTGTCGTAGATGCGGGCCTGCGTGCCCCGGACGGCCTCGACATATTGACGCGTGAGGGTGGCGATTCCCGACAGTCGCCCCAGGAGATTGAGAACGAGTCGTTCCGCTCGCAACAGCCCACGAGCCGGGCCTTCCATGCGGGCGACGCTGGCGCCGATGGTTGCCTCCTGCCGGTCTTCCGCCACGGCGGTCCACCGCACGCGAGGCTCCACCGCGCCGGCGGCAAACTTGGCGGCTCGCAGCCCGGCAATCACGCCCCGACTTCGAAACACCACCTCGGCCCGTCCGATGGCGTCTTCAGGAACCAGGGCCAGCGTCGTCAGATCGCCCGCCGCCCCGGAGTCCTCGCGGACTGCCAGCCGCAGCAGTTCGCCCAGGTCGTTTTCAAGCTGGTCGTCCCAAGTCGTTTGTTGAAAGTCGCGGTCCAAAATGTACCCTCCTCCCTGCTCCGTGAACGGTTACATTCTTCTTTTTCCGCTGATGCGAACGGCGTTATAATGCTGCAATGACAATTGACCCTTCCCAATCCCCCTCCTCGAACCCGCCGGCTTGGCTGCTGCGACGCACCGATCAGGCCGTCGCGGCCATGCTGCTGTTGGCAGCCTTGCTCGCCATGATCGGATGGTACTACGTTCAGGGCGGGTTTCAAGGGCGAATGGTCGAACTGGAGCAGGTCCAGCCGTTGGCGGCGCGCTTTGAGGTCGACATCAATACGGCCTCATGGCCTGAATTGACTCAGCTTCCGGAGATCGGTGAAACTCTGGCCCGGCGGATCGTCACATCGCGGGAGGAGGATGGACTGTTTGCCGATCACGAGGATCTGACGCGCGTTCGCGGGATCGGCCCCAAAACGTTGGAGCAAATTCGCCCCTTTCTGCGCCCCGTGCAAGATGGGGGGCCTTAGAACATGTCCCAAGACGAGAAAGATCCATGTCCCGGCTACTTCAGCGACTGTTTTGGTGCGTTGCGGGTTTTCTGCTGCGACTGCGTTATCGGGTGCGGGTGATCGGAGCCGAACATCTCGACGGTTTGAGCGGGCCGACGCTGGTGATGCCTAATCATCCCGCCTATATCGACCCGCCGCTGGTTCTCAGCCATCTTCACCTCCGGGGCCCCATTCGGCCGGTGGTGACCGAGAGGATGTACCGCGGCGCCGTGCTGTATCCCATGATGCGACTGGTCGAAGCGCAGGAAGTGCCCGATCTGACGGAACACAGCCACGACGCCCGCGAACAGACCATGGCGATGATCGACGCGGTTGTCGAAGGGCTGAAGCGAGGTGAAAACTTCCTCATTTATCCGTCGGGGCGGGCGCAACGTCGTGGAATCGAACGTATCGGGGCATCGCGAGCGGCGGCCGATATCCTCCAGCGCTGCCCACACGTCAACATCGTCCTGGTGCGAACCCGCGGGCTCTGCGGGAGCATGTTCTCCTACTCCCGCACGGGCGAGTCGCCGAACCTGGCACGCTGCGCACTCCGTGCCATCGGATGGATGGCCCTGAACCTGTTGGCCTTCGCCCCGCGCCGCGACGTTACCATTACGGTCGAGCGGATCGACCCCAGTCGCCTGCCCGGCGCGGATCGCGAACAGCTCAATCCCTTCCTGGAATTGTGGTACAACGCCGAAGGGCCGGAGCCCCCCACGTTCGTTCCCTATCACGCTATCTTCGGGCCGCGAGAATTTGAATTCCCCGATCCGGACGCCGCGCTTCAGATCGATCTTTCGAAGATCAAGCCGGCGACGATTCAGGCAGTTCAGGAGATGATCGAGGAGCATCTGGGCCATCCGGTGCCGGAAGAAGACCGGCAGTCGGAAACCACGCTGGAACAACTCGGATTGGATAGTCTCGAACGGATGGAAATCGCGTTGAAGATCGAGGATCGTTTCGGTTTCCGCTCGGACCGCGTCGGCGATACGCTCGGTGACCTGTGGGCGTTGGCCGCGGGCATGGCGGTCAACGGGGACGACAAAGTGATCCGTGTGCCGCCGCTCTGGGACCGCCGGCCGAGCACCATGGAGGAGGCGGCGATCCTGGGCGAGACGCTGGACGAGGCGTTTCTCCGACGTGTTTTCAAGCATCCCGACGACGTGGCAGTTGCCGATCGGCTTTCGGGTGCGCTCAGCTATCGGCGGCTGTTGGTGGGGGCGAAACTGCTGAGCAAGCGGCTGGAAGCCCTGCCGGGCAACGCCCTCGGCGTCATGCTCCCCGCCTCGGTAGCCGGCGACGTGGTCTTCTTCGCCAGCCACCTTGCCGGCAAGCTGCCGGCGCTGTTGAATTGGACGACCGGGCCGGGAAATCTCGCCCATGCCGTGGAAACGCTTCAGATTACCCGCGTGATTACTTCGCGGAGGCTCATCGACCGGCTTGGGATCGAGATCGGCGGGGCGGAGTATGTGTTTCTGGAGGATCTCCGCGAGGAAATTGGAAAACTGGAATCTTTGTCGGTCCTCTCGGCCACGTATCTCGTCCCGCAACGATTTCTTCGCAAGGCGCCCCGGCCGGATCCCAACGAGCCGGCCGTGGTGCTCTTCACTTCCGGGTCGGAGAGCACTCCCAAGGCCGTGCCTCTGTCGCACCGGAATCTGATCAGCAACGTGCGGGCTTCGATCCGGGTTCTGGGAATGACCCCCGCCGACTCTTTGCTGGCATTCCTGCCGCCGTTTCATAGCTTTGGTTTGATGGGTAACGTGCTGGCGCCGATCCTGGGCGGAATCCGCGCGGTCCACTATCCCGATCCGACCGACGCCGCCGGACTGGTGGCGACCGCGGCCGCCTATCGCACGACGATCATGGTCACTACCCCGACCTTTCTCGGCTACATGTTCGCCGTGGCCGGTCCCGATGATCTCCGTTCGCTTCGTGTCGTGGTCACCGGCGCCGAGAAATGTCCGGAGGCGATCTTCATTCGCGCGAAAGACCTGGCGCCGTCGGCGAAGATTATTGAGGGTTACGGAATCACCGAATGCTCGCCCGTGGTGGCGGGAAACCGTCTGGATCGGATCAAGCAGGGAACCGTCGGGCCGCCATTGGACGGCGTGGAGGTCTTAGTGGTCGATCCCGATACGAAGCGGCCGTTGCCGACGGGGGCAACCGGGATTCTGCTCGTCCACGGCCCTTCGGTCTTCTCCGGTTACCTGAATTACGACGGCCCCGATCCTTTCCTGGAGGTGGAGGGGAAGCGTTGGTACTACACGGGCGATCTGGTGCAGTTGGATGAAGACAACTACATCCATTTCCGCGGCCGGCTGAAACGATTCTTGAAAATCGGCGGCGAAATGGTCTCACTGCCGGCCTTGGAGGAGCCCTTTGCCCGGCTCTACCCGCCGACGGAAGACGGGCCCCGGGTAGCCGTCGAAGGCATAGAGACCCCGGGGGGCCGCTGCATCGTGCTCTTCACCACCGGGGAGATTCCGCTCCGCGACGCGAACAAGATCCTCGCCGGCGCCGGCTTCCGCGGCGTGATGCGGATCGACGAAGTTCGCCACATCGAGGCAATTCCCGTGCTCGGCACCGGCAAGACCGATTACAAGATCCTTCGGAAACTGGTTGCCGGGCTGTAGAAATCTTAGAGCCTGTCCCAAAACCGTCGGGGACTGGCTCATTTTGCGGAGTCTTCGGAGCAAAATGTGCCTGTCCCCTTCCCCTCGTGAGGTTCTGGGATAGGCTCTTGCTGGAATTCTTCGGACTCGAGCGCTCGCACGTAAATCACCTTGCCGTCGCCGGGGGCGTAGAAGTCTTCAAGGATCGCCTCGCGATGGTAGCCGCATCGCTCGTAGAAGGTCCGAGTGGGGAGGTACTGATCGCGACTGGAGGTTTCCACATAAACACGACGTCCGCCGCACTGGTAAATCCTTCTCTCTGTTTCGATCAGCAGACGCCGCCCGATGCCCGCCGCTTGATGCGACCGGTCGACGGCGATCCAGAAGAGGTCGTGGCTTTGCTGGGTGCCGGCGATCGGGCCGTAGCAGGAATAGCCCACCGTGCGTGCGTCGCACTCGGCGAAGACGAAGTAGTAGCCGCTTTGCTCGGCGCCCTTGGCGAGATGTTCCTCGACCAGTTCCACGGCGATGTCGATTTCGGCCGGATTGAAGAAACCGGTCGATGCGACGATCGTTCGGACAACCTGCCGATCCTCCGGGCCAACGGCGGTGCGGAAGGTCGGAAGATTCGCGGAATCGGCCGTCGCGTTGTTCATCACGGCTGCATCCCCGCTACGAGTCCTTCAAAGAAGCGGCGGGCGTTGGCGCCCAGGGTCCGCGTGCGGTACCCCCCCTCCTGAATTACCAGCGTCGGAAGCCCAAGTTCCCCGAGCATGCGGCCGTTGGCATGGAAGTCCTTGCCTCCGAGGTGCCAAGTGCCGGTGGGGTCGCCGCGGGCGGTGTCCAAGCCCAGAGCGATCACCAGGATCGTCGGCGCAAAATCAACCACTTTTTTTAACGCCTTGGCCAGAGCCTCGCGGTACTGCCCGCCGTCGAGGTCTTCCGGCAGCGCGAAGTTCCAATTAAAGCCCTCTCCTTCCGCTTCGCCGCGTTCATCTTCGAATCCGCTGAAATAAGGGTAGGCGAAGTTAGGATGACCGTGGAGCGAGACCGTGAGCACGTCGCTGCGGCGGTAGAAGATTTCCTGCTGGCCGTTGCCGTGATGGTAGTCGATGTCGACGATGGCCACGTTTCCCTGCGCGCTGAGATAGTTTGCCGCAATGGCGCAGTTGTTGAAGTAGCAGAAACCTCCGAAAACGCGGCGCTCGGCATGATGGCCGGGCGGGCGGATCAGCCCATACGCCAATCGCCGTCCGGCGAGGACGAGGTCCGCCGCGCGGAGCGAGCAATCGACGGCGCGCTTGGCGGCCAGGAAGGCGTTGCGGTTCAAGGGGGTGAAGGTGTCGATGCAGTAGTAGCCCGCCCGCACCGACAGATCCTTGGGCGGCCGTGCGGCGTTGCGGATCGGAAAGACATAGGGGTAGAGCGATTTCCCCTCGTTCACCCCCGCGCAGACCTTCCGAAGATATTCGACGAACTCCGAGTCGTGTACGGCCAGGATGTGCTTGTCGGAGTAGTTGCGGGCATCGACCTTTTCGAACAAACCCATCGGCTCCAACTCGGAGAGGATCGATTTGATCCGCACCGGCGACTCGACGTAGCCGCGTTCACGGATGTGGTGGATGTCGTGTTTCTCGTTGACCACCAGTCCGGCAAGCTCCCCTCGGATGCGAGTCGCCGGCGTGTGCGGAACGACTTTCTTGGTGTACTTCGGCTCACGGAGACGGACCGGATCGTCGCGAAAGGACTGAACGACTTTCTCGACGTACTCTGGAGGACAGAGGTAGCCGTACTTCCGTTCGAGGATCGTCCGCACGACCTTGCGGGCGAACTCCCGCCGCAGCGGCGCTCCCCGGTCCAAGCCGTCGAACATCAGGTAGGGCAGGTAGATGTCTTGGGGCCGGACGGGTGTCTGGTAGGCGTTGTCGATCACCGGAAGCGCGCCGTAGCGTTCGTAGAAACGGATCCTGGAAGCGTTTTCCTTGATCATTTGGACCATTTGCGCGTCGCTGCAATCCTTCGGATCGTCGGGCAGGCATTCGAAGAATAATCCCTGCGACTGCAAGGCAAACGCCTCGCGGCGGACGCGTTCGTACAGCGCGCCGCCGATCCCCCGGCCGGTGAGCCCCTTGGCCGAGGCAATGAAGTCGAGATAACAGAAATGCAACTCTGGTTCGTGCATCAACAGGGCGAAGCCGAGCACCTTGGATTGACGTTCGGCGACAAAGAGAATCGTGCGAAACCGCTGCTTAAAGGGATTGCGGAGCTTCTCGGCGAGTTGATCGATGTCTTCCGGCCGCACGGCGGAAAACCGCGATCGGAGGATTTCCTGGACCTGCAGGATCGCCTCCTTATTGACCGGCAAGGCGTCGTCGTGAATGCGGCGGATAACGAACATCGATCACACCCCTTCCCGATTCGCCAACGCATCGTCGAGGATTCGCGCCACGGCCGCCTCGAACGGGATGGCGGCATGCGCCAGCGCGGCGGCAAAACCGGCGTCGGGCGAGAGGCACGGGTTGGCGTTCACTTCCAGAATCCACGGCTGCCCCGCGGCGTCGACGCGGAAATCCACCCGCGCATAGCCGCCGAGGCCGAAGACGGCCCAGCACTGCCTCGCCAGGGTCTTTAGCCACTCGACCAACGGTTGCTCGGAGGCGGAGAATCCGAACTGCCGGGGTGTGTTCGCGTATTCAAACGAGCCCTCTTCCCACTTGGCCCGCTGGCCGACGATCCACGGTTTGCCCG
Organism: Rhodopirellula sp.; assembly: GCA_012728855.1. Classification (GTDB taxonomy): domain Bacteria; phylum Planctomycetota; class Planctomycetia; order Pirellulales; family Thermoguttaceae; genus JABWBD01. Next base: position 15,526 of record JAAYEH010000107.1, on the reverse strand, counting down.
GCGGGAATGCCGAAAAATCGATCTCCGCGGGCGGGAGAACCTGCGGGCCGGCGGAACCGGCGAGGACCGAAAGGTTGAACTCGCGGCCCACGATAAACTGCTCGGCGAAGTATTCCCGCTTCGTTTCGGCAGTGGCGCGCCACACAAGGGCGACCAGCGCCGCTTCCTCCGCCGGCGTCACCAGCGAGTGCTCATCCAGGCCGAAAGAGGCGTGCTCCGCCACTGCCTTGATGATATACGACGTGCCGGCTGTGAAAACCGAAAGCGGCGATCTTTCTCCGGCTTTCGCCACGGCGAGCCAAGCGGGCGTGGGCAGGCCGGCCTGGCGAAGACGGTCTTTGGAGAGAAGCTTGTGCGTGGAAATCATCATTGCCGCCGTTGAGGAGCCGGTATAAGGGATCCCCAAAGCGTCGAGCAGGCCCGTCGCCAGAAAGCTGAGCCAGTCGGATCCCCCCAAGGACTCCACCAGGTTAAAGACCACCTCCGGATTGTCGCTTGTGAGCCGGCGGCGCGCTGCCTCAAGGTCGAGGGTGCAGGGAAGTTGGGTAGGCTCATGCCCCAGCGAACGCAGCGCCTCGGCAACGGCCTCCACCTGGACCAGCACGTCGCGCTCGGCCTGAGACGCGTCCGGCGCGACGGCGTTGTGCAGCAGGCAAACGCGCATCAGGCGCGCTCCGCGAAACGAGGCTTATCATCGACCGAATCGCCCGAGGCGGCCCGTTCGGTCGCCGACCGGACGATCCGTCCGATCAATTCGACGTACGACCATCCGACGGCCGTGGCGATCATCGGCAGGTCGGAGTGCTGGGGATGCAGTCCGGCCAAGGGGTTCACTTCAAGGAAATGTGGGTCGCCATCGCCGTCCGATCGCAGATCGACCCGCCCGCCGTCGCGGCAGCCTAACGCCCGCCACGCTTCCAACGCAATCGACTCGGCGCGGCGGACTTCTTCATCAGTTTCACCACGGACCGCTCGATACTCGACCAACTCCTCGCAGCGCTCCTTGTTGACGTAGGAGTAGACCTCCTGCTCCGCGCTGGCGTTGAGCACGATCTCCAGCGCGCCGAGCACCGTGGCCTCGGCGGCGGTGCCGGTAATTCCGACGGTAAACTCGCGTCCCGGGAGAAAAGTCTCCACCAGCACCGGCTGGCCGTACCGCGCCAACAAATCCCGGCAGACCGTACCCAACGACCGCCGGTCGATGATCTTCGAGGCCGGGCAAACCCCCTTGCCGGTCCCTTCGGCGACCGGCTTGGCGAACAACGGCAGCGGCAGGTCGACCGCTTCAATTTGGTCGGCACGCTCGATGACGGCGAAGTCGGGCGTGGGCACTCCGGCATTTCGGACCACCAGTTTGGTCAGGCCCTTGTGCAGGCACAGCGACATCACCAGCGGGTCGGAGAAGGTATAGGGGATCCGGTAGATGTCCAACAGCGCCGGAACCTGCGCCTCACGGCCCAGCCCATGCATCCCCTCGGCGATATTAAACACCAGATCCCAGCGGTCGCCCGCCGCTAAGCGGCGGACCAGTTGGCGGGCATGGCCGATGCGGTCGGTGTCGTGGCCGAGGGTCTGCAAGGCGGAATCGAGCGCGTCGACCGTATCGGGACGGTCGAATTCCGCCGTTTCGTCTTCGGTGTAACCGGCGGCCAGGTACTCAGCACGCAGGTCGTAGGTCAAGCCGATCAACATTCGCCATCGTCTCCAGCCGAATTTCCTCGTAAAGCTGCCCATGCCAGCGGCGGGCCGCATCGATGTTCATGTCGAGCACGGCGATCAGGCTCTCGCCCGGCTTGAGCAAATGGACCGGGCAACCGTGCAGCAACTGGGGCTTGATGCCCCGTTCGTCGTAGTCGTAGGGATAGAGGCGGCAGACCAGCGGCCGCACCTCCCACGGCAACCGGCACCCGTGGGGGCCGAGCATCATGCAATCGCCCCCTGGCCGCCGCCTCAGGACGCGGCGAGTTCCGTCGGCCTGGAACACATACTCTTGCCAGGCCGGATCGTCGTCTTGGTCCGCGTAGTCGGCATTGGCCGGCAGGCGGTATTCGAAAAAGTCGAACCGCTCAAGCTGCTCGCCGATCCGCTCGACATCACCCGGGGTAACATAAATCTCCGACCGTTGACAACAGGTTTTCTCCAGTCGGGAACAACGCACACAAAGAGATTCATCCTCCATATAACCTGCCTGTCCGGCAGACTCCATGTAGAAAAACCGGCCTGGATACGGATGCATGGTTCAAAAACGGGGACACCCCATTCTTGAACCATGCAAGGTCTTGTCAATCGGCCAGCGGATCCGGATAGCGATAAACTTGCCCTTCGTAATTCCGCAGGAGGAGGAAATCCCCGTCGCGCCCGGCCACGTAGTTGGGCTGGAGCGGGATTTTCCCACCACCGCCGGGGGCGTCGATCACATAGTTCGGCACCGCATAACCGGTGGTGTGGCCGCGGAGCCCTTCAATGATCTCCAGCCCCTTGGCGACGGGCGTGCGGAAGTGCGACGAGCCGGAAATCGGGTCGCACTGATAGAGATAGTACGGTCGGACACGCATAAGGAGAAGACGATGTACCAATTCTTTCATCGTCTCCACACTGTCGTTCACCCCTTTCAGCAACACCGTTTGCGAGCCGAGCGGAATCCCTGCGTCGGCCAATCGGCCACAGGCCCGGAACGACTCGGGCGTACACTCCTCGGGGTGGACAAAGTGCAGGCTCATCCAGAGCGGATGATACTTACGGAGCACGCGGCACAACTCGGGCGTAATCCGCTGCGGCAAGACGGCGGGCATCTTCGTGCCGAGCCGGACGAACTCCACATGCGGGATGGCCCGCAGTTGGCCAAGCAGCCAATCGAGCCGTTCGTCACTCAAGGCGAGCGGATCGCCGCCGGAGAGCAGGACATCGCGGACGGTGGGCGTTTGCCGGATGTAGTCTAGCGCCTTTTCCAGCCGTGCTTCACTGGGGAGGATCTCACCGTGACCGACCACGCGGCTGCGAGTGCAATAGCGGCAATAGGTAGAGCAGAAGTCGAGCACCAGCAGGAGAACCCGATCGGGGTAGCGATGAACCAGCCCCGGAACAGGACTGTGATGATCCTCACCGAGCGGGTCGTCATCCTCACCCTTAGTGCGGGTGAATTCGCCCAAAGTTGGAATCACGGTGCGGCGGAGAGGCTGGAGGGGATCGGTCCGGGAGATGAGGCTCATGTAATAAGGGGTAACGCCGACCGGGAGCATCGATCCGGCTTCGACCAGCGCCTGCCGCTCATCGTCGGACAGCACCAGCATCCGTTCGATTTGCTCGACCGTCCGGATCCGCTTCCGCGATTGCCAGCGCCAATCGTTCCATTCTTTATCGGTCGCCTCGGAAAAGAATGTTCGGCGGAACGCGCGGGTTTGGGGATGACTACGGCGGCGGCGGGAAAGATAGGTCAGGTCAGGGAAGAGCGAGCGATCATCGGCGAGACGACTGGTCCCGTGGTGGGAGGGCGAAGAGCGCGCCGGTACGTCCAGGACACGTAGGGGAACATCAGGAGGTTCTTCATCCATGGTGAGAGTTGTTGAGGCGGACTCTCTGTCGAGATTCGTCATTTCGAGCTTTCCTTCGAATGTGCCCGCCAGGGCCCAGACGCAACGGTTCGCCCCAATCCTCGGGCCCGCCTGACCGCCGCGTGAAGCCGATGCAGGGCATAGATCCATCACTGAAAACAAGCCATACAAATCGCGGCACGGGATGCAAATCAAGTGCCACACCAGGCAAGGAATTCGCTTCCTTGCATGGATTGGGGCGATTCGCGATGTTTGAGAGGATACGGCGATTCTTGCGGAAGCGGCAGTGGACGACAATCGGCGCCGAAGTGGTTCATCGTTGACCACCGTGGTTAACGGCTGACCGTGTACGGCACGCTTTGTAGCCTGGCGGACCTGCTGTCGGCAGACGCTATGTCAGGCTGGAAAGCCTGACGTACGTTGGACGAGCGGACGTCATCGTTTCGGCTTTGCGCGAGATTGGCACCCGCTTTGCTCCGCTGTGGCCGTTTTCAACTTTCAATCCAGCGACGATTGGGGGCGATCGTCGTGGGCGCCATATACGCGTACGGCCGGAACGGGGCGGGAGCATTCTTTGGGCAAGCTGCGGGAGGATCTGCGCGCGATCTCCGCCGACGGAGCGGCGGCGAGCGTGATGGTGGGCGTTGGCGAAACCTATCTGCCCGCCTTTGTGCTTGCACTTTCGGCCAGCCAGGTCGCCTCGGGACTGGTCGCCACGGTGCCGATGTTGATCGGCGCGGTGCTGCAATTGATTTCACCGTATGTGGTGCGGCGGCTGCGGTCGCATCGTCGCTGGGTTGTTCTTTGCGCCACGATCCAGGCCTTGGCGTTCGTGCCCTTGTTCGGCGCCGCCGTAGCGGGAAGAATGCCGATGCTGGTCGTGTTTGCCGTCGCATCGGTCTACTGGGCCACGGGACAAGCCGGCGGGGCTTCGTGGAATACGTGGGTAGGCGGTCTGGTGCCGGAACGGCTCCGCAACCACTACTTCGCCAAACGGACGCTGATCGCCCAATTCGGCCTGCTGGCTGGTTTCTTGCTGGGTGGAATGACGCTCCAGGCGGGAACTTCGCTGGGCGAGCCGCTGTTGCCGTTCGCCCTGCTCTTCCTGGTCGCCGGGGGCAGCCGACTCGTCTCCGCCCGCTTTCTCAGCCGTCAGAGTGAACCGAATCCGCCTGGCGGCGAACTGTGGTCGCTCCGTCCGGGACAACTGTTGGTCCAAGCCCAGCATCAACGTATCGCCAAAATTCTGCTCTACATGCTGGCAGTCCAGACGTCCGTCCAGATTGCCGGCCCCTACTTCACGCCTTACATGCTCCGGCACCTGATGTTCTCCTATGCGGACTTCGTGGCGCTGATCTGCGCGGCCTACGTGGCGAAGATCCTGGCACTGTCGCTGATGGGGCGGCTTGCCGATCGCTGGGGGGCCAAGCGGCTCCTGTGGATCGGCGGATTGGCAATCAGCCCGATTTCCGCCCTCTGGATCCTCTCGGATTCTTTCTACTTCCTGCTAGGGCTCCAAGTCCTTTCAGGCATTGCCTGGGCGGGCTACGAATTGGCCATGCTCTTGCTGTTTTTCGAGAGCATCCCGAGCCGGCAACGCGTGGCGATTCTGACCGTCTTCAATCTGGCCAATGCGGCGGCCGTCGTGTTCGGATCGCTACTCGGCGGAGTCTGGCTGGCGGCGATGGGTGCCACGACGCAGGCCTACCTGGCACTGTTCGTGGTCTCCGGCGTTGCACGGTTGACCGCCTTGCTCCTGTTGGTTCGCATCCCGCACGTCGCCTTGCGGCCCTTCACGCTGGCCACTGGGGCAATGACGTTGCGCCCCTCGATGGGGTCGATGGAACGTCCCATTCTGCCCAGTGGCAACACGTCACCAAGCACCCCCCATTGGCTCGATCGGGCCACGGCCCCGCCGACGACGACGCCCGAACCGGCCCCTTCGATCGGCGATCGCAGCCCGTCGCCGTTGCCCGCGCCCCTCTTTCCGGCCGAAGCGATCTCGTTGGACGCCTACCAAAGCGTGGCGAAGTGACCTTGACCGTCCCAACCCGCCTCGGGTAAACCAAAGTAGATCCCGCTTGCCGAGCGGGATCTTTTCGGTAGGTTCCGCTTGCCGAGCGGAACCTGTCGGCCGGACCCGCATCTGGCATGTCGCTGCGGCTATCGGCGGCGCAAGATCCCGCTCGGCAAGCGGGATCTACTGAGAGACCTCATGACGGCGATCCTGGGAATCTCGGCGTTTTACCACGACTCGGCCGCGGCGCTGGTCGTCGATGGCCGTATTGTCGCCGCCGCCCAGGAGGAGCGTTTCACCCGCAAGAAGCACGACCACGGCTTTCCCCAACAAGCGATCGACTATTGCCTCGGCGAGGCGGCTCTCGAACCGGAGCAACTCGACTACGTCGGCTTCTACGACAAGCCTTTGCTGAAGTTTGAACGGCTGCTGGAGACCTATCTCTCTTTCGTGCCGGCCGGATACCGATCTTTCCGCCGGGCGATGCCGCTGTGGCTGAAACAAAAGCTGCACCTGCCGCGAGAGATCCGCGCCGGGCTCCGCGGACGCTACCGCGGCAGCGTCGCCTTTACCGACCACCATCAGTCGCACGCCGCCGCCGCATTCTTCCCCTCGCCGTTCGACGAAGCGGCCATTCTCACCCTCGACGGCGTCGGCGAATGGTCGACCGCCTGTTGCGGAATCGGCCGCGGCAATCGCATCGAACTGACCCACGAACTGCGTTTTCCCCACTCGCTCGGCCTGCTCTATTCGGCGTTCACCTACTACACGGGCTTTCGGGTCAACAGCGGTGAGTACAAGCTGATGGGACTGGCCCCCTACGGCCGCCCGCTCTATCAGGACGTCATTCTCGATAAGCTCATGGACCTGAAGGAAGACGGTTCCTTCCGGATGGACATGCGCTACTTCAACTATTGCCAGGGCCTGACGATGACCTCCCGCAAGTTCGACGCGCTCTTCGGCGGACCGCCGCGGAAGCCCGAGTCGGAGATCACCCAGCGCGAGATGGACCTGGCGGCGTCGGTCCAGGCGGTCACCGAGGAGGTGATGGTCCGCAGCGCATGGCATCTCTATCGGCAAACCGGCATGAAAAACCTCGTTCTTGCCGGCGGTGTGGCGCTGAACTGCGTGGGCAACGGCCGCATCCTCCGCGAAGGGCCGTTCGAGAAGCTCTGGATCCAACCGGCTGCCGGAGACGCCGGTGGAGCCCTGGGCACGGCGCTGTTTCTCTGGCACCAACTGCTGGAAAACCCGCGGCAGGCCACCGACCTCGACCGGCAAGAGGGCTCGTTTCTCGGCCCTTCCTTTTCCGACGATGAAATCCTCCAAACGCTCCACCGCCACGGGGCGGTTTACGCCACGGCGGCGGATGACGATTGTCTCTGCGACACGGTGGCCGCGCTGATTGCCGAGGAGAAGGTCGTCGGCTGGTTTCAGGGGCGGATGGAATTCGGCCCCCGCGCGCTGGGCGCCCGCAGCATCCTGGGCGATGCGCGGAGCGAGCGGATGCAGTCGGTGATGAATCTCAAGATCAAGCACCGCGAGTCGTTCCGGCCGTTCGCGCCGATCGTATTGCGGGAGCACGTCCACCGATACTTCGACATGCGGCCGGGCGAAGAGAGCCCCTACATGCTCCTGGTTGCGCCGCTGCGAGAGGACATTCGCCGTCCGATCACCCCCGAGCAGCGGTCGGCGTTCGGGATCGAAAAACTCCATTTCAGCCGCTCGTCGATTCCGGCGGTGACCCACGTCGACTACTCCGCGCGGGTGCAGACGGTCGATCGGCGCCGCCATCCGCTGTTGTACCAGCTTTTGACCCGGTTCCACGAGCGGACCGGCTGCGGCGTATTGATCAACACGAGCTTCAACGTCCGCGGCGAGCCGATCGTTTGTACGCCGGACGATGCCTACCGCTGTTTTCTGATGACCGAGATGGACGTGCTGGTTCTTGGCCGCCACATTCTCTTCAAAGAGGAACAGAATCGGAAGATCGGCGGCGAAGCCCGCGCCCGGCACCTGGCCCAATTCGCAATGGACTAGCCGATGGCACTGCTCGCGATGAACTTCCGCCCGACGGCCCGCCAACTCCGGCAGTTTGGGCTGATCGCGCTCGTCGCCTTGCCCGCCCTGGCCTGGCTCTGGGGTGGCGGGCGGACGGCGATCTCACTGTCCGTGGCCATCGGCGCCGTGATGGCGACTCTGGGCCTGTTTTGGCCGCGGGGGCTTGCGCCGGCCTTCATCGGGTTGAGTTTCGCGACGATCCCGATCGGAATCGTGGTCGGGGAGGCGGCCTTGGCGCTGGTCTACTATGCCATCATCACGCCGATCGGAATAGTGATGCGACTTATCGGTCGCGATCCGCTCGAGCGGGAGATCCACCCGGAAGCGGACACCTATTGGCAGCCGAAGCCGCCGCCGCGGGGCCCGCGAAGTTATTTGCGGCCTTGGTGAAAGCAGAACCCGCTTGCCGAGCGAGTGATCCCAATAGCGCAACAACAACCAAATCAAAACCTCGCTCTCGAACAGAAAACAGATCGCAAGCGATCGCTGTGCGCTCGATCGGGCCTCATTCGGCAGGAGTATCTCCACCGAAAGGCCGATTACAGATCCGGCCAAAGAAACTGCCAGTTAAGCAGGGGTTCTTCTCGGCGCATCAGCACGGCCTGCAAAACGTGCTGCTGGTGTGGGCTGTCTCCAGGAGGTATAAACACCACCCTTTGGATCTCTCGATCTGGCCAGCAGGTGGAGCAATTCGCTGTCAGCGTTCGCTCCACCCGCTTCCTGAAATTGAATGTCTCGCCCACATACAAAGGGCAATCTTCATTCGATAAGACGTATACGCCCGGCTGCTCGTAACTGGCCGTCCTGCATTGCGTCAGACGCGTTGACCGAGGAAGCTTTTTCTCCAACCAAGCACGAAAGGGTTGCTTCTTTGCCAGCGACTTCGACTGAGCCGCCCTCTTCCGAATAGCCAAAGCCGCCCATCGATACTCGAATGACGAGAAGCCCGGTGCCAGTTGCTGCGCGATTTCGTCGAACTCGGTTGCAGCCAGAGGGGAGCACAGGATGTCGTCGAGCGAATAGTTATAGTTTGTACTGACGAGCTGCGTCGCGATTTCGCTTGCGAAACTGTACTCGTCCATCTCCTCGAACGTGAGCCTCTTCCGGTTTGTGTCCATTTTTGGGAGCTTCCCGGCCTTCCGGATTCTCAGCAGCAGCCGGTTCCACACGTAGGCGTCGCCAGGCACGCCTTTCTTCCGGCACGCGGCAACGAATGCCGCATCGACCTCGGGATCGCAGAGCAGGTAGTCGGCGGAATTTCCCTCACACGTTGTTCGGTAGGCGTCGATGATGCCCCGTTCGGTCTCCTGGTCCAGGTCGGGTAATGGACGGCCGCTGCGCATTCGCACCGTCTTCTTTCCCGCAGACGTCTTGGGGGCGCTCCGCAACGGATCAGCCGGCCCGTCCAACGGATCGCCTACCTTCGCGGCCGCAATGCGATGATTGATTCTCTTGACGTAGTCTGCCGACAATTCGATGCCAAGCCAACGCCGTCCGAGCTTCTTGGCTGCTGCCATCGTAGTGCCGCTCCCGGCAAATGGGTCGAGCACGAGTTCCTGAGGATTGCTGGATATGCGGATAATTCGACCCAGCAATTGCTCCGGCATCTGGCATCCGTGAAACCCTTCACGCTCTTTGAACGTTCCAGCGACCCGAGAGAAATACCAGGTATCATGCATTGTCGCGAAAGCCGACGCGGGTGCGTCCTGCGGGCGGTAGATCCACGTGTTGTCGGGAAGCCGGCCTTTCGGGTTTGCGCGGGCGTCCCGATAAACGAGCTGCCGGGCCGAGGGAACGCGCACGGCTTCGTTGTGCCCGTTGAATGTGAAACGATCCGGATCCTTGACGAAGTGGAACAAGTGCGTGTGCGACCGGCTGAATCCGCGAACGCAATTGACACCGAACGTGTAATACCAGATGACCCAACTGCGGCAGATGAACCCGGCGTCCTGCTGGGCAATGAGCTTCAACTCCGCGGCGTACTCGTCGCCAATGGCGAGCCAGAACGTGCCCGTCCCCTTGAGAACGCGGTAGACGGCCGCCATCCACGCCTTCGACCACTGGATATACTCGTTCCGAGAACGGCGGTCGTCGTAAAGGTCGTAGTCGTAGCCAATGTTGAACGGCGGGTCGGCAAATGCCAGATCAACAGCTTCCGCGTCGATCTCCGCAAGCCGCTGGAGACAATCGCCCTGGTAAACCTTGTTCTGGCCGAGTCCCATCGATCCATCTCCGGCTGTAGGCTATTAGTTCACATCCGTACATAGGATACCGCGATCGAGATCGAATCGCAAGTAGCCGCGTCAAGCGTCTTTGACAAAACCCTCCGAGAAATGGAAAGGCAGCGGGGCGGCAACGGCAGACGCGGGGGCTATCTCGACAAACATCTCGTGGCGGCAGCGGGCGACAGCACAAGGTCGGGAACCCAGAGGGGCGCATGGCGCGGAATGTCGCCGTTTACGATCGAACCGCCGGCCACGGAGTGTCCCGCCTGCACTTGCTTCTACTTGTCGCGAATCAGGAAGATGCGGTCCACGAAAACCGCTTTCACTTCCCCCGGCCTCTTCGGCGGAGCGATCCAGAACGACATGCCTTTGGTCAGCTTCTGCGTCCCCAGATCGAACACGCGATAACCTTCCCCGATCGACTCCTCGACGCCCACCTGCCGATGAGCGACGTTCCGCTTGGCTGTGTAATCGTAGATGCCCATTGTCATCGCCGGCCCGCCGGTGGCCGAGGCCTCGCAACGTGCCGCCACAAAGCAGCGCCAAGCGACGCCGTCGCCAAGATCCTCGCTGAACGGCCAACTCGTCGCCCATTCGTAATGATCGCCCGGCATGCGGACGGCAAACTTGTCCGATGCGAGCGGGTCTTCAATGGTTTCGGCCCATTGACCCGCGTTGGCCAGGTTGAACTCGTTGTCCTGGATGTCGACCCAGCCGTCCGCCGGCAGATCCTTGCAAGCTTCCGGCGGCGGCCCGGCCGGCCGGAATCGCCTTCGCAACTTATCGGCCAACTCGGCGAACGGCCGGCCCTCGCGGTATTGGCCGGGGTCGTTGGCCTCGGCAACGCGGATGAATTCCTCGCTGGCCGCCACCGGATCGGCCGGGCCGAGGAACTCGACCTTCTCCGCCGCCGCCTTCCGTTTCAGCGCGTGGTATCGGTTGAGCCAGACATGGTCCAAGGCCAGCCGCTCGCGGCGAACCCGCGCCGCAAGGGTCGCGTCGTCCGCAACGGCCGCCTCGGCCTTGCGGTAAATCCTCGCGGCCTCGTTCAAGTCCTCCAGGTCGAGCCATTCGGCCGTGTTGGGCATGAAACAGCGGAGGTACACGTCTTTCCGTTTCGCGGCGTCCTGGAGCACCTGAAGGTACTCCAACAGGTGCGGCGCGGCCGGGCCGTAGTATCCCTCGACGAATTCGCGAATCAGCTTCTCGGCATCCTGCCGCGGATTCCACATCAGGTGCGCCAAGAGCCACGCCCGCATCCGCACGAAATCACCCACGTTGCTGCCGTAATCGCCCTGCTCGAACAGTCCCACCACCTTGTGGTCGACGAAGAACCGCACGTTCGGCGCCAGCACCGAGAGGTTCGGATGCGGCAGGATGTAGTTCGAGAAATTCGTAACGTAGTCCCAGACGAACAACTGCGGCGCCACCTCGCACCAGGCCTCGATGTCCTTTCGAAACGCCTCATTCTGCGGTCCATCCAACGGCTGTGCGAAGGAACATTCAATCGAGCAGAGCCGCACGATCACGTTGTGCCGCGGCTTGACTTTCTTCGGCGGCTGGCGGGTGTACTGGTAGGCGAGAGTCTCCACCAGCACGTCGGGAAATTCCTTCTCGATCTCCTCGGCCACGGCGTTGACCAATCGCAACAGCGGCCCCGACGCCGCCCCTTCTTCCTCCTCGACCGCCCGGCAGGCGGCGCACTGGCAGCGGCCGTGCCAGTCGTTCTGGCTGATGGAAATCAGGCCCACGTCGGGAGTTTTCTTGAGCCACTCCAGCGCCTTGCCGGTCAGTTCCTGGCGCATAGCGTCGTTGGTCAGGCAGAGTTGGGCGTGCTCGTGCGTCCGCTTGCCGTCGATCTCGCTGTACCAGTCCGGGTGCTCGGCGAAGTATTGTTCGGGCGGCAACAAGGGATAGAACGTGTGGACGAAGCCGGCGAAGCGGTGATGCCCGCCGTATTCGGGCGGCACGTTGTTGCTGTGTCCGTTGCATTTCAGCCGGGCGGAGAAGACGCCCTCGAACGCGCCCCGATAGAACGATTCGCGATAACGCAGCGGCGGAGCGTAAACCGTGCCGAGCGCCGGAACTTTCAGCGTGGGCTTCTTTGGCGCGAAGCTTTCCGTCGCCGTCCACCAGCGGCAGCCAATCACGTCTTCGAGGAACGTATACACCGCGTAGAGCGTGCCGCGCGGCGCCCGGCCCGCCAGCACGATCGCATCGCCGGACGTCTTCATCACGATGCCGTCGTGCCCCAGCGATTGGAGGTCCAGGCCCTCGAGCAACTTCCCGGCTTCCGCCGACGCCCCCACCAGGATCCGCCGCACGGCGGTCGGCGATTTTCCTTCGCCGACGATCTCGAGTTTGGCGCCGGTGACTTCCTGGAGGTGTTTTTGCAGTTCGCCGGCGGCGGTCGACTCGACGGCAGATGGCTCCGCCGGCAACACGATCACGCAGTCGCTGCGGCCGTTTTCGACCAAGACGAGTTCCTCGCCGAACCCGCTGGCCGTCAACAGGGAAAGGACTGCCAATATCCGTGTGGGCTGTTTCATCGGTAGGCTCCTGACTGGTGGGTTGAAGCGGCGGGGTATCTGGTGTTAAAGCCTATCCCAAAACCGCCGGGGACTGGCTCATTTTGCGGAGTCTTCGGAGCAAAATGTGCCTGTCCCCCTCTCCGCCAAGGTTTTGGGATAGGCTCTTAGTCTAAGCCGCGGGGTTGGCGACCGCAAGAACCCGGCTTCGGCGGTGAATTGCTTGCAGAAATCAGGTATACTCGGTCAAGACGACGTGAACAAACCCTTGAGAAAAACACCTATCGGGAGGCAACGATGAACGCGATATCGATCCATTCGGCGTGCGGAGCGTTTCTCGCAACGGTATTCCTCGGCCCGCTGTTTGCACAGGCCGCCGACGGCGCGAAGAACGAAGAGGCGATCCGCGAGGTTCTCTCCGGAAAGACAAGCGTCGCCCATGCCGCCTGGTGGGGCTTCAACGCCGAGGAGTCGACCGAAGCTCTTCAATCGGCGATCCACTCCAAAGCGAAAAAGGTCGTCGTCGAGAAGATGTCCGGACCGTGGATCGTCGATAAGATCGAACTGGCAAGCGACCAGGAACTGGTCTTCGAGCCGGGCGCCGTCGTCTTGGCCAAAAAGGGGGCGTTTCATGGCACGGCGGATTCGCTCTTCACCGCCACGAACAAGAAGAACATCCGGCTCACCGGCCCCGGCGCCACGTTGCAGATGCACCGCGCCGATTACGACAGCCCGGCCTACAAGAAGGCCGAATGGCGCCATGTGATCAACCTCCACGGCTGCGACCAGGTGACGATCGCCGGCCTCACGCTCGCCGAATCGGGCGGCGACGGCATCTACCTGGGCGTCGGCCGCAACGGCGAGCCGAACCGCAACATCACCATCCGCGACGTCGTCTGCGACCGCAATTATCGGCAAGGAATCAGCGTCATCACCGCCGAAAACCTGCTGATCGAAAACTGCACGCTTAAGAACACCGCCGGCACGGCCCCCGCCGCCGGCATCGACTTCGAACCGAATCACCCCCGCGAGCGGCTGGTCAACTGCGTGATGCGCAACTGCACGATCGAGGACAACCAGGGTTACGGCATCCACGTCTACGCCCGGCCGTTGGACGGCACTTCCGCGCCGGTCTCCCTGCGGATCGAAAACTGCGTGACCCGCGGCAGCAACGCGCTGTCGGCCAGCGTGATCACCAGTTGCGGCGAGACCGGTCCGCTCCAAGGCGAGATCGACTTCGTCCAATGCCGGTTCGAGGACGACGGCCACGCGGGCATCCGGATCGGTTCCAAGCCGCCGACCGGCGTGAAATTGCGGTTCGTCGACTGCACGATCGCCGACCCGTCGGACCAGCCGTCGCTGGCGGCGCCGATCCGCTTCGGCACCCACCCGGGCGATTTGCAGGCGACCGGCGGCGTGGAATTCGTCGATTGCACGATCTGCGAGAAGGTCGATCGGCCGGTAATGAAATACGACGATGCGCTGGGAAGCAACCTCTTGGGCGTCACCGGCACGATTACCGTTCTGCGCGGCGGCCAAAAGACGGTCTACGCGCTGGACCGAGACCTCATCGACAAGTGGGTTCCCTTCGATTCCGTCTTGACGATCCGGCCGGTCGCACTCGACGGACTTCGCTTTGAACCGGTTGGCGGCGATTCTCGACCGAGCGAGCGGAAACTGCCCGTCCATCGCCTCCGCGGCGAGGCGCGGTATCTCGTGGCCGCCGCCGCGGGCGACACGGTCCGGCTTTGCCTCCGGCACCAGACGGTCGGCCGCCAGGACGGCAAGGCGGCAACGGTCGAGGTTCTCAGTCCCGGGGGCAAGGAAATCCACCGCCTGTCGATCGAAGCGGGCCAGGAGGCAGACTGCATGTTCACCGCCGATGCGTCCGGCGCTTACACGATTCTCGGCCAGGCGGACCGCAACACGCTGCAAATGGTCTCCGCCACGCATCCGGTTGCAATGGCCGCCTACAAGGGAAGGTTTCACTTGATCTACACGCGGGGCGACTACTATTTCCGGGTGCCCGCCGACGTTCGAGAATTCGGGATCCGCGTTCAAGGCGAGGGGGACGGCGAGCGGGTCGCCGCCACGATCCGCGATGCCGCCGGTGCGATCCGCTTCGAGCAGGCGGACATCAGCGATGCGAGGTCGCTGCACGTGAAACGGGAGCCGACCGCCGAGGGAGAAACCTGGCGGCTGAGCCTGGCGAAGCCAAGCACCGGAGTCCTGGAAGACGTGTACCTCGAGTTCCGTGGAATTCCAGCCGTCGTCGGATTCGATCCGCCGTCGCTGCCGCAGCCCGCGACGAGCCGGTAATATCATACAATGCTTCGCGACGAGATCGACTCGATGGCGATTTATCTTCGTTGGCTGACGGGGAGCCTGCTTGGCTCCCCGGGAACTGAACTTCCCTCTTGGCGGAGTTCGCGGGAAGCGGCGGTGCGTGGCTGCCGTGGAACCGTGTGATCCAGCGACGGTTGGATTCATCGCATTGGTGTCGCAAGCGAGGCCAGAACCTTGATAATCGGCGGCTCGAAGCCGAGTTCATCCTTGTGGGCGACGATGTTGACGCCACCGTCCGGCCCCTCCGGCGTCAGCCGACCGGCGCCACGCCGCCTTCGGGCCGGTCATCTTGGAAGAGTTCCGGTCTTGGCGGCTTCTCGCCTTTGCGCTCCGGCGGCGGCGTGTCGTACGATTGACGCGAGCGGGTGTGGTGCCCAAGTTGGCGATTTCTCAAAACCGAGGGGACATGGGCACCACGCGCTTCTGGGGGAACAGGCGCCGGTTTCTCGCGCCGTCGGCGTCTCAGAGGCTATCCGGAAACGGGGACAGGCACCCTAAATCACATGCAAGCGTGATACCACAACATCCGGGAGCCAGTCCCCGTTTCCGGACAGCCTGTCACTTCGTACGATGCGCGTACGGTGGACATGTAGCGGCGGAAGGGGACCGCGATCCCTTCCGCCGACCGGCCGGAAGAACTCGAATTATCAACCAAATTGCCAAGGAGCTGCCGGAGCCGGGCCGCGAAAGCGGCTGGATCCGGCTGCGGGGACAGACGTGGTCGTGTGTCCACTATTCTTAGCTGAGCATGGTCGATGCGGCGCGATAGGTCAAGGAGTTTCTTGGGCCAGGGGATGA
>JAAYEH010000106.1 GCA_012728855.1 Rhodopirellula sp. | reverse complement strand
GCTGGTGATGGCCCCCATTCCAATCGGAACAGAAGAGAAGAGGCACCGGTACTTTGAACCACCAAGAAACGTCCCCCTTCCCATTAACCTTAGCATTCGGACTGTCCGTGAAACGGGCGCCATCTCATCGCTTTCGACGTGAATACCTGGCCGATCTTCGTGGCGTGGGTGAACAGGCCGAATCCCGACGACCAGGTGCAGTAGAAGATGCTGTCGACCTGCGTGCCGGCCAGGGGGGTCGTTTCCGGCGCGAGGAGTGCCTCGCGGGTCACCTCGGTACAGTGCTTCACCGGCTCGTTTCCATCGTTGTCAAAGAGAATCCCGCGCTGACGATGAGCCAGCTCGCGTCGCTGCGAACGGAGCTGCTCCAGCTTCGCCGCTGCGTTCTCCTCGGCGGCCCCGGCGACGGCCGAAAGGACGGAACTCGCCAACGCCAGTGCCAGCATGGACCGAAAGACGGCCCGAACCCTGTTCCATTGCATCGAAAAATCCTCCGACATGAAAGCAAAACCAGAAGAAACAATCGCACCGGCCGCCGTTTGGCGGTATTCACCGGCGCGTCTCACACGAGGTCGTGTTCAGCGAACATCGTGTTCAGCGAACATCGTGTTCAGGGAACGTGGACGCGATGGGTGCCGCGGCTGGCCCGCCTGCTCGCCGCGTTTTCGCTTGCGCCGCTTGCCGACGGGCGGTTTCGGCTTCGGCGGCTTGACGATGTCGCTCGATGGCGGTTTGGAAGAAGTCGAGGAGTTCTTCTTCCATCGAGCAACCCCGGCACGAAGTTGCCCATTTTCCGTCTCCAACTCCACAATCCGGGCCTTCAGCGGCGCAACTTCCTCCGCCACGATCGCACGCACATCGGCCTTCGTGAAAACACGTACCATGCCCCATTCATAACCGCTATCCTCCCCAGGCGCAATACCAATTTGTCAAGTTTCGTGAACGGTTACGGATATCGCCACTGGCGCGCCGCCTCATACATTGCGAGGATGTTCGCGGTGGGGATGTCGGTTTGGAAATTGTGCGTTGGGCCCACGAAGAAACCGCCCCCGGGCGCCATCACGTCGAGGAGTCCACGTACCCCGCGGCAGACGTCCTTCGTGGAACCGACCCGGAGCAACTGCTGCTCGTCGACCCCGCCGGAGAAGCAGACCTGGTCGCCGAAGTCGGCCTTGAGCCCGGCCGGAGCCATTCCGGCTGCCGTGACTTGAAGCGGATCGAGAACCTCGATGCCGCAGTCGATCAGATGTGGAATCAAGGGGCGCACACCACCGCACGTGTGATGGTAGTGATGCGCACCGAAGCATCGCGCGACGGAGCCCATCGCCGCCAACGCGGGCCGGAAGAACCGTTTCCACTCGTCGATGCCCAGCAGTAGGCCCCGCTGGGTTCCAAAGTCGGAGCCGGTTCGGAAGAAATCGATGCGACCGCCAGCCGCCTGGTGGATTTGCTCGACCAGTGCAAGGTCGAATTGCAGGATGCGCTCGACGAGGGCGGAGAAGAACTCAGGGCACAGCTTCATGGCGAGGAAGGTCTGCTCCATGCCCAGAAGATCCTGGATCGTGGCGATCACGTCCGGCGAGGCCACCCCCGGCGCCGTCATGATGGCAAAGTCGTCGTAGCGGCGCACTTGCTCCGCCACGACGGAAAAGTCGAACCAGTCGAGCCGCGGCCAGGGGTAGTCGTCCAAGACAGTCACCTCCTGGACACCGGCGAGCGGAGAAGCGACCGTTTCCCAATAGCCGCCGTGACCCGCTTCGAGATAACGATACTCGACGCCCCAGATACTCCGCCGCCGGCCGGTCGCTGCGTCCTCAAGCGGCGGACCCACGTAACGAGGCTCGACCCAGCGGAAGTCGATTTTGAGGAGTCCTAGTAGCTCATCGCGGCTGTCAATGGACAGGTCGCGACGGAGCCGCTGGTCGACCTCGGGCACGTCGCGATAGAACAGCGGCACTCGATCGGGCTGTTCGTGCCGCAACGCTTTGAGGACGCGATCACGTGGTTTCATAGCCTGGGTGACCTCGCGTGGTCAGAATAGAATCGCAACCCCATTGACCGATATCTTCCATCTACGTTTGGGTGAGAAGTGCTTCCGGCTGACTGGGCAACGATCCTGTTCTGCGCACTACATCTGTCCTCATCACCCGTGTCGGCGATCAATGCTCCGGTTAGCGGTCGCCGGTTCTCTCGGGCAGGGCGGCTTTCCAGCCTTTGTGGAGTTGGTTCGTCAGTTCTTTCCGGCGCTCTTCGTATTCGGGACGGTGTGCCAGATTGACCGTTTCGCCGGGATCGTCGTGATAGTCATAGAGCTCATAGGTGGGGTGTTTCAGCCGCGGGCCGGTCCACTCCGTTAGCCGATACCGTTCGGTCCGAATGCTCCGGCCCGTCGAAGCGCCTGGCTGGCCCAGCGGCCGAGGATGCTGTGTGAACGCGGCCTTCTTCCACGGGCGGTCGGGTGTCTCCAGGACTGGACGGAAGCTGGTTCCCTCGAGTCCTTGGGTCGTCGGGACGCCGCACACCTCGCACAGCGTGGGATACAGGTCGACCAGTTCCACAATTGCCGCGGACGACTTGCCGGAGGCCAGACCGGGCGACGAAACCACGAGCGGTACCCGGGCCGCGGCGTCGAAGTTGGTGTTTTTGCCCCACTCCCCGTTGTGGCCCAGGTGGTAGCCGTGATCGCCCCACAGCACAATCACCGTCCTGTCGCGGAGGCCCAATCGGGTAAGTTCGTCCAACACTTTGCCGACCTGGGCGTCGACGTAGCTCGTGCATGCATTGTAGGCGCGGACGATCTCGCGCCGGGTCTTCTCCGGAATGGGGCCGGAGCGAGGCACCCCCACGTATCCCCGGACCTCTGCCGAGCCGTTCGAGGCCAAGGGCGGCACGTCGCGCGGAGGCTGGTCGTTGACCGGCAATTCAATGGCGTCCGGATCATAGAGGTCGAAGTACTTCTTCGGCGCCACGTATGGCGCGTGCGGCTTGGCGAACCCGACCGCCAGAAAGAAAGGCCGATCCTTGATCTCGCGCAGCGTCTCCACCGCCTTGTCGGCCAGGCGGCCGTCCATCAAGGCGTTGTCCGGCACGTCGGGCGATTCCCATATGAGCCCACTGTAGCCACGCTGGGCCATGACCTCTTGAGGAGACTGCCGCGGGTTGTTGAATGGCTTGGGATGAAGACGCCGAAGCACGGCCAGGCCCTCCGGCGTCGCATACCCGACGTAGTCCGGACGCCACTCGGGCACGGACCAGGAAATCGGGTCCTCGTGTTTCTTATCGCTACGGTATGTCCCATGAAAGACCTTGCCTAGCGAACGCGTGAAGTAACCGTGCCGTTTGAATTGCTGCGGCAGCGTTACGACGTCGGGCAGCGCCGAACGCAGGGTCCGGCGGTTGTCGAAGATCGTCGTCGTGTCGGGACGGCGTCCCGTTAGCAGCGATGACCGGGATGGATTGCACGAGGCCATCTGGCAGAAGGTGTTGCGAAACACCACGCCCTCGGAGGCGAGTCGGTCGATGTTCGGCGTCCGGACGCCGGGCTCGCCGTAGCAGCCCAGCCGCGGCCGAAGATCGTCGACGGCGACGAACAGCACGTTGAGCGGCGGCCGTG
>JAAYEH010000105.1 GCA_012728855.1 Rhodopirellula sp. | reverse complement strand
GCTACATTGTTGACGACAGCCGAGGGCGGCTGGGCTACATTCCAGCGGGGCCAGGGGCTGAGGACCAGCAGCGACAGCAGCAGCACGGTTGCCAGTCCGGCCAGCACGACCGGCGCGGCGGCGGCCGGACGCAGCCGCCGGACGGCCAGGTACAGCCCGGCGACCAGCAGGCTCACGAGCGTGACTTGGACGGCGCACCACAAAAGGGCGATTCCCAGGGCGTTCATGGCTTTTCCTCCCGCAGGATGGATTCGAGCATGGCTCGTTCTTCGTCGGTCAATTTACGTTGGTCGAGCAGCCGGGCGAGAAGCTCTTCGCGCGAGCCGCGAAAGACCCGGTCGACGACGTCGCCCAGCAGACTGCCCGAGACCTCCTCGAAACTGCGAATCGACCGGTATTGGAACGGTCGCTCGGCGTTGATCTGATCGAGGAATCCCTTTTCGGCGAGGATTCGGACGAGCGTGGCGACCGTGGTATGGGCCAGCTCGCGGCCCTCGTCGGCGAGCCGGTCGCGAACCTCGGCGATGGTCAGCACGTCGGCGTTCCAGAAGACGTGCATGATTTCGAGTTCACGCTGGGTAAGCTCCTTGGCCGGCGGTCGTGCCATGGCTGTAAGCTCCTTTTGGTAAAGGGTTTGCGAGGCAGCGGGGTCGGGGCTTGCGACATGGTGGGGCGATCGATCGTTCCGCAAACGTTTTCGTGTGTGGAGACGCTGCCCGGAACGATCGATCGCCCCACCCTACCGTCCACGAGATCGCGCTACCGGGCGACCCACGAGGCAGATAGTTTTGGTTTCTTAGTTTTGGTTTTATCGTACTGTGTGGGCGATTGTCAAGAGGCAAAACTCGTCGTTTTTCAAAAATAGCGGACTTCGGGGGTTCCAACGGGCTTCTCAACCGCATTCGCGTTCAACCCTCTGGGCTTGCCGGGCCGATGAATAGGGCTTGCTTGGCATGGGTGGCGATGTCAAATCGGGCAATTCAGCGAGACTCTCGGGCGTCGGCTCGACCGAATCGGGCCAAATTGCGGATTTTCGCCCGTTGACCGTTGACACACCCCATCGTTGCCGTTAGGATTTGGAGTTTCCCGCCATGTCAGGCGGGGCGTTCTTTGAGAATTTGGAATTGGGTAACGGGAGGACTTCCGTGGCGGACCAAGGTAACGAGATCATCCGGATTCGGATGGAAGCTTATGATCACGCGGTTTTGGATCAAAGCGCGATGGAGATCACCGACACCGCCAAGCGGACGGGATCGATCGTCCACGGCCCAATTCCACTGCCGACGCGCATCGAACGCTACACGGTCTTGTCGAGTCCCCACGTGGACAAGAAGGCGAGGCAGCAGTTCGAGATCAGAACGCACAAGCGGCTGATCGATATCATGCAGGCGACGGCGAAAACAATCGAAGCGTTGAACAAGCTGAGCCTTCCGGCCGGCGTGGACATTAAAATCAAGGCCACCGCTCGCTAGGGTTTTCCCTGGCGGACGGTCGGTAAACCCCGAGACCTCATTCAATCCGGTTTTCCTAGCGAATTCGGGATTTTCGATGAAACGGAAGCTGCGTGGGTAATCCCGCCCTTCGAGGCGACGATCCCGCGAGGCGGCACTGAACAAGGCAAGAACGATGAGTACCGGACTACTCGGCCGGAAGGTCGGGATGACCCAGATCTACAGCCCCACGGGCGAAGTCATCCCGGTCACGGTCATACAAGCAGGCCCCTGCGACGTGCTCCGACTCAAGACCGTCGAAAGCGACGGTTACGAGGCGGTTCAGTTGGGTTTCTTGGACAAACCGCGTCGTCTTGCCCGCCGCTCCGAACGCGGCCAGGTCGC
>JAAYEH010000104.1 GCA_012728855.1 Rhodopirellula sp. | reverse complement strand
TAGAGCCTATCCCAAAACCGCCGGGGACTGGCTCATTTTGCGGAGTCTTCGGAGCAAAATGTGCCTGTCCCCCTCTCCGCCAAGGTTTTGGGATAGGCTCTTAGTATTCTAAGGCCATCCGAGACTGCCGATCAACACCCTTGCTCGGAATGTTGGGCATGGTTCAAGAGCGGGTCGCAGCCAGTAGGTCCCGCTTGCCGAGCGGGACCTGAGCGGCTAAGTGAAGTTTCCACTCGGTGGGGCGATAGCACGCCAACTCCGCGCCCAGATCCCGCTCGGCAAGCGGGATCTACCTTCTGTTACCTGCCAACGTCGAGATTTGAACCATGCCGAATGTTGGAGGTTCTCTTCCGACAGATGGATCACGAAAACACGAAAGAGGCTGTTCTTCTTTCGTGTTTTCGTGATCCAAATCGGCTTTCTCATCCGACTCCGCGCTATGCAGCCCGCCGCGATTCCGCCGCAGCGGTCCTTGCCAGCACTTCGGCGATTCGCTCTGCGGCCTGACCGTCCCAGAGCGACGGGCAGCGGCCCTGCTTGTACGTGCCGTCGAGCACCGCACGCAGGCACTGTCGCAGCCGCTTCGGATCGCTACTCACCAGCGTGCTCGTCCCCTCGTGGACCGTGATCGGACGCTCGGTATTCGGCCGCAACGTCAGGCATGGAATGCCCAAAGCCGTCGATTCCTCCTGCAATCCTCCGGAATCGGTGATGATTACCCGCGCCTGGGAAGTCAGACAGAGGAAATCCAAATAGCCTTGCGACGGCAGGAGCACCATCCCCGGGGCGGCCTTTAGCCTGTCCAGCAATCCAAAGTGTTGCAGACGCGCTTCGGTGCGTGGGTGGATCGGGAAAACCAGCGGCAGATCGCGGGCGACCTCGACGAGCACCTCCAGCAGCCGCGCAAGTGTCTCCGGCTCGTCGACATTGGCCGGCCGATGTAGTGTGACCACCCCGTAGCGTCCCTTTTTCAATCTGACACGCTCCAGAGTGTCGCGGCTCTGTGCCTTCGGAAGCAGTCGGCGGAGTGTGTCGATCATCACATTGCCGACCAGGTACAACCTCTCCTCGGCATGGCCCTCGCGAAGCAGATTGTCCATGCCCGCCGGTTCCGACACCAGCAACATGTCGGCCAGCGAATCGGTGACGATGCGGTTGATTTCCTCGGGCATCGAACGATCGAAACTCCGCAGTCCGGCCTCGACATGCGCCACGGGGATGCCCAGCTTCGCGGCCGCCAGGGTTGCGGCAAGCGTGGAGTTCACGTCCCCGACGACAACCACCCGATCGTATCTGCCGCCGCCCGGCGGCCCTTCTTCCAGCACGGCCTCGAACCGTTCGAGGATCCTGGCCGTCTGCGCCCCGTGCTTGCCGGAGCCGACTTCGAGCGAGATGTCAGGCCGTCGCATCCCGAGTTCCTCGAAAAATATGTCGGAAAGCTGGGCGTCGTAATGCTGCCCGGTGTGAATCAACGTGGTCCGCACTTCGGGGTAAGCCTCCAATGCCCGCAGCAACGGCGCCATTTTCATGAAATTCGGACGGGCGCCGACCACGCAGGCCAGGTTCAAAGCCGTCATTTCACCTCCTTGCAAAGTGTAGGCGGAACAATCTCGTGGCCCGTGCTGCATCGTCGTTCGCGCCACCCTGTAGGTTCCGCTTGCCGAGCGGAACCTTGACCCACCGATCGCGTCTGCCTCATGGACCCCCGCCGCACCGATCCCGCTCGGCAAGCGGGATCTACTTCGCACACTTGTAGGCCAAACCAAACCATCCGTCAAGGCCGATCGCCGACCACCGGAAGCCGTGGGCGCACCTTGCACTTCGCGCGGTGACGGACTTTGTGTTATCAAGAGGGGGGTAAGTCTGGGCCGTGGGATTC
>JAAYEH010000103.1 GCA_012728855.1 Rhodopirellula sp. | reverse complement strand
CGCGGACCTTTCTGGCCGACATCATGCCCAAGACGTTCGATCGCGCCGAGACGCTGGAGGTCATGAAGCGCGACGCGGCCGCCGCGCTGACACGAGGGGCCGGCTGGTGGTGGTACGAGTTCTCCGCAGGCCAGCGTGGGGCGGCGGCCGCCGAGTGGTTCGCCGATCCGGAAGTGGAGGCGCTCGCCGGGCGTTTGAAGCAGGTCTACGATTTCGCTTTGACCCTGCCCGACCGCGGACCGGCGGCCGAGATCGCGGTCTCTTTCCACCCCAGACGTCCGCCGTGCTCCGGCCCAAGCGACGGCAGAATCCTAAGAAGCCCTAACTTTCCCCAGAAGCGCGTGGCCACCATGTCCCCTCGGATTTGAGACATCGCCAACTTGGTGGTCACACCCGCCGTCACCGCTGTCGATCGAGCCGCACTTCCACGTTGAGCAGATCTCCGTTCCGCCAGTTATGCAACAGCAGCGTTACCTGGCCGCTGCGTCCAGCGCGGCGCTGGAGTTCTTCGCCCAACGGGTAGAGCCGCCCATCGATGTATCCGACCTGATAGCCATCGACCGTAAGGATTCTGTCGCCGCGTTCCAGCCCCGCTTGCGATGCCGGAGTTCGAGGAAGCACACGAGTGACGCGGACGCCCGTATCCGTGTTGGCCGCGTAGACGCCCAACTTCCATTCGGGGCGCCACGGCGGCGGCGCGAATCGGGCGCCCGGCTGTCCCGAAGGCGCCATCCGCGCCTGCGGCATACCCTCCTCCGTCCCCTCTTCGTCCTCTCGTGTACGCGACTCTCTGCGTAAGACCGGCGGTGCCAAGTCGCCGCGGCCGTCCACTGGCGGTCGATCACGCAAGTCGTCCCGTGTACGATCGCCGGGTTTTCGTTCGCGGTCTCGATCGGCGCCCGCCCGCTCGCTGCCGTCGCGGTCGCGATCCCGGTCGCCTTGGGACCAAACAGGGGAAGCCAATCCCAGCGTCACAAGCAGCAAGATCAGTCCGTTCAAACAGGTTCGAGCCATCGTTCATTCTCCTATCCTGGATCGCCACGTTTGCAATCCGAGCAGCCACATCTTCTGCGCTCGGATCCAGGAGAATCATACGCCGCGCCAGGCCGACGTGTACCCCTCAGAAAGAACCGCGGTGTTCGCAGGGATCGGCGGAAGGCAGCTTACCAGGAGGTAGGACGGACATTCCTCTCCGTCAACCGCAGTCGGACAGGAATGTCCGTCCCACGGGCAAGTCAATTCCTGCCGCTCGCCTTACGCCGCCCGGCACGCTCGGCGGCCATACAGTCGGCGGACCACTTGCTCGACGTGAAAGAGGAGCCATTTTGGGCGGGCATAGACGGCGTGGCCCGCGAGGTGGCGGCCGACGCCGCCGGCCGGAAGGCCATAATCGACCAGCAGGGTCGCCCCTTCTTCCGGTACGATCGTACCGGCGCGGAACGAGTCCGGCTGCGATCCGCGTGGCTCACATGGCT
The DNA here is from genome assembly GCA_012728855.1 of Rhodopirellula sp. Classification (GTDB taxonomy): domain Bacteria; phylum Planctomycetota; class Planctomycetia; order Pirellulales; family Thermoguttaceae; genus JABWBD01. The sequence continues at coordinate 87,518 of JAAYEH010000103.1, read as the reverse complement.
GGAGCAGCGCGCCGAGTCGCCGATCGGCCACATACGCTCGCCAGGCAAAGCGACTCGGCGCCGTGTTGGTGCCGGCGATGCCAAGCTGTTGGACGTAGTCGCCTTCGGCGCCGCGAAGGACGGCGTCACAATCGATCGGGAAACCTGCCCGGTGGATGGGGCAATTCGCCGCGGGCCGGCGGTGGATGAAATGCAGGAGACTCGCGTAACCGCCGCAATCCCAGCCATAGCGGACCGGTGTGCCGAAAGTGACGATATCCAGTCTGGGATTGGTCACCACCGCCGCATGGCCCAGCAGCATCCGGCGGACGCGGTTCCAAACGGGAATATCGATCCAGCCGAACCCCGGCAGGCGGTAGTAGATCTCCGCGGCGCGGAAAAAACTCTCGACCGCCTCAGAATCGCCGGAGAGCAGATTGGTGGCCAAGGCAAACACATTGCCTGCATGGCCGTGGCCCCAGAGCAGCACCCGATCGCCAGGTTCGCAATCCAGCGATGCCAACGCGTCGATCAATCGCACCGCGCCGTCGGCGCGCCCGATATGATGGTTTTCCCCCGACCAGTGGAAGAGATCGACGGGAATATTCACCCCGCCGGTCTCATGGAGGGTCGATTCCAGCGTCAGCGCGTAGCGGTCGCCGAATGTGCCCAACTCGCCGCCCATTTCAGCGACGATCCGCCGGCTCACCCGTCGGACGTCGTCGCGCGCCGAGGGGAAGATACGCGCCAAGTCGGCAAGTACGCCCAGCGTATCCAAACCGATCGAGCTTCCGGCGAGGTAAATCGCCTTCACGCCCGCCGACCGCAACGCCGCTGCCGCATCCCGCATGTGCCGCCGGAATTCGCTAGATCCGATGGCGGTCGGAGCTTCCGGCCGGAGTTGCTCCAACGGTGAAGTGGGGGCCGCGCTGGTGTAGGTTTGGTGCCGAAACCGATTGGCCTTGGGCATGGGATTTTCTGCCGGGGTCGATGCGGTGAACGGGAACCTCCGCGGGATTGTAGCCCAGTGTCCCGGACCAGGTCTCGTAGGGGCGGCCTTTGCGCTCGTCCCCCTGGTAGAAGACCAGGTAGTTCATCAGGTCGCAGGCGATGAATTCGTGCTCGCCCGCAGCAAGCTGGGTCTGCCGATGGACGCGGCGGAAGGTGCCCGCGTTGAAATACACCTGGTTGAGCACGAATCCCTCGGCATAACTGGCGTCCAGCGGAACGCTTTCGGCCACGTGGGTGTGGCCATAGACGATGTGTTTCGCGCGGCGGTTGCGGAAATCCTGCTCGGCCACGGCGTGCGAAAGGTACGAGTCCGACGCGCTGCCGCGAATCTTGTTGAGCCAGGCGAGCACCGCGCCGGCCCAACCGACCGGAAGCCGGCGGCTGAACGTCAGCGCTTGCCGCAGGCCGTCGACGGTGTCCAGAGGACTCCACGTGTCGCGCTGCCGCACGAAGTCGATGGCGAGAAACTCCTCGACCAGCCTGTCCCACAGCGTTTTCACTCGTTTTCGCAACGAGGGGTTGGCGCAGGATCGTTCGAGCAGTCCGTCGATCCAGACCGGAACGAGCAGGGTCGGCCGAATGTTGTCGATCTCTCGCAAGCCCAACCGCGTCGCCGCGGGAAGATCGTCGGCGAATTGACGCTCGATTTCCGCGATAAAGCGGTTGATCAGTTCGATGACGATCACGTCGCCCAGGCTGGCGGTATTGCGGTCGCCGTCGAAATTCAGCGGATCGTAGAGGTCTCCGTGGCGAGCCATGATCTTGTGACGCCGCATCGTCCGCAGCAGTTCGTCGTTCTCCGTGATGTCGTGCGGGAACGGCTCGTCGTAGCGGTTGCACAGTCCCATGCGGCGAACCACCTCGCGCCGCAGAGTATCCAATGCCGGGCCCGACAGGTGAAAGAACCAGTCGTGGTTTCCCACCATGGAGAAGACCCGCACCGGGACCGATTGGAGATCGCCCTCCGGCGCCGGGCGACCAACGCGAAGAGCCGGAGGTATTCGGATGGCTCCTCCGTCCGCCAGGCCGCGGAGCAGCGCCAGCGAGGTTTCGTTGTTGTCCAGGATGTCGCCGGTGATTCGGGAAATCTGCTCGAAGAACTCCGGCGATTCGACATTGCCCCAGGGACGAATACACGCCGATGCCGACCATTGCTCCGAACGGATGACGTCCAGGGTGTCGCCCAGGAGCACAAGGTCGATGCGGTCGATGGGACGATACTCCCCGCCGGTCCGCCAGGAAGCCGCTTCGGCAAGTCCCGGAAGCTGGCGGGCGAAAATGTCCAACGCGCCTGGCGAGGTGGTCTCGCTGCTGGAACCGTCGGTCAGATGTAGGTCGCTGATGATTACGAGCATAAGTTTTGCCTTGGCGCGCGAGTCAGCCTGGCCGGGCCAGACCATCCCACATGCGTCGTTATCGGTGCCGTTTGTGCGAAACATGAGGATTGTTCCGATTGAAGGAGGCTTTGATGCAATACAGCAGTCTGGGTAAAATAGGGGCATGTGTGGACGATTCACTTTGCGAGCGACCCCCAGCGCGATTGCCGAGGCATTTTCGCTTTTCGAGCTTCCCGGGTTCGCTCCGCGGTTCAACATCGCCCCCACCCAAGCCGTGGCTGCGATTCGCGCGAATCCACTGAAAGGTGGGGTCGATCGGCAGTTCGCATGGCTCCGTTGGGGACTGATACCTAGTTGGGCGAAGGATCCGTCGATCGGCGCTCGTATGATCAACGCCCGTGCGGAGAGTGTGGCCGAAAAGCCTTCGTTTCGATCGGCCCTGCGGCGGCGAAGATGCCTGTTGGTGGCCGACGGCTTCTATGAATGGCAGCGCAAGGGCAGACAGAAGCAGCCCTACTTCATCCACTTCCGCGATGACCGGCCCTTCGCCTTTGCCGGACTATGGGAGACGTGGGAAGGGCCCGACCATTCCCTGATCGAGTCCTGCACGCTTCTGACCACCGAGCCGAACGGACTGATGAAACCGATTCACGATCGAATGCCGGTCATCCTGACGCCGCAGCACTACGCCCCCTGGCTCGACCCTGCCGTACAGACGGCCGCCGACCTCCTCCCTTTTTTGCGACCCTATCCGGGCGACGACCTGGAAGCCTATCCGGTCGGTTCTTACGTCAACAGCCCCGCTCACGATGATCCGCGCTGCACAAAGAGTGCTTGACTGCGAACGCCCTACGCTCCGTCACGGAGCAACTTCAGCGACTGCTCGCAGAACTCCTGTTCCGTCTTGAAATCATTTTCCTTGAAGAACTCGGCCAGTCGTTGATAGCGTCGTGCCGGATCGACGCCGGTCGCCCAGCAGAGCTTGGCGAGGCACTGCGGGCAGAGCCAAAGCGGGTGCTGATCGGCCTCGGCGCGATGGTTGCTGCCGCAGAGGTTGCAGCGGTAGAAGATGCAGTGCGGCATCGAGAGCATGTGGGCCGTCTCGTGCGTGGCGGTTCGCAGCGTGCGGCGGAGGCAAAGCCGAAAGCTGTCGCCGCTCTCTTCCGGGTCGCCGTTGCGATAGACCGACCAGACACCGACGCGCTCCGCAAGCGACGCCTGCCCAAAGACGAAGTTCCAACCTTCGCCAGGCCAGAGGTCCGAAGTGGTCAGCGCAATCATGGCAACGGCGTCCTTCGGCAAACGCGGAGCGAGCACGTCTTCGAGGACGTGCGTCGTGAGGATCTGATCGTCTCCCCATGCCGGATGCTTCCTCCGCGCTTTGCGAGGAATGATCCGCAGCGGCACATCTTCCAACGTCTTCACCGGCAGGCCGAAGTAGATCTCCATATACCTGGCGGTCAGGTCGAGGATCTGGCGCTGGGGGCGGCTGAACTCGCCCAATGGTTGGATGTAGATCGTTCGTCGCCGCGAGTCGGGTTTCACCGGGCCGCTGCCGACATATTCCTGGAAAGACTGGCCCGGTTCCGGATGCATCGCCAGCCACTCACCCGGTTGTGGTGGCGGAAGCTGTTGATGCAGCGGGAGAAGTCGCTGGTACGGTTGGGGCAGCGCCGCCGAGCCTCTCTTGTCCGCAGCGGCGGCAGCGAATGTGACAGCCAGAAATCCGAAAAAGACCGTCATCCGAAAACTCATCGTTCACCTGCTGTCTATGGCCGTCGTCTTCGGCGCCAGATCGATCACCACCATTCTCGCCACGGATCTCTTAAACAGCAAGTCCGAGGCGATGCCTCAGCGGGTCGCACGGGCGGATTGCCCCCGCCCTTTGGCAGGCAAAAATCAGGAGGGGTGCCGGGAGTACTTGGCCCGCCGGCCGCATTACGGGTATAACGAGAAAGTACCACCTCGATCACAAAGTACCACCTCGATCACACCGATGGAGACCTGTTGTGTCGGAAATCGTCCGTTTCTCCGTCTCGTTGGAAGACGATCTCTTGGAAAAGTTTGATCGCTTCTGCAGGGAGGAGCAGTTTGCCACGCGGAGCGAGGCCGTTCGACAATTGATCCGCGACACATTGACGCGGCGGGCATGGCAATCCGAAGAGCAGGACGTGGCGGGCACGCTTACGCTCGTCTACGATCACCACCGCCCACAACTTCGCGATCAGTTGATGGAACTCCAGCACGACAATACCGACATGGTGGTTTCCACGCTCCATGCCCACCTCGAGCATGACCTCTGCCTGGAAGTGATTGTCCTGCGGGGACAGGCAGGGCGTCTCCAAGAAATCGCTTCGAAGCTTCGCGGTCTTAAAGGGATCTTCAAGGGCGAACTCGTGATGGCGAGTGCCCGGGGCGAATAGCGCCCGCAGGTTTCCCATTCGCCTCCTAGAACGTCGGTTGCCAGAGTGTGTTTTGCACGGACTGGAAGGATACGGCGCCCAGTGCCAGTGGGGCCACCGCCTGCTCCCGAAATTGGACCTCGATAATGGCCGAGTAACAGTCTTCGAACGCGTCCACCACGAGCGAATCGAAGTGGCTGCCCGCGCCGGCTCGGACGATCTCATACGCGTCCGACGAACTGAGGGCCTTGCGGTAGGGGCGATCCGAAGTCAGCGCGTCGTACACGTCCGCAACAGCGACAATTCGTGCCGGCAACGGAATTTCCTCGCCGACCAATCCTGCCGGGTACCCCTGGCCGTCGTATCGCTCGTGGTGAAAGCGGGCGATGATGGCCGCCATCGCCAGAAAACCGCCACTTTGCGAATGAAAGACCGCCTGATCCAGAATGTTGGCCCCGATGACCGTATGCTGCTTCATCAATTGGAATTCGTCGGCGGTGAGGGGGCCCGGCTTGCGAAGGATCGCGTCGGGCACGGCGACCTTTCCGATATCGTGTAGCGGGCTGGAACGGTAGAGATCATCGAGAAACTGCGGTCCGATCAGGTGCGCGTGGCGGCCGCCGGCATCCAGGCGATTGGCGATGATCTGCGAGTATTCGCGCATCCGCAGCAAATGCTTGCCGGTGACTTCATCCCGCGAATCCGCGATGGCGGCCAGAGTGAAGACGGCCACGTCCTGGGTTTCCAAGAGCCTCTGGCGTTGGCTCTCCACTTTCGTTCTCAGTTCGGCGTGGTGAGATTCGATCTGAGACTGCACCGATCCGGCTGTCTCCATCGCATCGCTTAGGCGGAAATGAAGTCGGACGCGCGCCGGAAATTCGTGCGGGTCGATCGGCTTGATGACGTAGTCGTCCGCGCCCTCGGCAAAGGCCCGAAGTTGCTCCTCTTCCGATGACCTCGCCGAGACCATTACCACCTGGACCTTGTAGTCGCCTCCGATCGACTTCAGTTGCCGACAGACCTCGTGGCCTGTGGTGTCGGGCATCTCCAGGTCCAGAAGAACCACCGGAGGGCGGAACTGTTTTGCAAGGCGGATGGCTTCTTTGCCGCAGTCGGCCGTCATCACCCGGTATTCCCGCCGCAGAAGACAATCGACCAGGACGAGGAAGTCCGGGTCGTCATCGACGATGAGAACAGTTCGGTTTCCAGCCGGGGCCGCGCTGATCACCCTCCGCGGCATCGTGAAATCGTCGGTGATCATGATTTGAGGACGATGGGCTCGGCAAGTTCGGAGGCGCTAAGGATCGGGCGAATCCTTTCCCGCGACTATCAGCCCCGCCGCTTGAAGCAGCCGGGCTGGCGGTCGCTCTACCAAAGAGTAGGTCGTATTCAGCGGCCGATTCACACTGGCAGAACTACGCCACCGTACTGCCCCCCAATTGACCGCAGCCCCACGGCCTTCCTGCCAAATCGGCAGCACCGGGTCGTCCTATCGCTCACCCATCGGTCTGGTCAGCGCCCAGCCGATCGCCCCGTCGAATGTGGTAACCACGGAGGAACTCGGCAATCGGAAAGTATCGCTTTCCCGCCGGCTGAACGCCTGAGAGAGCCACCGCACCTTCGCCGGCCGCGACAACGAGCCGATCGTTTTCGGCTTCCAGGATCGTGCCGGGCGGGACAGTTGCCACGGACGAATTAACTACCATGGCGGGGCCTAAAATCATCCGCAACGGTTGTCCGTCGGACCGGTGCCAGAATGTATAGGTTTTCGGCCATGGTTCCAACGCACGCACTTGATTCTTGATGGCCGTGGCCGAGCGGTGCCAGTCGATTTCGCCATCGGTCTTTTTCAGCCGGGGCGCCTTCGATGCCAGCGCGGGATCCTGAGGAAACGCCTCCAGGACGCCCGCCTCCAGAGAATCGATCGCGCGACGGACGAACCAGGCCCCGATCTTGGCCAGCCGTATTTCCAGGTCGGCGGCCGTTTCTTCCTCGTCGATGGAAGTCGTCCCCTGGGCGATCACCGGCCCGGCGTCGACGCGAGGAGTCATATGGATCACGCTGACACCGGTCTCCGTCTCGCCGTGATAGATCGCCCAGTTGATCGGGGCCGCCCCGCGATACTTCGGCAAGAGCGAGGCGTGCAAGTTGATGCCGCCTAGTCGGGCCGTGGCCAACGTCGAGGCCGCCAGGATTTGTCCGTAGTCGCACACGATCAGCAAGTCGGCCTCGTAAGCGGAGAGGATCGCTTGCGAGGATTCCGTGTTGATGTCTTCGGGGTCGAAGATGGGAATCGCCTGCTCATGAGCAACGTCGCGCATCGGACTGACCGCGATGATTTTGCCCCCACGACGCTTCATCGGACCGGTGACCAACGCCACGGCGATATGGTGGGTTTCCAAGAGCCCGCGAAACGTTGGCACCGCGAAGGGCCCGGTGCCCATCATCACCAGCCGCATGTTGCAATAATCCAGAACCGGGATTGGAGAAGGTGGAACCCACCGATCCCTAATGTAAAGAAAACCGCGGGAGTTGCAACCGGCCGGACCCTATGCCTTGCAGGTGGGGTAATGCTGGCGTCAGGAAATCGGTATCCTGCCTCGTTGGGCGGCATCCAAAAATCCACAGACCGGACCACCATGCTCACGCTGATCAACACCAACCGCATCTTGCCGCCGATTGCTCCGATCGGTTTGGATTATTTGGCCGGCTCGGCACGCCGAGCGGGCGAAGACGTGGAAATCCTCGATTTGTGTTTGGCCGTCGACGCGGCACAGGCCGCCACGGAATATTTCGCTCACCGTCAACCGGAACTCGTCGGACTATCCTTCCGCAACATCGACGACTGCTTCTGGCCCGGCCACACGTCGTTTCTGCCCGGACTGACTGAGATCGTTCGGTCGGTGCGGGCGTTGACTGATGCACCGATCGTACTGGGGGGCGTGGGGTATTCGATCTTTGCGGAAGAGGTTTTAGCTCGCAGCGGCGCCGATTTCGGAGTCCGCGGCGACGGCGAACCGGCCATGGTTTCGCTGCTGGCCCAACTACGCGGCGAGCGGCGATGGGAGCGTGTGCCTGGACTGATCTGGAGATCCAAAGGCGAGCTTCATGCCAATCCGCCGTCGTGGCCGGCTCGCATGGATGTACCCACGTCCCGCAATGCCGTCGACAACCCCGCCTACTTCCGCCGTGGAGGCCAGATCGGATTGGAGACGAAACGGGGCTGCCCCCGACCATGCATTTATTGCGGTGATCCGTTGGCCAAAGGTAGTACAACCCGGCTACGCCCGCCGGACGACGTAGCCGATGAGGTCGAGGGGTTGCTCGCGCAGGGCCTCGACGTGTTGCACGTCTGCGACAGCGAGTTCAACCTTCCGGCCGATCATGCCCGGGCCGTCTGTGACGCGTTGATTCACCGCCGCCTCGGAGACCGCGTCCGCTGGTATGCCTATCTCGCGGTGACGCCCTTCGACAAGGAACTGGCCGACCGGATGCGACGGGCCGGATGCATCGGAATCAATTTCACTTCCGACGCGGCGAACCGGGCCATGCTGCGAACGTACCGCCAACCGCACGGCCGGGAGGAGATCGCCCTGGCTGTAGGGATTTGCCGGCAGCATGGCATCGCCGTGATGTTGGATCTGCTTTTCGGCGGACCGGGTGAGACGCCCGAAACCGTTGCCGAGTCGGTTCGCCACTTTCAACACATCGATCCGGATTGCGCCGGCGCCGCCTTGGGCATTCGCCTCTATCCGGGCACAGAGATCGTTCGTCGCCTGGAAGTCGAGGCGCCGCTGGAAAGCAACCCCGGAATTCACCGACATTACGACGGCCCGATCGACCTGGTGTGGCCGACGTTCTACGTTTCCCCCATGCTCGGAGACCGCCCCGCCGGACTCATTCGCGAGCTGATCGGCGGAGACCCCCGCTTCTTCGAACCGGCCAACGACGTTTCCTGCCAGCCCGCCGAGTCCGACCCCGCCGCGGACTACAATTACAGCGAGAACCGGCTCCTCGTCGATGCCATCGCCCGAGGAGCCCGCGGCGCGTATTGGGACATCCTTCGGCAGTGTCGGCAGGAAACTCCCTGACCCGCCCCGTCCGGCCACTTCGAACAGGCCCTAACAAAACGGGGGCTGGTTCCGAGCGAAGCTCCTGCAAAACACGCGGAATACGCGTCCGAGCGGGGTGCCTGTCCCCGTTTTGTTAGGGCCTCTAAGCCCTGGCCCCTTCCAACTCGGCCAGGCGCGCGGCGATTTCCTGCTCGTTGGGAATGAGACCGCGACGCTGCCCGCCGCAAAATTCCTGCTCCAACTCCAGCAGAGATTCCTTCACCGATAGGAGGTTGGCGGGCGTCAGCCGGTCGATAAAGAGGATGCCGTCGAGATGGTCGTACTCGTGCTGAACGGCGCGGGCGTACATGCCGTCCATCTGATAATTGACCTCCTGCCCCCGTGCGTCGTAGGCCGAGATCACCACCTTTTCCGGACGCCGAACCGGCGCGAAGATATCCGGCAAACTCAGACAGCCTTCCCGATCCTCGGCCATACCCTTCTGCTGGGTAATTGTCGGGTTGATGAAGACCATCTCCTCCTCTTTCGCCGCCGGATCCCCTTTGACGTTGATAATGAACAATCGGTAGGGCAAATCGACTTGATTGGCCGCCAGTCCGATGCCGTCTTCCTCGTACATCAGGTCAAACATCTGCCGAATCATCTTCTGCAATTCGGCGTCGACGCGACGCAGTTCCTTGGACTTATGACGTAGTGTTGTGTGGGGGTACCTGATAATACGCACTGACTAAGGCTCCGCGGGACAGGTGTATGGCGTCATTATAAGCCACCACCGACCAGGAATTCAAGAAAGCAGCCCGGCTGCTGGAACTGGACTCAGTCGCTGTTTTCGAATAGCCCTTAGTCGAAGCAGAAGCAATCCGTTTCGCCGCACCGGTGCAGTGTACAATCGTCGTTGACGAAATACCGACACCGCCGCGTTGAGGGAGGCTGAGGCGGAACCATCGTCGGCGACGGCACTTCAACACGGTCGCTGATCGGATTTTGGGCGGCTTGATATTCGTCGGCCGTTTGACGATCCGCGTCGTCGCCAACCTGCCAATCCACCTCCGGACGCGGCAATTGGAATAGCGATTGGCACTTGGGCAGTCCTTCGCGAAAACCCCACGTGCGATATTGGAACGTCAGGTCCATCTCGGCGACCAGTCCCGGCTGGCGCGGGGCTCGCATTTCGAGTTTGTGGGGTATCCAGCCGTACCGCGCCAACGTCGCGCGCCAACGCCGTTGATCATCCGGCCGCACCCGCTGCGGCGAAAACTCGCCGAAAAGCATTCCGGCCAATTCCGCGGCGCTGTGGCGGCGAAGCATGAGTTCCGTTTCCGCCGGGTCGCTCAGCCGGGACAATCGCCGGCCGGGAAACCGCCGACAAGGGAATACGGCACTGGTGCTGTTGTTCACCGAATCGGAGCACGAAATGGCGATGAGCACGTCGTCCGACAAAACGTCGCGAAACGCTTCGAGCATCGACGTCCGAGAAGACCGGCAACGATCCGAATCGTCCGCGAACCCCTCGATGACCACCGCGCCGCGCGGACAGCCGGTCTTCGCTTTCAGGTCATCCCACAAACGTCGCATGTGTTGCAGGTCCCAGCCGGCCGCATCCGTAGAATCGAGGATCAGCGCGCGAGAGCCGAAATCGGCGATTTCTTGTTCCGCCATTTCCAGCGCGTCATGTTGCAGCGTACTGGGTGTCTGCGCACTCCTCGCATACGCCTGCAACAGTCTCTTGCCGTTGAGCCCGGCCAGTCGGGATTTGAGCCGCGAGATCGTTTCCTGCCGGGAAAGGCAAGTGGAAACAAAGAGGAGACACGCGTCCGGCGTGTTGCGGATCACGTCGACGCCGAGTTGAAGGGCCAGCGCCGTCTTGGCCCCGCCCGCCGGGCCGCCAAGCGCGATCAGCCCGCGAAGCCCGCCGGTGACTTGGTCGAGGGCTGGAATGGTTCGCTGACGGAGTCCGACCTTCCCACGCCGATCAAAATGCCGCAAGTAGTCGCGATGCTCCGGCAGGCACTCGGACAAGAGGCGAATACTGAGCGACGGACTTTTCTTTGCCTTCTTGGCGGCTACAACCTCGACGACGGGGGCCGGTTCCTCCTCCGGCGTTGCCACTTCCTCAATCCGTTCTTCGGTCGGCAGAACTTCGATAACCGACGCGATCACAGGTGGCGGGGCGGCGGGCGGCGCCGCCGCTTCCCGTTCATCCTGTTCCGGCACGTCTTCCCCGTCCGGTTGATCAGCCTCGGGGGTTGCGTCCCAGCGCAGGCCGAGTTCCTCGAGAATCGGCGGGACGAAGAAGCGGTCCAAGTCGTCGATTCTGTCATGGCGTGCCTGTGACGCGTAGAACACACGCGCAGCGTCCAAGGCGGCAAACCGCGCCGCATGGGTCCAGGTACCTTCAAGCCGGTGTTCGTCCAATAAAGCCAGTGCCTTGTAATGGTAGGCGTGGACGCGATACTCCATCAGTTCGCGAAACGTCGCCGGCCCGTGGGCGCGATACCAGTCCGACACCCAATCGGTCTGTTGCAGTCGATCGGAAATCGCCACATAGATGCGAGGCGACCGCGGCGCGGCGAATGCCGCCTCCAGCGCCGCCAGGATTTCGTCGGCGCTGCGGCGATCACCGCACAACATCAGCGTCGTCTCGCGCACTCCCTCTTCGGCCAGACGCTGCCACCGGATGGGCGTCATCTCCCCGGCCGATCCGCCAATGGCCGCCACCGCCGAGAAACCGTGGTGTACCAGGAGAACGGCATCCAGCACGTCGCCGACCAACAGCAGACTGCCCCCTGTGTGTTTCAGAGCGGGCAAAGCCGCATCCAGGCCGAACGCGCCGGCCGCCTCTTGCCAGCGACCCTTGTATAGATACCGAGGCGAGCGATCCTCCGGGTGCCTTGCCCAGAAGCTGAGGATGTGGCCGCGGCTGTCGTGGATCGGGCCAATGAGCCGCCCTGCAAGACGCGGGTCGGCGGTCAGCTTCGACGCCTCGATCTCTTCGGGGCGAAAGCCCGATTCAGCGAGCCGCTGCGCCATTTCCTCGGGGTCGATGAGCAGGCCGACTGCCAAGCCTTTGAGATCGTCCAACGAAACTCCACGCTCTTCGAGAAGGGTCCGAGCCGACTTTCGCGCCCGACTGCGGTTGGATCCTTCCCGCAGCAACTTGCGAGTGCCGCGGAGAAATGTCTCCAGCAGGCTCTGCACCCGTTGTTGGCGAAGATCCGCATGAGGGTGGGGAACATTGTGTTGAACGTGGGGAGAAACGAGGCGGGGCATGCGTGAATCCCTTCATGACAACGGCAGCGCAACCTCGGAAGAGTACACCCTTTTGGCATCCGCGGCAACGCGAGTTGTCGGCAAACTTCCCGGTAGATCCCGCTTGCCGAGCGGGATCTTGTGGCAAGGTAAACCTCGCCGACCGAGCGCGCCTGTGCGGCAAAATCCCGCTTGCCGAGCGAAGCCGCTTCGTCAGCCGCCTCTGCGGTACAGGGGATCCCGTAACGGAAGGCAAGATCCCGCTCGGCAAGCGGGATCTACTGGCCTGGCTGCCGCAGTCACGCCCCTTTTCGAGCCTCCACGGTTCTGTTAGCTTTCCTAATGCTTGAAATTCACCTGGTAATACAGCGCGGAATCTACGCCGGGTGATTTTCCCCGCGAATTCGCCAACGGACATATCGGCCTAATCAACAAGAGGGAGAAACCGCATGGATTATCTGGCCTTTGTGGAGCAGCAAATTACCCAGCTTCGCCAGACTATTGGGGACGGACTGGCGATCAACGCCCTGAGCGGTGGCGTTGACAGTGCGGTCGTTACGGTCCTGGGCCACAGGGCTGTTGGGCAGCGGCTTAAGACGGTGTTCATCGACAATGCGCTGATGCGGGATGGGGAGCCAGAACGAGTGGAGCAGGCATTCGCCGAAATGGGTATTCCTGTCGAACGAATCGACGCGCGGGCCCAGTTTCTCGGCGCCCTGGCCGGCCTGACCGATCCGGAGGAAAAACGCCAGGCGATCACTGACACATTCTACAAGGGGGTGTTCGGAGATTTGGTCCGCCAGACCGGGGCCCGATTTCTGCTGCATGGCACCATCCTCACCGACATCGAAGAGACGATTGCCGGGATCAAGCGGCAGCACAATATCCTCGCGCAATTGGGAATCGACCCGGAGAAGGCGTACGGCTACCAGGTGCTCGAACCGTTGGCGACGCTTCGCAAGGACGGCGTGCGCGAGGTCGCCAAAGTGCTCGACATGCCCCCAAGCCTCTGCCGGAGGATTCCCTTCCCGGGGCCGGCACTGGCCACGCGAATCGTGGGCGAGGTGACCGAAGAGCGGTTGGCAACCGTCCGCGCCGCGACCGCCGTCGTCGAAGAGGAACTGGCCGACAGCGGTGCATTTCAGTATCTGGCTGTCTTGCTGAACGACTGTGCCACAGGCATCCGTGACGGAAAGCGGGAATTCGGGCAGATTATTGTGGTGCGATGCATCGACAGCGTCGACGCTCGCATCGCCACGGCCGTGGAGGTTCCCTGGGAAAAGCTGCACCGCATCTGCCGGCGGATTACGTCGATCCCCGGCGTGAATCGCTGCCTGTACGACCTGACGCCCAAGCCCCCCGCGACTGTCGAATACGTCTGATTTCGACCGACACCGTCCGCGACTCCGTCGCGACAATACCCTCAACTCTCGCCAGCTCGTCAAGGAGATTGCCGCCGTGCCCAAGCGTGAAGACATCCACAAGGTTCTGATTATCGGCTCGGGACCGATCGTCATCGGCCAGGCCGCGGAGTTCGACTACTCGGGCACTCAGGCGTGCAAGGCGTTGCGGAAGCTCGGCTATCGGATCGTGCTGGTCAACTCGAATCCGGCCACGATCATGACCGATCCCGGCATGGCCGACTTCACCTACATCGAACCGCTCACCCTCGAGGCGGTGGCCGAAATCATCGAGCAGGAGAAGCCCGACGCCCTGCTGCCCAACCTCGGCGGCCAATCGGGCCTGAACCTTGCCTCCCAGTTGGCTGCGGCCGGGGTGCTCGAGCAACACGGGGTGCGGGTGATCGGCGTCCAGATCGACGCCATCAAACGCGGTGAGGATCGTCAGGCGTTCAAAGACACCATGAACCGCCTGGGGATCGAGATGCCACGCAGCGAAATCGCCACGTCACTGGAGGAGGCTGAGCGCATCGTCGAACAGATCGGCCTGCCCGCGGTGATTCGGCCGGCCTACACGATGGGCGGCACCGGCGGCGGGCTGGTCTACAACATGGAAGAATTTCGCACCGTGGTCACCCGCGGCCTGGCGGCGAGCATCGTCAACCAGGTGCTCGTCGAGGAGTCCGTCCTCGGCTGGGAAGAGCTGGAATTGGAAGTGGTCCGCGACGCCAAGAACCAGATGATTACCGTTTGCTTCATCGAGAATGTCGACGCGATGGGCGTCCACACCGGCGATTCCTTCTGCACCGCCCCGATGCTCACCATCGATTCCGAACTACAAAAGCGTCTGCAAAAATACTCCTACGACATCGTCGAAGCGATCGAAGTGATCGGCGGCACCAATATCCAGTTCGCCCACGATCCGCAGACGGGCCGCGTGCTGGTGATCGAGATCAATCCGCGCACCTCCCGCTCCTCCGCGCTGGCCTCCAAGGCGACCGGCTTCCCCATCGCTTACGTCTCCTCGCTGCTGGCCGGCGGGCTCACGCTCGACGAGCTGCCTTACTGGCGCGAGGGAACCTTGGAGAAGTACACCCCCTCGGGCGACTACGTGGTGGTGAAGTTCGCCCGCTGGGCCTTCGAGAAATTCCCCGGCTCCCAAGACAGGCTGGGAACCCAGATGCGCGCCGTCGGTGAAGTGATGAGCCTCGGCAAGACTTACAAGGAGGCTCTTCAGAAGGCGATTCGATCGCTGGAAACCGGCCGCTACGGTCTGGGGTTCGCCAAGAACTTCCACGGTAAATCGCTCGACGAACTGATGGCCCTGCTCGCCGAAGCGACGAGCGAGCGGCAATTCATCATGTACGAGGCGCTCCGCAAAGGGGCGGACGTGGACACTCTCTTTCAACGGACGAGCATCAAGCCCTGGTTCATCCGGCAGATGAAAGAACTGGTGGAGCTGGAGGAAGAGATTCTTTCGCATAAAGGCGGCGATCTGCCCGACGAGCTGCTCGTGCGAGCCAAAAAAGACGGCTTCGCCGATCGCTATTTGGGGAAGCTGCTGGGGATTTCCGAGAAAGCGGTCCGCCGGCGCCGGATAGGGCTGGGCGTGGTGGAAGCATGGCATCCCGTGCCGGTGAGCGGCGTTGAGGACGCCGCCTACTACTATTCCACCTATAACGCGCCCGACGTGACCGAGGTCTCCGCCAAGCGGAAGGTGATGGTGCTCGGCGGGGGACCGAATCGCATCGGACAGGGAATTGAATTCGACTACTGCTGCGTCCATGCCGCCTTCGCGCTGCGCGACGAGGGAATCGAGTCGATCATGGTCAACTGCAATCCCGAGACCGTCTCCACCGACTTCGACACCTCCAACAAGCTCTATTTCGAACCGCTGACGGTCGAGGATGTGCTGAGCATCCACGAGAAGGAACAACCCGAGGGCGTGATCGTCCAGTTCGGCGGCCAGACGCCGCTGAACATCGCCGCCGAACTGGCCGAAGCGGGCGTCAGGATCCTCGGCACGTCCACCGAGGCGATCGATCTGGCGGAGGACCGCGACCGATTCCGGCAGGTGATGCAGAAGCTGGGGATTCCGCAGCCGCGGTCGGGCATGGCCAGCACCTTGGAAGAAGCCTTGGTCATCGCCAAGGAGATCGGCTACCCGCTTATGGTTCGGCCGTCCTTTGTCCTGGGCGGGCGGGCGATGGAGATCGTCCACGATGAGAGCATGTTGGAGCGCTACCTGGTGGCCGCCGTCGATGTCTCGCCGGAGCGACCGATCCTCATCGACAAGTTCCTGGAAAACGCCATCGAGGCCGAGGCCGACGCCATCGCCGACGGCGAAGATGCCTTCGTCCCGGCGGTAATGGAGCACATCGAACTGGCCGGCATCCACTCCGGCGACTCCGCCTGCGTCATTCCGCCGATCAGCATCCCGGCCAAGCACCTCGAGACGATCCGCGAATACACTCGCATGATCGCCATGGAGCTGAAGGTGGTCGGCCTGATGAACATCCAGTACGCCATCGCCCGCGATACCGTCTACGTGCTGGAAGCCAATCCCCGCGCCAGCCGTACCGTCCCCTTGGTTTCCAAGGTCTGCAACATTGCCATGGCCCGCATCGCCACGCAGGTGATGCTCGGCAAGAAGCTCTCCGACCTCGGCCTGGCGAACCGGCCGATCCCGCATTACGGCGTGAAGGAGGCCGTCTTCCCGTTCAACATGTACCATGAGGTCGATCCGGTTCTGGGGCCGGAGATGCGCTCGACCGGCGAGGTGTTGGGGATGGCTGAGTCGTTCGGATTGGCCTACTTCAAATCCCAGGACGCCGCCCAGGGCCGCCTGCCGTTGGAAGGGACCGTGCTGATGACGGTCGCCGACCGCGACAAGCAGGCCGTGCTGGAAGCCGCCCGCCGGCTTACCGAACTCGGTTTCAAGATCAAGGCGACGCAGGGAACCCAAACATTTCTCGCGGAGCATGGCATCGCCAGCGAGACGATCCTCAAAATGACGGAGGGCCGGCCCAACATTGTCGACGCGATCACCAACGGAGAAATCCACCTGGTGATCAACACTCCCCGCGGCAAGGCCGGCAAGGCCGACGACGCCTACATTCGCCAAACGGCGATCCGCCGCAAAGTCCCCTACATTACCACCGTCACGGCCGCCATCGCCGCCGCCAAGGGAATCGCCGCTTATCGGGCCGGCCGCGGCAAGGTGAAGAGTCTTCAAGCTTACCACGCCGACATCGGCCAATAGCGGCCTTCTGAGACTGGTTCAAATATCGGCGTCGGCCGGCAACCTACCGTAGATAAGGCGAGCGGCGGATGATCCCGTCCCGTAAGGATTCCCATCAGCCCGTCTGCTTCCGAGCAGCCGGGCTGATCAATGGGTAAACTTTCACCTGCCGCTCACCTAAGGCTTGCCGAGCGGGATCTTGCCACCGCGGTTCCGCTCGGCAAACGGGTCTACCGACTGCTGCCTGCGTCTGAACCTTGCCGCTTTCTTGGCATACCCCCCCACGGATTGTCGCGTTAGGCCGGTCGCTACACCGATCATTCGTAAGTTGGGCTATTGACGCCGCCCTTGGCGGCATTCAAGCTAGTTTAAGAAGACTTGGCAAATAGGGGTATTTGCGGTCGATTCTCGCACAGCCTGATAGCGTCTCCGTTTTTTCTCCTCCTGACCTCTCACCGCGAGCGATACGTCCATGTCGTGTACGGAGACCATTGTGTGCAGCACCGCGCGGCGGCGAATGTTTCCGCTCCATCTGAGCCCCATTGAAATCTTCATGCTTGCCGACGACCAACTGCGACACCCGATGACGTTCGTCATCCAGTTGCAGTTTTCGGGCCAGATCGACCGTGGGGCGTTTGCTGCGGCCCTGGCAGAGGCACTCCAGCGCCATCCGCTGCTGCAGTCGCTGATTACGACCGGCAAGCGGGATCTGCCCTGCTGGATGCCGGCAACGGATCAGGGGCCGAGCCTCGATTGGAGAGCGGAGGGAGTTCCGATCGCCTCGCCGGTTGGAGAGAAGATCGATTTGACGCGGGAAATCGGGCTGCGGGTTTGGGTTCGCCAAGGCGCGGAGCGCGCAACGGTGTTGCTCCAGTTTCACCATGCCTGCTGCGACGGAACGGGAGCTTACCGTTTCATCGGAGACTTGCTGGCCGGATACGGCATACGTACGGCTTCGGCCGACGATCGTCCGGCCTTCGGGCCGGTGCAGCCCGATTTGCTGCGACTCCGCAAGCATCGCAGCCTTGGACAGGCGGCCAAATCGCTGGAAGGACTGAAGCGATTGGCGATTCACGAGGGCTGGAAGATTCTCACGCCCCGACCGGCTCCGTTGATTCCGCCGTCCGCGGCCTCGCGCAACGGCAGCCTCACTGCGGACTTTCCCGGATTCCTCTGCTACGGCTTCGATCGGACCGAACATCAGCAGTTTCGCGACGCGGCCGGGCGCTGCGGGGCGACGCCCAACGATCTACTGCTGCGGGATCTGTTCCTTGCCCTGGAGCAATGGAATCGAAGTCATTCGGTGTGGCCGCGGCGGCGATGGCTGCGGATCATGATGCCGACCGATCTGCGCAGCGGCGATGATCACGAGATGCCGGCTGCCAACATGACCGGCTACACCTTCCTTTCCCGCCTGGCAAGCGATTGCGCCAGGCCCGATGCACTGCTACGGAGCATTCGCAACGAGACGGCGCTGATCAAATACCGGCGGTCCGGCGCCGCGTTCATGGATACGCTCTTCGTGGCCTCGCAAGTCAAGTGGCTGTTGCCGCTGTTGCTTTCGCGGCGTCTCTGCCTGGCCACGGCCACCCTCTCCAACGCCGGTGATCCAAGCCGCCGCTTCACCGCTCGCCTGCCTCGGCAGTCGGGCCGGATCGTCTGCGGTGATCTCCTGCTGGAGGAGATCACCGGGGTGCCGCCGCTACGGGCCCAAACCCGGGCCACGGTCTCGGTTTCCCAGTACCACCGGCGGCTCACCGTCAGCGTGCGTTGCGATCCGCACCTCTTCCGCCAGCAAGACACGGCCGCTTTTCTGGATCTCTACGTCGAACATCTGCGACGATCGGCCGGGTCGGGAAGTCCGCTTCAGACGGCAAGTTCTCTTCTGCCGGTCGCCTAACGGACCTGCGGTACGGACGGTTGTCCGGATTGCGGAGTGGCAGGGCGATTGTCTTGCGAAGAACGACTATTGCCGCCAGTCACGCCGGCTCCGGTTTTCGACCTTTGGATTGAGCCTCGAACGCTTCCACGAGCTTTGCCGCCTCATCCAGTTCTTTCTTCTGCGTGGCGATTCGACGCCGCTTATTGAGAATGCCGATAGTGAAGTAGAGGAGCACGAGCACGGCCAGGGCGCCGTACAGGGCGATCGTGAAGGAGGCGCCGTAGAGATTCGTGGCGATTTCGACCGGAGACCATCCTTTGACAAAAAGATTGCAGAGCACCGCCGCCAGCACGAGCGAGATGCCGTACACCGTTTTCACGCGGGCCGAAAGGCTGTAATCGGCTTTCGCGAAACGATAGAGGAAATAGAAGAGGAGGAACGTCACACCCCAAAGGATATTCGTCGCGATGTTGATCCCGCTCATCACCCAGGAGTTGGAGATGGCGCCGACCATGACAAAGGTCGCGGCGTAGCCGATCATCAGGAGCACCGCCGAGGAGGCAAACGTGTCTTTCCGGAGAGCGGAATCGGAGATCGCCTTGCGGTAGTCCCATCGCGCGATGATCAGGGACAAGATCAAGTAGGCGAGGATGCAGGCGGCGGGGGCGCAAATGAACAGCACGAACAGGAAGGCCGGCACAATGCCGCCGGGATCCGCCGCCGCGCCGCGCGCGATGGCGAACTCGGATTCGAGGCTTTCAACGCCGGTTTGCCCGAGGAGACAACCGCCGCTGACAACAAGCCAAAAGGTGCCCGCGAACATGCTGAAATCCAGTGAAGTACGTCAGGTGTTCCTGCCTGACCTTAACGCAAAGGCAGGCCGGAAAGCCTAACGTACTTTACCTCAAAAGCCTGTTCTGGTCGATGGCTTCGTCGCGGTTCGAGTGATTCTCAACGGCGACCGAGCCAGTAGACTCCCAAGGCGAGCAACAAGGCACAGAATGCAAAGAGAACGCCACCGTCGACCGCGGCTTTGATCATTTCGACGCTCATAATGCGACCCCTTGGCGGCATGAGGCGATCAATGCCTGACTGAAGGAATTTTACGGCGCGGATTTGAGAGGAGCAAGAGGGAATTGTCATTGGTCATTGGTCATTCGTCCTTTGTTTTTTGGGGGGGGCGACGTGGGGGGGTAAGACGATTTAGGCCGACGCGGGTGTGGTCGCGAATCAGGGCCGGTTGGCGAATAAAGAGCAATTGCTCCAGGATTTGCCCTGTGCCTTGGGCACGTGCCTCCGCCAAGCCGGCGAGGGCGCCGGCGCGGAGCCAGATGTTCTCGGCAGCGAGGAGTTGTCGGACTTCCGCCGAATCCGTTTTTGCGAGGATGCGGGTAATGGCTCGGGCGGCCGGATAGCCGTGCCCCATGCCGGCCGGCCCGTGGAGTCCCGGCGGATTTTCCTCGAAGGCGAGCTTTGACAAAACAGGAACTGCCGCAGGCAAGCGGCGGTCTCCGAGAACCTCGCACGTCCAATAGAAACGTACGGTGTCGGAAGACTGCACGCACTTGTCCAGCGCCTCGATTAGTTCGCTTTCCAATCCGGGATCATCGCGATCGCCGCACTGTCGCAGAGCCAGATAGTTGGCTGTTGGATAAGGCGCGGCGAGCAGTTGCCGCAGAAGCGGCCTCGTCTGCTCCGCCGGAAAGGTCGTTAGCGCCGTCACGGCGCGTGAAAAGGGGAGCATTCCGCGGATCATCATCCGCGTGGCGCCGGGGGCCTGGTTGTTGGAGTTGTTGAGGTCGCGGTAGTTTTCCGCTTGGAGTCCCGCGGCGATTTGCCGCCCGAGAATCTCCAGGGGGTCGGCGTTGGGCAGATCGTGCAGCGGGCGAGGTTCGACCACCGGCGGCGGCCAGTCGAGGCCACGGGGAGGATACCAGGCTTCCAGCGGCATCTCTTCGGACAGCCGGACCTCCGGCAGGGGCCGGCGTGCGAGTCGATGGCTCTCTTGGATGGCAAGGAGGGACTCCCTCGCTTGACGGCGCACGACCGAAATCGGATCGCGCGTGGCAATCTGGGCCAGCAGCGGAATGCCGTCGGCCCTGCCGCGCCGGCCTAGTCCGACGGCCAGTCCGTAGCGGACGTCGCGATACCGTCGCTTCGGATCGGCAAACGTCTGCAACCGGCCCACGTCGTCGATATGGTTCGCCAAGGCCGTCACCAGGTAGCACTTGTCGCGGAAATTCGTGTCGTAGTGGCTCTTGCCGATCCCCATGATCTCGCTGAACGGGTACGGCTTGTCGGCATCCGTTTCCAGAACGGCGGCAGCCTTGCCGCCGAATCCCAGCCGGTCGAGCAGCACCGCCGCGTCGATCCGCTCCCGCCAGTTGTTGCTTGCCAGGAAGGCAGCAACGGCTTCCTCCGCGACTTCCGAGCGGTCGATCGCCAAGCATCCCAGCAACCACAGAGCTTGTTCCGGCTCGATCCGCTCGACGACGGGAAACGGCCGGCGATGTTCGGCGTAGGGACGTTCCAGATTGATCCCTCTGAGAATCTCGTCGTAGAGCGGATCGCCTGCCGCCGACGGTGTGCCGTTGAGTACGTCGGCCAGAAGAGCCACTGCCCGTTGACGCAATCCCGCTTTTTCCAACAGCATTCGACCGAGGAGCACTCGCTGCGACTCCGGTCTCAACCGATCCTCAAATCGCGGCTTTTCGAGAAACGTGCCCGGCAAGAGCCCGATGATCAGGCCGATGTCGTTGATCTCGGGAACCACGCCCGCCAGAACCAGTCCACGCAACAGGGCATACTCCTCCGGCCGCGGCCCGTGTTGCAGGTAGCGATTCATAAACGGCTTTCGCTCGGGCACGTCGCGCCGCAACGCCTCCCGGAGACAGTGGATGGCTTCCGGAGTGGCGTTCGCGACTGAAGAAGCGATGCTCGCCCGCGCCGAAAAAATGCCCCTCCTCGGTTCCGTCGGGGCGAATGGTCATGAGGTAGGTTTCATGCTTGTCGGCCGGCGGGATGTTCAAAAGGAAAGTGTCCCAGAGGCTGAAAGCAATCCGCCCGTCGGCCAGGACCGTGGGATCGAAGACGGTGCCGGGATTGAAGGTCAACTGCGCCATGCCGGAGCCGTCGGCATTCATGGTCCAGAGGGTCTCGGTCCGTTCTTCGTGATACTCTTCGAGATAGCCGGCGCGGTCGCTGACGAAGACGATGCGGCCGTCGGGAAGGTAGACGCCGGAGACGTCGTTGAACGGCCCGTCGGTCAACTGCACCAGCCGGTTGCCGTCGGCGCCGATTTCGTAGAGGTTGAACCAGTCCTCGCCGTCGCGCCGCATGCTGAAGAGGATTCTCCGGCCGTCGTAGGACGGTTCGGGATCGAAGACCTCGCCCTCGGTGAGGTGCGTGATGCGGGTGAGGACGCCACCGGGAGCCGCGGGCACGAGCGTATAGAGATGGCGGCCCGGGCGCGACGGTGTCGTGGTCCGCTCCAAAGGATGCTGTGTCGTGGCGCGGTGGTAGATATAGCCCTCGCGCCAGTGATTCGTTCCGGGCCGCGGCAGATCCTTGCCTTCGTGGCGCGGGCCGAAGATCTCGTCCGATACGAAAACGATGCCGGGGAGAGGTTCCTCGCAGAGGGCCGGCGCGGCGGCGACGAAAACGAGACCGACCAGGCAGGACACACAAGGGCGTTTCATGCGGCGTTCTCGCGGGCGATGAAGATCGTGCAAGGTTGCTTAGGATCGGCGAATGAATAACTGTCGTACTTACCGGCGGTGGTGGGGCCGAGGGGGTCGGGAGTCTTTTTTTTCGTGTCGGCCGGACGACGCTTTCGTGGATGGACAGCGCTTTTTCCTGCCGACACGAAAAAAAAGACTCCCGACCCCTTCCCACTTCGATGTCGCGACAGTTATTCATTCGCCGATCCTTATCGGCCTTTCCAATCCACTCCCGACATCGCCGCCAGCGCCAGCTCCAGCGCGTGCGTGCCGTCGCGGCCGTGGCCGATCGCTTGCAGCGACAGATAGAGCTGGTGCGCCAGGGCAAGGCCGGGCATCGACAGCCCCATCCGCTTCGACTCTTCCAAGGCAATACCCATGTCCTTAATGAAATGTTCCACGAAGAAACCGGGCTCGAAATGGTTGGCGATGATCCGAGGTCCGAGGTTCGAGAGCGACCAGCTTCCCGCCGCGCCGGAGGCGACCGATTCGAGAACGGTCTCCAGATCGAGCCCGGCCCGATAGGCGTAGAGCAGGGCCTCGCAAACGCCGATCATGTTGCCGGCGATGAGGGTCTGATTCACCATCTTGGTATGCTGCCCCGCGCCCGGACCACCCTGGTGGACAATCGTCTTGCCCATCCGCTCGAAACAGGGTCGGACCGCTTCGACCGCCTCCGTTTCGCCGCCAATCATAATCGAGAGCCGGGCTTCGCGGGCGCCGATATCGCCGCCGGAGACCGGGGCGTCGATCGCATGGACCCGCTTCGCCGCCGCCGCGGAGGCAATCTCGGCCGCCAGAGACGGCTGGCTGGTCGTCATGTCGACAAGAATGTCCTCCGCCTTGCAGCCGGCCAGCACCCCGTCCGGGCCCAGAACGACCGCTCGCACGTCGGCCGGGTATCCGACGATCGTGAAGATCACGTCCGATGCTTCGGCGACGGCCTTGGGGCTGTCGGCCCACTGCGCCCCGCGCGCCAACAACGATTCGGCTTTGGCGCGGGTGCGCGTGAATACGGTTGCCGCAAAGCCGGCCTGAAGCAAGTGACCGCACATGCTCGAGCCCATCACGCCGGTGCCAATCCAGCCGATTCGTGTCTTGCCCGCTTCCGCTTTGCTGATCGCCATGCGTGGTGCTCCTTCGAAGACGAGGTGTTGAAACCGACCGTTCATGATTTCGCATCCAGGGTTGTTTTGCAAGGCTTGCAGCAGTTGCACTCTCCGCCGCACCCACGTATATTGGCCGCACGGTGTCCGACAACTCTAGTTTTCAGGAGACAATGCGATGCGTATGAGGCGTTTGGCTGCGTTCTTCCCGCTCACTCTGTTTCTGCTCGTCCTGGCATCGGCGGCCTCAGCCGACGTGACGATGCCGTCCTTCTTCTCCGATCACATGGTGATCCAGCGCGGCATCGAGATCCCCGTCTGGGGCTGGGCCGATCCGCAAGAAAAGGTCACGGTAACCCTCTCCGGGCAGACCAAGTCCGCCGTCGCCTGCGAGAAAGGCAAGTGGTCTGTCCGCCTGCCGAGCCTTGAAGCCGGTGGCCCGCTGCAACTCGTTGTGGAGGGCAAGAATCGCATCGAGATCGCCGACGTGCTGGTGGGCGAAGTCTGGCTCGGCTCCGGGCAATCGAACATGGCGATGACGGTGGCTTCTTCCAAGGATTTTCCGGAAGAGAAGGCCGCGGCCGACCATCCGCGGATCCGGATGTTCACCGTCGCCCGCGAAACCGCCGAAACGCCCCAGGATCGCTGCGGGGGCGACTGGGCGGTTTGCAGCCCCGAAACGGTGGGCGGCTTCTCGGCCACGGCTTACTTCTTCGGCCGGGAGTTGCACAAGCAACTCGACGTGCCGGTCGGTCTGATCAATTCGTCGTGGGGCGGCACGCCGGTGCAGGCGTGGACCAGTATCGCTGTGCAGCAGGCCGAGCCGAAGCTGGCTCCGCTCTTGGAAAGCTGGAAGCAGCAGGTCGCCAATTGGGATCCTGCCGCGGCCCAGGCACAGTACGAGAAGCAATTGGCGGTTTGGAAGAAGCAGGTCGCCAAGGCCAAGTCGGAAGGGCACGAGCCGCCGCGAGGCCCTCGCGCCCCGGTCGAACCGCTGAAGAACCCGCACCGGCCGGCGAGCCTCTACAATGGTATGATTGCTCCCCTGGTGCCCTACGCGCTGCAAGGCGCCATCTGGTATCAAGGCGAGAGCAATGCCGGCGGCGATCAGGCCAATCTCTACGGGATGCAGTTGGCGATGATGATCGCCAACTGGCGGGCGGACTGGAAGCAAGGCGACTTTCCGTTCCTTTGGGTCCAACTACCGAACTTCCGCGCCGTGCAGCAGCAGCCGGTCGAGCCCAGCGGATGGGTGACTGTCCAGGAAGAGATGCGCAAGACGCTGTCGGTTCCCAATACCGGCATGGCGATCACCGTCGACATCGGTGAGGCCGAAGACATCCATCCCAAGAACAAGCAGGAAGTCGGCCGCCGCCTGGCGCTGTGGGCGCTGCGGACGACCTACGGGAAGCCGATCGTTTATAGCGGTCCGCTCTCCACGTCGGCCTGCGTCAAGGACGGAACGATCGTCGTCGAGTTCGACCACGCCGGCGACGGCTTGAAGACCAGCGACGGCGGCCCGGTGAAGGGGTTTGCCATCGCCGCTGAGGATCGCAACTTCGTCTTCGCCGACGCGAAGATCGAGGGCAACAAGGTCGTCGTCTCCAGCCCCGGTGTGAAAAAGCCCGTCGCGGTGCGTTATGCCTGGGCGTCGAACCCGGTTTGCAACTTGGTGAACTCGGCGGGCCTGCCGGCCTCGCCGTTGCGGACCGACGATTGGCAATAGTAGCTCCGGCTAGCGAGGATCTGCGCGATCAACAGCCCGGCTGCTTTCCAGCAGCCGGGCTGTTTGCATCGGGAGCGTGCCGGGTTCGTTTTGGCTGGAGCGAGGACGAGAAGGGATTAAGAGCCTATCCCAAAACCGCCGGGGACTGGCTCATTTTGCGGAGTCTTCGGAGCAAAATGTGCCTGTCCCCCTCTCCGCCAAGGTTTTGGGATAGGCTCTAAGCCATAGAGGGCCCCGAGCGGAGTAGCTTCTCATTCCCAGCGAGTCCGGTTATAATAAGGGACTTTATCCCGCCAGGACCACCCTCGCTATGCGCCGCAACGATATCCGTAACATCGCCATCATCGCCCATGTCGACCACGGCAAGACCACCCTGGTCGACTGCCTCCTCCGGCAGAGTGGTGAGTTCCGCTCCGCCCAACTGGTCGGAGAGCGGATTCTCGATTCCAACGACCTGGAGCGCGAGCGCGGCATCACGATCCTGGCCAAGAACATCTCGCTGCCGTACCGGGGGGTGAAGATCAATTTGATCGATACCCCCGGCCACGCCGACTTCGGCGGGGAAGTGGAGCGGGTGTTGCGAATGGCTGACGGAGCGTTGGTGCTTGTCGACGCGGCGGAGGGGCCGATGCCGCAAACACGGTTCGTCCTTTCCAAAGCGCTGGAGTGCAAACTGCAGCCGGTGGTCGTTGTCAACAAGATCGATCGGCCCGACGCGCGGCCCTACGAGGTGCTCAACGAGACCTTCGAGTTGTTTCTCGACCTGGGAGCCGACGACGTGCTGGCCGACTTCCCGCATATCTTCGCCAGCTCGCGCGACGGCTACGCCACCGACGATCCGGCCCGGCGTGGCACGTCGATCCATCCGATTCTTGACCTGGTGCTCCAGTCGGTCCCCGGTCCCGAAGTCGACGATCGCGCGCCGCTGCAAATGCTGGTAACCACGTTGGACTGGTCCGATTACGTCGGCCGCATCGCCATCGGCCGGATCGACTGCGGCAGCATCCGCCAGGGCCAGCAGGTTGCCCTGATGCAGGCCGGCGGTGTGGAAACGGTGTCGAAAGTGGCCTCGGTATTTCTCTTCGACAACCTGGGACGCACCGAGGTCGCCGAGGCGACCGCCGGCGACATCGCCGCGGTGGTGGGGCTGGATTCGGTCACCATCGGCGACACGATCAGCGATGTGGAAGTCCGCCGCGCCCTGCCCCGGCTGATGGTCGACGAACCGACGCTGCAGATGATTTTTGGCGTGAACACCTCGCCGCTGGCGGGCCGCGAGGGGAAGTATCTCACCAGCCGCCACCTCCGCCAACGGCTGATGAAGGAGTTGGAGAAGAACGTGGCGCTGCGCGTCGCGCCGATCGAAGGGGCGGAGACCTTCGAGGTCTCCGGCCGCGGACTGCTCCATCTCTCCGTGCTCATCGAGACGATGCGGCGCGAAGGGTTCGAACTGTCGGTCGGCAAGCCCCGCGTGATTGTCCGCGAGCGGAACGGCAAGCTCGAGGAGCCGTTCGAGACGCTCGTCGTCGAAGTCCCGCCCGATAAGCTCGGTCCCGTGATGGAACTGGTCGGCGCGCGGCGCGGGCAGATGGTCGAGACCAGCACGCATCAGGACTATACCTACGTGGTCTTCTCCATCCCGGCCCGAGGGCTGATCGGCCTGCGAACCCGGCTGCTCAACGCCACGCAGGGGACGGCGATCATTCACCATCGCTTCGAAGCCTACCGGCCCATGGAAGGCGAGATCGCCGGCCGCGCCAACGGGGTGCTCGTGTCGATGGTTTCCGGCCGGGCGGTGGCCTTCGCCTTGGATGGATTGCAGGAGCGGGCCGACATGTTCGTCAGTCCCGGCGATGTGGTCTATGAAGGGATGATCGTCGGCGAGAACAGCCGCGGCGACGACATGGCCGTCAACCCGACCAAGGAAAAGAAACTCACCAACATCCGCGCCGCCGGCAGCGACCGCAACATCCTCTTGCGGCCGGCGCGGTTTCTCACGCTGGAAACCGCCTTGGAATACATCGACGAGGACGAACTCGTCGAGGTCACCCCGCAATCGATCCGCCTGCGGAAGGGCGTCTTGGCGACTATTGATCGCAAGCGGCTCGCCCGCCGCGGAGCGTAAGTGGCCCTAAGGAAAGACTCAGGAATAACTGGCATGGTTCAAATCTCGATGTTGCCGGGTAACACAGGGTAGGTTCCGCTTGCCGAGCGGAACCTGGGCACCGAGTTGGCTCTGCACAGCCCCGCGGGGTGGAAACCCAATTAGCCGCGCAGATCCCGCTCGGCAAGCGGGATCTACTGGCTGCGACCCGCTTTTGAACCATGCCGAATAACTTGCTTGTTTGGGCGTTGCAAACGGGAGCCAGTAGATGGAACAGGAAAGATCATCTCCGTTATCTCTGTTGACTCCTGTTCAGTCGACTCATCACTATCTAATCAACATGCCACCGGGTGCTCGACCCTCAAATGGCGAAATTGTTCTCGACGCTGGTGTGAAACTTCATCGGGGCGCGACGGCATCAGGCTTCCCTTTCTGGTAGCGCTGAAGCCGTTGTTCGATGGCGCCCGCAAATTCGTTCTTTCCCTGGGCATGTGCGAGACGGAGCGCTGCCCGTGCGGCAACCGCGGCCTCGGGGAATCGGGCTGCTTCGGCGTAGGTGGCCGCAAGCAGATCCATCGCTTCGGCGGAGCGGTGACCGGTGAGATTGCAGGCCCGTTCGGCAAGACGTACGGCTTCCTTGCCGTTGCGCAGCGTGCCGTCCTCGCTCAGCGCACGGACGCTTGCCAACGCCATCAGCGCGGGAAGGAAGTCGGGCTGCTGCTTCAGGATTTCATCCAGTTGTCGTGCGTATTCGTGCAGTTTTTTCTCGCGCTCGAGCACGGCGGCCAAGGCAAATCGCGCAATGGTGTCGGTCGGGTCCAATTGGACGGCCTCGGCCAAGTGTACTCTTGCCTCGGCAGTCTTTCCCTGACCCAAGAGGAGATTGCCTAAGTAGGTGCGGGTTCGCGCCGATGCGGGGTCGATTTTCAGAGACTCGCGGCAGTGCTGGATGGCATCGTCTACCCGGTCTTGCCGCCGCAAGGCGACCGCGAGATTGTAATGGGCGGCGGCATTTTCAGGGTCGAGATCGATCAGCTTTCGCAACCGAGTTTCCGCCTCCGGAAATCCCCCCTGGAGCAATAAAATCTCGCCCAAAAACTCCACAGCGGCCGTGTTGGCGGGGTTGATCGCCAGCGCGTTGCGAAGCGCCTCCGCCGCACGGTCGAGGTCTTTGCCCCGATAGAGTTCCTTGGCGGCTCGGACGTACGAGTGGTCATCGATGAAACGCTCTCGGACCTGCTTGATCGCCCCGGGTTCGATGTTGACGAATTCAGGGATATTGGCAGCCCGATCCGCAGCGGTAAACCGTTCCAGCAGCACGGCGGGGCTACTGTCGCCGCGCTCGTCGATATGGGTCAGGAAAAGCTGCGTGTAGGGGGAATTGGCTTTTGAAGAGAAGACCAGCCACTTCCCATTGGGCGACCAGCTATGCCACGAGTTCATTCGCGGAGTGTTGCACCGCATTTCCCTCGCTTCCCCGCCCTCCGCCGGGATGATGAACAGCTTGCTGTCGGGCTGCAGGAGCATGAAGGATTTCGCTTTACAGAAGACGATCCACTTGCCGTCGGGAGAGTACTTGGGAAAGTAGTTGCTCGCGCCGTTGTGAGACGCGCCCGTAAGCGGTTCGGGATTGCCTCCTCTGCCGCTGTTGAATTCGATCCGGTAAAGATCGAACAAAAAGGTCTGGCCCTCCTCGAGAAACTCCCGGCATTCCTCGCGGGCCAGCAATACCCTCTCCTTCACCTCCTTGACACCGGCTTTTTCCTTGAGATTCTTCAGGCGGACCGCCTTGCCCTTTGCGAAGACGATGGATTTTCCATCGGGGCTCCACGTCGCATTGCTTTGCACCCACTGCGGGTCGTCTGCGCCCGGCAACGCCTGGAACTGCTTTGTCTGGCGATCGTATACCGCCAAAATGCCCTGGACCGGAAAGAAAAGTTGACTGAACTCCAAATCGTCGGTGGCGACGAAGACCGACCGGTCCTTGACGGTGCTGATGACATACCGCCCATCCGGCGAGACCTGGGACAACAGTCCGAACGTCGGCTCACCGTCTTCGCGCCGGTAGTCGCTCCAAGTGATGATCTTACTGTTATCCAGCACCATTTCGTCCTCGACCGAAGCGATCGCGTACGATCCTTTGTCGTTCGCATAATCGACGTCCATTCCCAAGACGCTTCCGTCCGCGGAGAAGGAATGGCAGTTTCCGCAAACCGGAAGCTTCTCCAAGACGATGGGTGGCCGCTCGGCGGAGTCGATGCTCCCGAAGCGCCAGCGGATCCGCGACGGGTCTTTCACGGCGTCGCGGAAAGGCAGATTCACTTCGCGGTAGAAGAGCGGGGCCCCGACTTCATCCCTCGACGTCGCGATCGTAATGTGGCCGCCGGAAAGGATCTCGCCGGGCTTCTCGCGATCAACGCCGAGGATCGCCACCGCAGCGGAGCGCCCGCGCGACCGGCGTTTGATTTCCGCCCAGGCGCCGTCGGTGGGCTTCCACGAACCTGTCGGCGTCAGAAAGCTCAGCGAGCCCCCGCCATCATCATCAGTCTGGATTGTGACAAGCCAAAGGTTGCATTGGCTGCGGCGGTCCCGCCAGCGAAACGTCGGCGGGGGTATCTCCGCTGGAAACAGGGTTCCATCTTGCGGGTACTCGATCGTCAAGCCGCCGTATTGGCGATGTTCGTCGTAGCCGGCGAGGATATTCGCGACACTCGGACCGGACGCCCGGAACGCCAGCCATGCAGCCCCAGCCACGGCAATTGCGCCCAACAGTCCCAGGAAAACAACCAGCCGCTCGCGAATGGGCTTTGTTCTGGCCGCGAGATGGCGCTGCCCGCGCAACGACTTCTTACTTCGTGTACGCATGGGCACCCAACATCTCTATCTCAGCGGTCTATTGACCGGTGAGTTCGAAATCGATCTTATTCTCACCCGCTTTGACGTCTGCTGAGAGTGTCGAATCCATGTTGTATTTCGCGGGAAGATGCACCGGCTCTGCGCCCGTCGCTGGATCGGGATTGGGTGGGGTTTCGATGCGGACAATATGCGCACCAAGTGCGGCCCCCTTCACGTCGCTGGTGTACCACATCTCGTATTTCCCGCTGGCATCGGTCAATCCGGTAGCCATGGCGCCCTCCCCCTTGGGCTCAAACCGGATGCTTGCACCTGGAAGAGGCGCTCCATCTAACGTGACGGTTCCCTGCACCTGGCCGAGATCGGGAACGTCGGCCGAGGGGCCACAACCCAAACAACCCGTGATGGCCATCACGGCGAGCAATACGAGTCCTGCGTATTTCATTTTCCTCTCCGTCAAGCTGTAGTGAAACAAGACACACGGCGGTGTCGGTCAGAATTCTTTGAGAACCTCATGCCCAGCCATGGAAACCAAGCCGACAACGGTTGCCTGCTCGATCGTTTCGCTGATGAAGCGAACCGAACCGTCGGCCAGAAGTGCTTGCGCTCCACCCGGGTGATGACTGCCGGCACCCCAGGCATACGACCGCCTCAGGACGTCGCCCGGGGTCCAGACGCGGTTGATGCCGTACAAGTTGGGAACGATCGGATGCGTATGCGTGTACATGTTCCAGAACGGGCCAAATTGACTGCCTCCACTACCACCATCCGTTTTCTGCATTTTGGTCTCGATCATCGCCATTGTATTGCTGGTGCCGTCTTTAATCTCCTCGATCCGGGCCGCCCCGTTAAAACCGCCGAAGATCGCCTTGGTAAGGTAACTGATCCTGCTGTACGGGATCGGAGCAGCGAATGCAATGGGGCTACGGTTATGCATGTAGTACTCGTGAGCATCGCTGACAAATCCGTAATTCGATCGCCAGGCATTCTGAGCGGTGTACATATTCTGAGTCGGGTAATTATGGGGATTGTCGTAGCCGGGCTCCGAGGGGCACTCGAACGCCTGCAGGCGAACGTTGGTCGCCGCCTGTTGGTATCCGCCGCCGCCGACCCCTTGCCAGTCGGCCATGCCAACCGCAAGGCGGAAGTCGATCTTGTCGTGGACGGCCTGTTGCTCCAAATAGGGCAAGATCAAGATGTAGCCGGTGACGTTCCGCACCCGCTGGCCGGCTGCGGTGTCGATCAAAGGCGGATTCGCGCCGTTGGGCGAATTGACCATGTAGCCGCCCGGATTGATCGCGGAAGGCGGAAAGACCTTGTGGGCATCGTGGTAATTGTGCAGCGCCAAGCCAAGTTGCTTCATGTTGTTCGAGCACTGGGCCCGGCGCGCCGCTTCCCTCGCTGCCTGCACCGCCGGCAGGAGCAACGCGATCAAGATGCCGATAATGGCGATCACCACCAGCAATTCGACCAGGGTAAACCCGGTTCTTCTCACCGACTTTAATTTCATCACCCACCTCCAATCGATTGAAAAGACGATACTCGAAAAACGGCCATGCTGCCGCAAGCGGCAAAAGCCGATTGCCACGCCTGAGTTGAAACCCAAAGACCGATGCCTGCCGCCTCCCCTCCCGCGTCGAAAGCAGGGAGGATGACGGCGGTTTACGGCACACACCGACCCGTTGCTGGAAATCACCGCCAGAGCAGACGATTTCCTCACAAACGGGTTGCGTGCCACGATATCGCGTTACATCGAGACAGAAGATCCAGATCCACTCGAATAGAGATAACCCCCAGAACCCGAAGAAAAGCTCGACCTGCTCCACCCAGCCGACCGGCCCGATGAAAATCGCCCCTCGCATGATGGATTTTCCGTCAGCGAGGGTTGAAGCAGCACAGATCGCCCGTATTTTGAGCACGGATATCCCCAAAGTCAAGCGAATTGTCCGCATTTTCTGGCCGGTGGGCGGCTCTCGATTCCGTAGGCAAAACTCATGCCAACCTGAAGCCGCAGTGCGGCATGCCAGGACGTGCGATTGGGCCCATTGCACTGGGGCATTTTCCGCAGGGTGAGATTCCGGCAAACCCCTCTCATGTAGTGGGACGGCCGACGGCTCTATGTCTATGGACTCGTTCACGAACAATGTCGCCTTTCGCTCCCGCGAAAGGGCGCCCTTTCGCAGAGCGAAAGACGACAGAACCGCGGAGATGTTCCTGGGGCGGTTCTATTCTTCGCCCGTTGCTTCGCGGCAATTCCATGTTTTCACATGGATATTGCGATAGGCCACCGGGCCGTGGTCGCCTTGGAGAAAGAGGGGGCCGCGGGCGACTTCCTTTTCCTTGCGCCAGGCATGGCCGGTGGGCCAAGGCAGTTCCACGTCCTCGTGGATGACCTGACCGTTGAGCACGACTTTCACAAAGCGGGCATTCTCGGTCTTGCTGCCTTCAATATCGAACCGCGGCGCGCGGAACACCACGTCGAGCTGCTGCCATTGGCCTGCCGGGCCGGCGGCATTGATCCGCGGCGGCACGCCCTCGTCGATCGTATGGTATCGCGGCGTCAATTCGGCGCGGGGATAGATCCCGCCGCAATCGCTCGCCGTTGACTTCGCCTTGCCGTGGCTGTCGGCTATCTGAATCTCATAGAGGCCCTGGATCTTGACGCCGGCATTCGACCCATGAGGTATCAGAAACTCGACGTGGACCTCCTGGTCACCGAAACTCTCCTTGCTGGAGAGATTGCGGAATTCAGCCAGCCCCTTGAGGACACTGATCAGCACGCCGCGTCCCGGTTCGGGAACCAGGGCCCGCTCGTCCTGCGGGTTCAAAGCCGCATCGCCCGCGACGACCCAGCCGTCGCAGTCCCCCTGCCAGGCGGACAACTCGTCGGCTCCGGTCAGGTCGAGGCGGTTATCCTTGTCCGCGGATGTCGCGGGAGAAGCCGCTGTCAGGATCGCGATCAAAGCGATCGTCGCACGAAGCTTATTCACTTGCTGCACTCCTCAGGAAAGACGGATCGGGTCGCTCAAGAAACCCATTGTACGACGGGTTGGGAGCGATTTCCTCTTGATTCCGCCCCCGGGGGGAATAAACTCAGCGGTGGCCCATGTGTCGATGGGCATACGCCGATGTATCGGGGAGAAGGGCGAACCGACAAGCAGAAGGAGATTCGCGAAGATGCCGATTCAGACGACTGGGAATGTGGCGAGATCGCTGTTTTTCACGATGGCAGCGGCAATGGCCCTGGCGGCGATGCCGGCTGCCGGCCAGCCCCTGTTGACGCCGCCGCCACGGGAAGCAAAATGGACGGGCGAAAGCTTCGACCTCAGCGACGGTGGGCTGATCGTTGCCGCCCCAACGGCAAGTCAGGTCGCGGGGATCTTAGCCCGCGAGATGGAACGCCTCCACGGCATCCAGCTCAAGGTCGTCTCCGAATTACCTGCCGGGGATGCCCCGTCGATCACGCTGGTGCTGGAGGATTCACCGCAAGGCCGGGCCGTTCTTGAGAGAATCGGGGGCAACATGAAATGGCCGCCCCAGCGGAACCCCGACGAAGGGTATTTGTTGCGGGTGGGCCGGCGGGAGGCCGTGGTTTTGGCCCGCTCGCGGCGCGGACTGGTTTACGGCTGCCAGACGCTGCTGCAACTCGTGGAACCGAGAACGGAGGGGGACGGAAAGCGACTCCGCGGAGTCGATATCGTCGATTACCCGCAGCTTGGCTTTCGCGGCGTCCATATCTGCATCTTCCCGAACACGGAGCTGGCGGCCGTTCGACAGATGATCCTGCTGGCCGCACGCTTCAAGTACAACGCCGTGGTGATCGAGCCGTGGGCGTCGCTGAAGTCGAAGAAGCGGCCGGAAACGGCTTACGACCACGCGTATACGCCCGAGCAGATTCGGCCGCTGATCGAGTTGGGCCAGGCGCTGGGGATGGAGATGATCCCCATGCTCAATTCCTGGGGACATGCCAGCGGCATGCGGAGCCGCTCGAGCGAGCACGTCGTGCTCGACCGCTACCCGCAATACAAGGATCTGTACGAGGCGGACGGCTGGTCGTTCTGCCTCTCAAACCCGGCCATCTACGACCAACTCTTCGACCGCTACGAGGAGTTGCTGGAGTTGTTCGCGCCGGCGCGCTACTTTCACGTCGGACTGGACGAAGCGTGGGGCCACCTGGGACTGAAGGAAAGCAAGGAGTGCCGGGGGGACGATCCGTTGAAGCTCATCAAGAGCCACCTCGACAAGCTGCACGACTACTTCGCGCGGCGAAACGTGCAGGTGCTCATGTGGCACGACATGTTTCTCGAGCGCGACCACCCGCAACTCGGCCGCCAATCGCCGGCCAACAGCATCGCCCCCTTCAACACGCATCTTGCCCTGCCCACGCTGCCCCGCGACGTGATCATCGCGGCCTGGAACTATTCGGCGCGAGACGAGTGGCCCGTGCCGAAGTATTTCGCCGACAAGGGATTCCCGGTGGTCGTCTGCCCCTGGAAGGCGAAGCAGAACACGATCGCGCTGGTCGGCACCGCGAAGAAGCACGACCTGCTCGGCCTGCTGGCGACAACGTGGGATTCGCTCGACGTCTGCCAGCCTTCGGTGGCCGAGGCGGGCGTGCTCGCCTGGACCGCGCCCGATTACCAGCTCGACGTCCCCTTCGATCATTGGCTGGAAGCGATACGGGCGCTGCCCATCACCGACCTACCGAAGCTGGAGGAGAGGAGGCGCAGCCCGAAGTAAGGCATGACATTGTCTACTCTGTCAAATGACAAATGACGAATGACCATGCCCCTATGGCTGCTTACTGAGCGAAAAGATCGGCAGCAGCAGCGCCAGGCCGATCCCGCCGACAACGACCCCCATCACGCTGATCATAATCGGCTCCAACATGCTGGTAGTCGTCTTCAGCGACGTCTCCACTTCTTGATCGTAGTAGGCGCTGACCCGTTCGAGGACGTAGTCGAGTCGGGCGGTCTCCTCGCCGCAGGCGATCATCTGCACCAGAACGCGAGGGAAGAGTGCGTTGCCTTCAAGAACCTCGCAGATTCGTTTGCCGGCGGTGACCTGATCGCGGACCTCCCGCCAGAGCTGCTCGTAGTAATAATTGCCCGAGACTTCCCCGCACAGCTTCAGCGCCTCGAGAACGGATACACCGTTGGCCAGCATCGTGCCGAGGGTGCGGATGCTGCGGCTGATGATCACCTTCCGGAAAGTCGGGCCGACGATGGGCAGCGATATCTTCAGCCAGTCGAGAAAGCGGCGGCCGGGATCGGTCCGCCTGCCGATGAAATACCCGGCCATGACCACGACGAATCCGGCCAGCCAAAGATACCAGTAATCGAGAATCACCTCCGAGGCGCTCATCATCAACAAGGTCGGTTTGGGAAGCTGGGTTCCACGCGATTTGAACATCGGCGTGAATTTGGGAAGAATATACGTCAGCAGAAAGACCGTCACGCCCGCGGCCAGCACCATCATCACGCCCGGATAGGCCATCGCCGCGCGGACCTTGCCGCGGGTCTCCAACTCCTTGCGGAGATAGTTCGCCACGCGGTCGAGCATCGCTCCCAGCGACCCGGTCGCTTCACTGGCACGGACCAGCGAAACGTAGGTCTTGTCGAAGAGCTTGGGATAGCGGGCCAGCGCGGTGGAGAAATCTTCCCCCCCTTCCACGGCGTTCTTCAGTTCCGCGAGCACCTTGCGAAAGGTGGGATTCTCCTCCTGTTCGACAATGCCGGCCAACGCCGCCGAGAGCGTGATGCCGGTGTCGACCATAATCGCCAACTGGCTGGTGGCGTAGATCAGATCGCTCTTCGACACCCGCGCCGGAAACAAGGGCTGGTCCGCATCGGCTTCCTCGATCTCGAGCACCTGGAAACCGTCGCGGCGGAGTTGTTGCCCGGCATCCTCCGGCGTGGCGGCCTCGACCGTTCCCTCGTGGATCTTGCCCATCGGATCGCGAACACGATATTGGTAGGACATCTCTGCGTTCCTTATGCCGTCACGTCTCCGGCGATCTGAAGGATCTCCTCGATGGTGGTGATCCCCTCGCGGACTTTGCGGAAACCGTCCTGGTGAAGCTGAACCATGCCGTGCTGCACGGCGAGGCGGCGAAGATTGGCCACGCTGGGGTCCGAGACGATGGCGTCGCGGATTTCGTCGTCGATCGCCAGCACTTCGTGGATGCCGATCCGCCCCCGGAAGCCGGTGTTGCGACAGCTCCGGCATCCGACGCCTCGATAGAAGGCATCGAAGCGGCAATCCATCTTCTCCAGGGCCTTGCGGAGCGTGCGCGGCGGTTCGTAGGTCTCGCGGCACTTGAAGCAGACGCGCCGCACCAGGCGCTGCGCCAGGACCATGTTCAACGCCGCGCCGATCAAATACGGCTCCACGCCCATGTTGATCAACCGCGTGACGGCTGAGCAGGCGTCGTTGGTGTGCAGGGTGCTGAAGACGAGATGCCCCGTCAGGGCGGCTTGGATTGCCGTCCGCGCCGTCTCCTCGTCGCGAATCTCGCCGACCATGATCACGTCGGGATCCTGCCGCAAGAGCGTTCGCAGCGCGCGAGAGAACGTCAGGCCGATCTTTTCCTGCACCTGAAACTGATTGATCAGCGGCAGGTGGTATTCGATCGGATCCTCGACCGTGCAGACATTGTTCTCCATCGAACTGATCGCATTGAGCGCCCCGTAGAGCGTGGTCGATTTGCCGCTTCCGGTCGGTCCGGTGACCAGGACGATGCCGTTGGGAGCGACGATGCTCTGGCGGAACTTCGCCAGCACGTCTTCGGCAAACCCCAGATCGTCCAGGTTGAGCGAGACACTGCGGGTGTCGAGCACGCGGATCACCGTCTTCTCGCCGCGCGTGGTCGGGAACGTGCTGACGCGGAGGTCGATCTTGCGGCCGTCCAAGAGGACGTGGACGCGGCCGTCCTGCGGCAGCCGCCGCTCGCTGATGTCGAGCGAGGCCATGATCTTGATGCGGCTGTTCACGGCGTTGAGCAGGTGCTGCGGCACCTCCAACGCCTTGTGCAGGCGGCCGTCGATGCGGTAGCGGATCCGCAGGCAGCGCTCCGCCGGCTCGATGTGAATATCGCTCGCCCCTTCCTTGACGGCGTTGAAGACGATGTAATTCACCAGCCGGATGACGGGCGACTGGCCGGCGATCTCCTCCACGTCGCCGATGTCCTCGATGGCATCCTCGATCAGCGTAACGTCCGCCGCGTCGGAGTCCTCGATAATGTCGTCGATCACAAAGACCTTGGAGTTCGGCAGCGAGGTTACCATCCGCCGAATGTCTTTGGGAGTGGCCGCCACGATTTGGACGTCGAGATTGGCCAGGCTGCGGATCTCGTCGATCAGGAAGAGATTGGCCGGCTCGGCGACGGCGATCGTCAGCGTACCGCGGACCACGAACAGCGGCAGAACGAGGTTCTGCTCGATGTAGTCGCGCGGCAGCACGTCGACGATCTTCGGATCGACCAGGCGGGCTTCGAGCCTGGCATAAGGCACGCCATACTCGGCAGCCAGGCACTCGACCACCTGATCTTCGCTGCAGAACTCCATTTCGACGAGGATCTCCCCCAGCAGCTTGCTTCGCCCGCCCTGCCGCTGCCGCGCCAGCGCAGCGGTGAGATGCTCCTCCGAGAGGTAGCCTTTCTGCACCAGCAGGTCGCCGAGGCGTCGGGGGGGGTGGACGGCGGTAGCCATGAAGGATTCCAATTACCGGTAGCTCTTGACCGCCTCGACGACGCTGCCGAAGACTTCCAGTTGCTCGTCGAGGCGAGTGATTTCGAGGATCTTGCGGTTAGCCGGGTTGCTCGTGGCGATCTTCACCCGGCCGCTCTCCGCCCGCAGCAGATCCTGGGCATCCAGCAAGGCGCAGAGCGCCGCGCTGTCGAGCATCTCGGTGCTGTCGAGATCAACCACCACGTTGCGACGCTCCAAGCGGGCCAGGTAGGGCGCAAGTTGCTCGCCCTGGTCCGCAGTGAACTCGTCCGGGGTGTGGACGACGATTACGTCACCAAAGATTTCCGACGGAAGATGCACAGGAGGGTTCGGGGTTGGAGGGTTGGGGTTCAGTGAGCACCCGTTTCACCGTTTCCAGCAATTCTCGCGGGCTGAAAGGCTTGGCAATCAACGCCGCCACGTTCCAGTTCGCCAGCAGTTCCTCGGGGCTCAACTCGAAACCTTTGGCAGTGAGCATCAGGATGGGAAGATCGCGAGTCGCGGGCTCCTCACGGATCCGCCGCACCAGCCCGAGACCGTCGAGTCGCGGCATCTGGCAGTCGGTGATCACGATGTCGGGAAGCCAGCCGAGGATCACCTCCCACCCTTCCTCGCCGTCGCCGGCGGTGCGAACATCGCAACCGGCGCGTTTCAGTTTGAACTCAGCCGCCCGCAGAATGTGGATCTCGTCGTCGCAAAGCAGCACGCGCATGTTCATTTCATTTGCCGCAAGGCTTAAGGTTTTGTTGGTCGTTTAACCGCTGTGCCCAACGGGCCGCGCGCGTGGCGGACAAGGCGCGGAATCGTGCGGGGGGCTGCGACGGATGGAGATTCCTTTTCTGCTCCGCGCGCGGCCCGTTGGGCACTGCGGTTAAACGATTCGTGTTTCTTCTTGGTTTTTCGGTTCATCTAAGCCGTCTGTAACGCTTTCGCCCCGGGCAAGGCCACTCGGAACGTGCTGCCGGCGCCCGGCTTGCTTTTCACCGTCAGCAGCCCGCCGTGGACATCCTCGACAATGTGCTTCGCCAGCGGCAGCCCCAGCCCCGTGCCTGCCGCCATTTCCTTGTCTTTCTTCACGCGGTAGAACTTCTCGAACACCTGCCGGCAATCCTCTTCGCTCAGACCGACGCCGTTATCATCGACTTCAAAGACAACGTGTTCTCCGTCCAGCCGGCTGCCCAGCGCGACGCGTCCGCCGGCGCGCGTGTACTTGACGGCGTTGGATAGCAGGTTGATCGCCGCCTGCAGCAGCATGTCGCGATCGGCATAGACGCCGAGGTAGAGCGGGCTGAGGTTCACGACCAGCTCGATGCTCTTGCTCTGGGCGGCGGGCTGCACCACGTGGGCCGCTTCCTCCAGCAGTTCGTTCAGCGAGCGATGGTCTTTGCGGACCTGGACCACTCCTGCTTCAATGCGAGCCAAATTGAGCATGTTGTCGATCAGCCGTTGGAGACGGTCGACCTGGCCGTTGATCACGGCGAGGAAATCTTCGCGAGTCGCCTCGTCTTCGGCCTCGCCGTCGGCCAACAACTCGACGTACGCCTTGATGCCGGCCAGCGGGGTCTTCATCTCGTGGCTCACCGCCGAGACGAACTCCGCATTGCGCTTCTGCAGCGCTTTCTGTTCGCCGATTTCGCGGAGGACCGCCACGGCCCCGGTCGGCGCCGCGCCGCCGTCCGCCTCCGGCGCGAGTTTCGAAGCGCGGATGCGGTACCAGCGCGATTGGCCCTCGCCGTCAGTCCACTGCCATTCGTCGGTACGGTTCGCCGCCGACGGTCGATGGCAGGCAGTGGTCAACAACTCGACCAGCTTCTGGCAGCGAATCAGTCCGGCAATCCCTCGGTCTTCCACCTTCTCCAGATCGAGGCACAGCAGCGATTCGGCGGCCGGATTGGCTAGCACCACCTCGTCGAGATCATCAATGGCGACGATCGGATCGGGCAGCCCGGCGAGAATCGCCTTGACGCGGGCGGCCTGGCCCTCGGCGCGCCGGCATCGAATCTCCAGCGCGGTCCGCGCGTGTTCCAAGTCGCACACCCGCTCCGCCTGACACAACAGCGCTTGACGAACGCGGTCGGCAAGCGGCTGCCACCGGCTGCCGGATGGCAAGGGCGGCAGTTCGCCGGCGATGGTTTCCGCTCGCAGTTCTTCCAGGTTGAGTCGCGCCAGGCCGTCCAAGAGCCGCTGGAGAGCCGTTCGGTCGGATCGCAGCCGCCACAGGATGCCCGCGACAATGGCTGCGCCGAGCAATGCCGCGCCCGCCAGAACGCCCAGGCGAAGCAACATGGTGTCGGCGCTGAAGAGCGGGCCGAGAATCGCCGTTACCGCGGAACCGCCGGCCAAAGCCAGCGCCGCGGCTGAAGCTATTGCGGTCGTATTGATGCCGTGGATCCTCATTGCTTCATCGAGCGCCTTGGGTTTGGGATTGCTACTCAAGGGTAGGACAGCCGGTGGGGGTTGTCCAAGAAAAGCCGAGGCCCGAGGTGCCGTTTGAGCCGGCGGACGCCCCGGGCGGCGGATATCGAAAGGGCGGATTGCATGGTTCTGGAGCGGTCGTTTCGACTATCGGGGTTGTGACAGGGGAAGCCGGCCGAGAGTGTCCCTCCCGGCAGCACAACGTGGATCAGGTTTGCAGCCTGCCTTTCTCTTCGTATTGCCGCACTGCCGAATGGCGGTTATAATCGTGCCAGATGGCAAAGCTCAACTCAAGGGGATGCGCAATGGCGGCTTCAACCGATAGCCCGATCGACCGGCCCGAAGAGCGGTCATTCCATGCCGGATTGACGACGACAGCATCCGTAACGAGGAACAGCCTCGGCATTCAGGCTGGAGATCTTCGCTCCGTAGTGAAGCAGGTGAAGAAGGGCTTCCCGTACCGCGCGATCGAGCGATTCCAGCGGGCAAGCCGGTTGCCCACAGAACGAATCGCCCGCATCGTGGAGATTCCGCCACGCACGCTCGCCCGTCGAAAAGCGGTCGGCAGGCTGACCAAGGCCGAGTCCGAACGACTGCTGCGCCTCGCGATGGTATTCGAGAAGGCCATGAACTTGTTCGAGGGAAACCTTGACGCGGCGCGGGCATGGTTGGAGGGGCCGCAGAAGGCGCTTGGCGGGGAAGCCCCGCTGAGTGCCTTGGAAACGGAGATCGGCGCCCGCGAGGTGGAAGATGTGATCGGCCGTCTGGAGCATGGAGTATTTACGTGACCGTCCATGCATGGCGGATCGTTAAAGCGAAGCACGCTGGCGCTGCCTTTACGGGCGAGGGAGCCCGGTTGTACGGAGGTCGATGGAACAGCAAGGGCACTGCCATGGTGTACACCGCCGGCAGCGCATCGCTGGCGATCTTGGAAATGCTGGTTCACCTTGATGCGCACGAAATCCTCGGCAGCTATCTCCTCGCCGAGGTGACATTCGAGGAGACGCTGGTCCAAGAGATGGATCGCGCCCGACTGCCGACCGATTGGCGAATGGACCCACCGCCGCCCGCCATGCGTAGCCTGGGCGACCAGTGGGTAGCCGGCATCGGCTCGGCGGTGCTCCGTGTTCCCAGCGTGTTGGTGGATAGCGAGAGCAATTACCTGCTCAATCCGGCACATGGGGACTTTCCGGCGATCGTCCGGACGGTGCCGCGCCCGTTCGTTTTCGACCCGCGCCTGCTCAAAATCACGTAGATGAGCAAGGCCATTCGAGCCTGCGGATGCCCCGGGCGGCGGGTGCTGAGCGATTACCGGGAGTGTGTCCTTGCTTGACAGGCTGGA
Source organism: Rhodopirellula sp. (assembly GCA_012728855.1). Classification (GTDB taxonomy): domain Bacteria; phylum Planctomycetota; class Planctomycetia; order Pirellulales; family Thermoguttaceae; genus JABWBD01. The sequence goes on along the minus strand of JAAYEH010000103.1, from coordinate 45,952 downwards.
ACGGCAGTCGCTATCATGACGGCCAGACCGGGACATTCTTATACGAGGCTCGACGACCATGAGTACGTCGCTGCTTGTCTTTGTGGTCCTGACGGCATCACCGGCGGTCGACGCGGGTGAAGCCAAGAGTTCCAAGGCGGATCGGCTGGTCGAGTTGGCGCTCGAAGCGGAACTGCTTGGCGACAACGCCCGGCGCCGTGACTTGCTGGAGCAGGCATTGCGACTATCGCCGCAGTGCGAGGCGGCCCGCTGGCATGCCGGCCAAATGCGCGTCGGTCGCCAATGGTTGACGGTAACCGAATCCCAGCAAGCCGCCGCCGAGGATCCGCTGCTGGCGCGATACCGGCAGACGCTCGCCGAATGCTACGAGCGGATGATTCCGGCCGCAGCCCACCTCTCGATGGCCCGCTGGTGCCGGCAATCCAAGCTGGCCCAGCAGCAGCGGTTCCATTGGCTGACGTTGCTCGAACTCTCGCCCAACGAACCGGAGGCTCTGGCGGCGCTGGGGCTCTGCTGGTACGAAGGGGAGTTGGTCTCTCGCGACGAGGTCACCGTGCGGCAGACCCGGCAGCGCGCCGAGCGAGAATGGTCCGAGCGTTTGCAGAGGCTGGCCCGGGCTCTGCTCGGGAGCGATGATTCCGAACAGGCCGACGTGGCGTGGCAGCGGCTCCGTGATATTTCCGATCCGGCGGCCGCCGCCGGGCTGGAAACGGTGATCGCTCCTTGCAGCGAGCGGCTCGGTTTGGATGTCGTCGCGCTGCTGGGCAAGATCCGCGGCGACTCGGCGGCTGCGTCCTTGATCCGCTTGACCGAGTCGCCGTGCGACGCCGTGCGAGAGGCCGCGCTGGCGCAACTGAAACGGCGGCCACTGCATCAATCCGTGCCGCAGGTGTTGGCCGGGATGCGATGGCCCGTCGAGTTGGAGCAGGAGGTCAGCGTCAGCCCTCGTGGCGACGTCGAGTACGCATCGACCGTCACGGCCGAAAACCCGCAGGCCAAGACGATCGTGAAGACGACGGCGAGCACCGCATTCTCCGACGTTCCGGCGCTGAAGGTTTCTTATTCCGGTTCCGGTCCCAGAATCAACCGATCCGTGCAGGTTTACGGGCCGACTCCCTCTGCAAAGTACGCCAACAGGCTGCGCACCGTCCAGTCCTACCAGCAACGCGCACGGACAGCCCGCCAGACTGCCGACGCTTACAACCGGGAAGTCTACGAAGGAAACGAGGCCGCAAGCCGGTTGCTCTACGACCTGGCGGGCGAGGATCTCGGACCGGATCCGCAGCGCTGGCTGGACTGGTGGATGAACTACAACGAATACGAATCGCCGGGGGAGAAGCCGGTGTATACGCACAACTACGACGACTCTCGATTCGTGCGCGACGGGCCATTCATCCGAGTGACGTATATCTATGCCTCCTGTTTTGCACGCGGCACGCCGATCTGGACACAAACCGGCACGATCCCCGTAGAGCAGATCCAGCCCGGCGATCTGGTCCTGGCTCAGGATCCGCAAACAGGCGAGTTGGCCTACAAGCCGGTCCTGCAAACCACGCTTCGCCTTCCCAGCCCGCTGCGGCGGATCCACGTGGAAGGCGAAGAGATCGATGCGACGCGGGGACATCCGTTTTGGGTCAGCGGCGGCGGATGGCGGATGGCCAAGGAGTTGCAGGACGGCCAGCCACTGCACGGTCTCGGCGGAAGCCGGCCGATCCGGCAGATCGAAGAACAGCCGGCGGCCGAAGCCTACAACCTGGTCGTTGACGACTTCCATACGTATTTCGTCGGCCGAATCGGTCTGCTCGTCCACGACAACCACTTCCGCCAACCGACCACCGCCGTGCTCCCGGGATTGCACCGAGTCCGTGAACCGTAGGGGGCAAAGCGACTACTTTCACCGGGAGCTTCATGACCTGCCTCCTTCGTTTCGCAGCCGTCTTCATCGCCGGCGGCGTTATGGCCGACGCAGCCGGTCTGTCGGTGGCAAACCATGCCTCGATCCAGGAGGCGTTGGACGCACATCCCGATCGGATGATCTTCGTTCCGCCCGGGGATTACACCATCACCGGGAAAATCCGCATCCGCGGGTCTCGCGCCGGGTTGTTCGGCCCCGCGCGCATCATCCAGGAGAACCCGGACCAGCCGATCATCGAGATCGAGGACGCCACGGGCGCGGAGATTCGCGATCTTACGCTCACGCGGCCCGAGGGGAGGATGGAAACCGCCTGCGAAGGCATTCTGGCCATCCGCTGCCGCGACCTGGTGATCGACAATGTCCGCGTGCTCGACAACCGCACCCGCTCCGGCGCGATCGCACTGCGCAGTTGCCGGGCGGCGCGGATCAGCCGCTCTCTGGTTCGCAACTACATGCGAGTGAGCATCGACGATCGCACCGGCAGCGAGGATTGGGGTTATGCCTTCCGCTGCACCGACGGCACCGGCATCAGTGTGGGCGATAGCACGGGAACCCTCATCGAAGGCAACCATGTCATCGAAGAGAACCTCGCCCCCACGCCCGAAATCAAAGCGAAGTACCAACTCGGCGACTTTGTAAAGCGCAATCCGCAAAAGGGCGCGATCATCAGCCAGCAGGTCTGGGACGCCGGCTACGTCGACAATTGGCAACAGGGATCCGGCATCATCGTCTCGTCCCCGGAAGTAAGCGACCTCACCCGCATCCTCGGCAATCACATCGAGAACGCCGCGCAGGGCATCGACCTGCACTGCGACCACGCTATCGTCGCGCAGAACGTCGTCGCCAACGCCTTCATCGGCATGAAAGCGATGCACGGTTCTCGCAATGTGCTGATCAGCGCCAACCAGTTCATGCGGAACAGCCTGTGGGCCGTCGGCTTCATGCCCGGCGCCGCCGCCAATGCCGAAAACTTCGACGGGGGGTCGATCATCGCCAACAACATCATCTCCGATTTCGGACACGGCGACGCGAACTGGATCTGGGGCGACGATCGCTCGCCCCTGAAGTTCGACAGCGGTCAGCAGCCCGACGACCCGCCGCTGGCCGATGTCATCGTCACGGGCAACATCGTCCACTGCATCGGCAAGCCCCGCTACCAGTACGCCGTAATCATCGCCGGCGGCCCCAACGCGCCGCGCGGCCTGCACTTCTCGAACAATCTCTTCCACCCCGGCAGCCTGGGGGTCGCCAACACGGATCTCCCGCCGTGATAGCGTGGAGAACGGGCGAACCGAAAAGCAAGGGAATCACGAAAGTACGAAAACACGAAAGGAAAACAGAAGCAAAGAGATCCTGGAATTGCGCGTGTTCTGGGCCTTTGGTTTCGCCCTATTCCTCATCGGTATCTTCTTACGGTCGAAAGGAGCTTCCTGGGTGGGAATGTCGCTGACGATTCCCGGGATCGTCGAGATGATCTGGTGGACATGTCCATCGTTTCGGTTCGCCGGAAGTCCTCTGGAGTTCGATCGACTGCTCATCAACAAGTTGGCGTTCACACTAGCCACGATCGCGATCATACTTGTCTGGTGGTGTCGCACAAAGAGAATGGAAAAAAAGGCATCCACCGATACGGCCTCGGAGGCGACGTCGTAACCCGCGCCGATGGCCGCGGAGACACAAAAAGTCCGAAGGGCCAAACAGAGAACACGAAGAGGCGCTAATCCACGCTAATCCAGAGAGGTTCCGAGATTAGCGTGGATTAGTGAGAATTAGCGTTCCCCCTGTTTTTCCTCTTCTTTCCTGCCGGCGATTCGCAAATCGCGTTTTTGTAGCGCGATGTGCAGCGAACAACAGCGGTTTCAGCAAAGACGGTCAGGCAGGCAATGGTAAAGCGACCGGACTCGCCTTCCTAAAGGTACTCCATGCGGTTGACCATCTCTTCCGCGGTAACGCGGCTGAGGAGTCCGGCGACGCGCCGGATTTTCTCGCCAATGGTACACCGTTGGTCGGGGAGCACGAGAATGCCGCAATGGTTAACGCCCTTGACGAGATACTCGCGATGCATCTTCGTCCACATACAAACGAGAGTCGCTCATGACGGGTCGCTCTGCCCCACGCTCTCGCTTCGCAATTCGTCATAGTGCGCGTCGGTGGCTGCCAACTCCGAATCGATCTCTGCACGATTGGCGTGGTAGTATGCCAGAGCGGCGTACACTTGGCCTAGCGATAGGTGGGGATACGTCTGAGCAACTTCCTCGGCGCTCTGCCCTTGCTTGTAAAGCGTGGCAATGCGATGCACCGTAATCCGCGTTCCGTCGATACGAATCCGTCCCCCGCAAATATCGGGGATGCTAGCCAGCATTGTATCAAGTGCTACCGTCATGGTTCAATCTCCCGAGAACTGCACACCCCAATGATTATAATCTGCGGCCAGCCGTAGCACGAGCGCCGAACCGCACTTCCAACCGGCCTTCACGGTTGATCGAAAGCCTGCACCAACGGTTCCAGCGAAAACCGGAGGTAGAGCCGCGTGTCCGGCGGAAATTCCGACTGCGGCGCCTGGCGAAGGACCGTCTCGATCGTTCGGCGCAGCGGCCGAGAACGCTTGCCGAGAAGTTGAAGGGTTCGCGCGGCATGGACTGCGGCGTCGGCTGATTTGCCCTGCAACTCGGTCGCCAGCGTCTGAAGTGCCTTTTCATCGTCGCCAATCGCTACCAAGGCGCCTGCCGCCTCGATTCGCACGGCCGCCGACGGATCGGCAAGGGCCTTTCGCAGAGCCGGTGCGGCGGAAGCCGCGGCGTTGCCCTGCGCTCGCAAACCCGCCGCCGCCCAGTAGCGGACCGCGGCGTCCGCATCGCCGAGCAATGCCTCTTGTCGACCGAGGGCATCGGGGCGTCCGACCAGCCCCGCTGCCGTCACGATCCGCTGCTGCGGGTACTCTTCCGGCTGCCGTGCCATTTCGTAGGGCGTTGCCCCCTCCGATCGCAACCGGCTATCCGTTTCAGACAGGAATCCCAGGTCGCGCGTTTCCTCAATCCACTGGCCATGGGCCTGGCGCATTCGCTCCAAGACCTCCCGGTATTCCGGCAGACCGGCGAGATTATCGAGTTGCTGCGGGTCTTTCTCGGTATCATACAGCTCTTCCAGCGGTCGCGTGGGGCCGGCGTAGGCGAGTTGGGCGGCATTGAGTTTGCCAAGGCCAGCCATGCGGGTGATCTCGCGGCGAACTTCCGACTGATCGGAGAATCCCTCCGGCTGATTGTAGCAGAGGTGCGGCATGTAGTTGCGGACGTAGAGGTATTGCTTGTCGCGCACGGAACGGGCCAGGTCGTAGGCTTCGTCCACTCGGTCTCTGGCCCCGAAGACGTAACGCCGCGGTTGCCCCGCCGCTTTGCCCAAAAACGGCTCGCCCTGCATGTACTCGGGAATCGGTAGTTCCAAGAGACTGAGCACGGTGGGGGCGAAGTCGACAAAGCTCACCAGCCGATCGACCGTCTCGCCCGCGGCGGCCGGCGCCAGATGGCGGTATTTTTGGGGGAAACGAATCAAAAGCGGCACATGCATTCCGGAATCCAACAGCAGCCGCTTGTGCCGCGGAAGGCCCGCGCCGTGATCCGAGTAGAAGAAGACGATCGTTTCGTCCGCCAGGCCGGCTTCATCGATTTCGGCCAGCAGCCGCCCGACGTTCTTGTCCATCAGCGTGATGCAGTCGTAGTAGCGGGCGACAGTCCGCCTCGTGATCGGCGTGTCGGGCCAGTAGGGCGGGACCGGGGCTGTGGCAGGATCGTGGATCTCGTCGGGCGCAAGTTTCGACTGGAACTTGGATTGAAACTCTTCGTAAGCAAACACGCTGGTCGGCCCCTGGTGTGTGACCATATCGTTGAACACACTGAAAAACGGCTGCCCATCGCCGCGGTTCCGCCAGTGGGCCTTGCCGCTACACGCATCCCACGATGCCCTGACGATCTCCGGCTCGTTGCTCGTGTTGTAGTCGGTCTTGACGTTGTTGGTGGTGTAGTAGCCAGCTTCGCGGAGGTAGGCGGGAAAACCGCTGATCCGGCGCGGGATCGGAAACTGGGAGCGAAGCCGTTGCGTGCCAAGGGTCGTGGCATAGACGCCGGTGATCAGGCACGACCGGGTGGGCGAGCAGACCGGGGCGGTGGCGAAGGCGTTGGTGTAGCGGACGCTCTCGTTGGCCAGCCGATCGATATGGGGCGTGGTGGCATATCGATCGCCCCAGCAGCCCAAATTCGGGCTCATATCCTCGCAAGTGATCCAGAGGATATTGGGACGCGATGCCTTTTCCGGTTTCAGGCAATCCGAACCGGGCGAGGATTGCTCAATCGTCGGATTGCGGATCGGCTCCGGAGTGACTTTCTCTTCGGCCACACCCTGGAACGTCGGGCCGACGAGTCCTGCGAATGCCAAGAGCACTGAAATGATTGGTGGCGTTGAACGAACGTGCCATCGCATGGTAAGTCTCCTCTTGTTACTTCAGTTCGTTCCACCCGATGGCGAGCCAGTGGGAGGACTGTCGCGTGGTCGTCGTGTGCAACCCCACGGCGAAATCGAAATCGCCGTCGCCGTCGAAATCGGCGACCTCCAGGGTCGGATAGCGCGGCGTGCCCGTGTCCAGCGTGTGCCGCACGAACACACCCGGTTCGGTCTGCTCCAGGCATACCACCGAAGGCAGCGACCGATCGCCAGAAGAAGCCGGTTTGACCTGCTCGGGCAGCCACGCCACCGCCAGGATGTCCAAATCACCGTCGAGGTCGACATCAGCCGCCCGCGGGCTATACGCGCCGATCAGGTCGGTGAGCCGGTGGTAGACGAACTGCTCGTTTCCGGCGTTTTCCAGCCACTGAATGCCGTGCGACGGATTGACGTAGTTGTTGTCGAAGGCATCGCCGTTGGTGTAGAGCACGTCGATGTCGCCGTCCTGATCCAAATCGGCCGGCTCGATGCCGCTGGAACCGAAGGTCAAATCGGGACCGGTCCAAAGCCGCATACGCGTGAAGGGATGCTCGTGCTGCCCCGAGGCGTCGCTACCGCGGTTCATGAAGGCTTCCAGGCATTCGTATTCCTGACTGACGAGGGCCAGAAAATCGAGCCGGCCGTCTCCGTCCAGATCCACCACGGGAACATGGATCGGGCCGGGACGCGGATCGATCCGGCGAGGCAGGAACTCGGGAGCACGACCGGAAGCGGCCACGTTCTCCAGTAAGAGGATCTGTCCGGTCCGGTGCAACCCGAAATCCGCCACGACGAGGTCGACGTCTCCGTCGCCGTCGAAGTCGGCGGGCCGCACGTCGGCGACTCGGCCCAGGCCGGACGCCACGACGACCGGCTCAAACGCATCTTGCCGCTCGTTGCGGCGGAGCCAGACGACGCGACCGAAGTCGTGGTCGTAAGGAATGGTGCTTCCCAGGTCGGCCACAACGAGATCGATGGCGTTGTCCCCGTCGAGATCGCACGGCTCGACATGGCATGGATTGTTCAAACGAGCGAGAACGCGGGGCGGCATGGCCGGATCCTTCGGGTCGACGGCCATCACGTCTCCATTGCGCATGTCGCAGGCGAGCAAGACCGGCGGACCGTCCGCCTGCAGACGCGCCCAGCGCACGTGGGCGATGCCCGGCGCCAAGTCGGGGTGGCGATCGGAAGGCCACTTTTCCATCCGGAAGTTAGCGCCCAGCGGGGTTGCCGCTTCCGGAGGCGTGGGGAAGACGAATTCTTCCGGAGCGCGTGAGCGGAAATACTCTACCGTGGAGTGAATCGGCGGCGGATCCAGATGCGTCATGCCGGACTGCGCGTAGAACTCGTAGCCGCGAAGCACCTCGTCGTGCCATGCGTCGCGAGGAAAGCTCTCCGGCAATGGCATCGCATGACAGTTGCCGCAGAATGCGGTGATACGCGACGTTATCGCTTCGGTATCCGGAGGCGACGGGGCCATGCCGCCGAGAACCTCCGCCTCGCCATACCACGGCTGTGGCCGCGAAGCCCTCCAGACGGCGATCGAAGCGACAATGCCGATCACCATCGCGGCGATCGCGCCACGAACCATCCATTGACCAGCGAGTTTGCCATGCATGCCGGTTGTTGCCGCTTCCGGGATCTGTGGAGTAGAATTTCGGACGGGGTTGCGGTACGCTAAACGACCTTCACAGGGGTGATAGGATTCTACCCCTAGCGGGGAGAAGTAGCAAGGCTGTGAATGAAGTCGAAGCCAAGACGACCGACAACGCGAAAAGAGCCGGTACGACGGCATTTCTCCCGTCACCATGCGGTGGGCCTCGCGCTGGTCTTGGCGGTTGTCGCGGCGGCGTTTTTCGCCCCCCAAGCTCACTCGCTGTGGACCAAACAAACGGCCCTGCACCAACTGCGAATCGGCGCGATCAGCGAGGCTCGCCGTTGCTTGCAGCGAGCGGCCTGGAGCAGCCCCGAGGATGGCACGGTCGACATGATGGCGGCCTTTTGCTTTCGGCAGCTTCGCCAGGTCGACCGGTGGCAGGATGCCTTGCGAGAGGCTGAGAGAAAGGAAGTATCCCCTGCGCGGATCGAACGCGAAAGACAACTCTATCGCATCCAAACCGGCGGTTGGCGGGAAGGGGAAGAATCGCAGTTGGCCGAGTTGGCCGGAGAAGGCGTGACGGCCTACGACGTACCGGCCGCCTTCGTCCTTGGTTGTCTGGCCAACGGCCGCCACAGCCTGGCGCAACAGATCTTCGATGCCTGGAGCGTCGACTATCCCGCGGATCCGCACGTGGCGTACATGAGGGGCAAGTATTGGGAATCTCTCGGCGATATCGAGCAAGCCCGTGAAGAATACGCGACCGCGATTTCACGGGAGCCGCGGCACGAGCTGGCCCACCTCGCACTGGCCGAGATGTTCGAGAATAACGATCAACTGCGTCAGGCCCTGCGGCAATATGCCGCATTGGGCACGGTTTCTCCCGCCAGCGACGCCGCCGCCGTGGGCGCCGCGAGAATTCTCCGGAAGTTGGGCCAGTTGGATCGCGCCGAGGCAATTCTGGAGCCGATCGCCGGCAGGGCGGACGCGCCCCCGGAGGCGGTTGCGGACATGGGACGCATCGCCTTGGATCGTGGCGAACTAGCCGGCGCGGAACGGTGGTTCCAACGCGCGGGCGTGGAACAATCGCGGGATCCCCGCTTGTTGGTCAGCGCCATACAGCTTCTTGGTCTACAAGGAAAACCGGCCGAGGCCGAGCGGTACTTCCAGCGAGTCGCCGCCCTCGGAGACCGAGTGACGCGAATCCGCGACCTTCGCATCCGGCTGACGGCCGATCCCGGCGATACGTCGGCTGCCGCGGAAGTCAGGCGACTGACGCAGGAACTCCAAACCGAGATGTCGTCGCGTGAGCCCTTGCCCAACGGACTTGCCGCCCGAGAGGAGGAATCTTCACCGGGACGTCGCCTCTTCAAGTTGCACTGCAGCGCTTGTCATGGTGCGGAAGGGGACGGCAACGGCCTTGCCGCGCGGCACCTGTTTCCTCCGCCGCGCGACCTTCGCTGGGAGACGGCCCGACTGGTGTCGACGCCGGGCGGCGCGCCCACGCTGGACGACACGGTGACGATGCTGCGGCGAGGGATCGCGGGAACCTCGATGCCCTCCTACAGCGATCTCGACGGCGACGAGTTGCGCCAGTTGGCCGAAGAAGTCCACCGCCTCCGTCGCGAAGGACTCCACGAGCGGCTGGTGGACGTGCTCAACTCGCAAGGCGAAGATATCTACGAGGAAGATGTGCGGGAATCGGTCGAGATTCTGACATCCCCCGGCGATCCGATCGCGGTCCCCGTCATCGGACCGGCAACGCCGTCATCGCTGGCGGCCGGAAAGAAAGCGTATTTCGATCAGGGGTGCGGCTCCTGTCACGGCAAGGACGGCGCCGGGGTGGCGGATCAAAGCTGGTACGACGAGCGAGGATTTCCCGTGCGGGCTCGCGATCTTGTCTACGAACCCTTCAAAGGCGGCCAGGAGAAGGAGCAAGTCTACCTGCGAATCGCCGCGGGAATGCCGGGCAGTCCGCACCCGTCCAGCGCCGCCTTGTCGCCCGAGGCGACGACCGACCTGGTGCAATTCTGCCTTTCGCTGTCGCGCCAGCCCAAGATGGTTCTCACCGACCACCAGCGCGCAGCACTGGCCGACGGCCGTGCGTACCTGAATTACCTTGCACGATTCCGGCAGCGAAACAACAATGGTGTGGCACTGCTTGGAGTTGAATGCGTTATCCATCCGGAGTGACTTATCCACAACTCCAAGCAGTGCGGCGATCTCTATTCCACCGTGACACTCTTGGCCAGATTGCGCGGCTTATCGACGTCGCAGCCGCGGGCGACGGCGATGTGATAGGCCAAGAGCTGCAGCGGGATGATCGAGAGGATCGGCTGCAGGAACTCATCCGTCGCCGGGATTTCGATCACCTCGTCGGCCAGGCGGGCGGCATCGCGATCTCCCTCGCAGACGACGGCGATGACCGGGCCGCCTCGCGCCTTGATCTCCTGGACGTTGGCCATCACCTTGTCGTAGACGGGGCCTCGCGGCATCAGAAACACGCTGGGCGTTCGCTCGTCGACCAGAGCGATGGGGCCGTGTTTCATTTCGGCGGCCGGGTAGCCTTCGGCATGGATGTAGCTGATTTCCTTCAGTTTCAGCGCTCCCTCCAACGCGGCGGGAAAGTTGAACTGCCGCCCCAGGTAGAGAAAGGTCTGGCAGTCGGCGTAGCGGGCGGCGATTTCCTGGACCCTCGCGCTGGTCCCCAGCGCGCCAGCGACCTTGTCGGGCAATGCCTGAAGCTCGCCAATGATCCGCATGCCGTCGTCGAAACCGAGGTGCCGCAGGCGGCCGAAATAGAGGGCGAGCATCGCCAGCACGGTACACTGGGAGGTAAACGCCTTGGTCGAGGCGACGCCGATCTCCGGGCCGGCATGAAGGTAGATCCCGCCGTCCGCCTCGTTGGCGATCGTGCTGCCGACCACATTGCAGACGGCCAGCGCATGATGTCCCTTGCGTTTCATCTCACGCAGCGCGGCGAGCGTGTCGGCCGTCTCGCCGCTTTGCGTAATGGCGAAAACGAGCGTATCGTCGTCCAAGGGCGGATTGCGATAGCGCAGCTCGCTGGCATACTCCACCTCGACGGAAAGGCGAGCCAGGGTCTCGATCTGGTATTCGCCCACCAGCGCCGCGTGCCAACTCGTGCCGCAGCCGGTCAGCAGAATCCGCTTCGCGCCGCGGAGTTGCCGGGCGGTGAGGTTCAGTCCGCCGAACTTCGCCGTGGCGGCGTCGAGATCCAGTCGGCCGCGGGTCGCGTTGCGGATCGATTCGGGCTGCTCGAAAATCTCCTTGAGCATGAAGTGCGCGTAGCCGCCGCGGTCGACGTCGCCCGCGGCCAGATCGAGCACCTTGATCCTATGGCGGACGTGCCCCTGATCGCGATGGACCACTCGCAGCGAATCGGCACTGAGAACCGCCAACTCGTTGTCGGCGAGGTAGACGATCCGGTCCGTGTAGCCGGCTAAGGGAGAACAGTCGCTGGCGACGTAATGCTCTCTGCTGCCCACCCCGACAATCAGCGGACTGCCGAGCCGCGCGGCGATCAGTACCTCCGGCCAGTCGCGGAAGAGGACGACCAGGCCGTAGGTTCCCTGAAGCTGCAACAGGGCCGCTTGCACGGCAAGCGCCAGCGGTTCGTAGTGGTTTGCCGCCATGTCCGACACCGGCGGCTGCCGCTTGAGGCAATCGCTGATCAGATGGGCGATCACCTCCGTGTCGGTGGCGGAGCGGAACACGTAGCCTTGCCCCTCTAAGCGATCCTTGATCGCCTGGAAGTTTTCAATCACACCGTTGTGGACAACGGCAACCGCGCCGTCGCCTCCCAGGTGCGGGTGGGCGTTTTCCAGGGTCGCCGGACCGTGCGTGGCCCAACGGGTATGCCCGATTCCGACATTTCCCGCAAGGGGGGTTTGCTGTAACTCGCGGTCGAGTTCGTCGATCCGCCCGACCGCTCGCACGCGGCGAAAGCCGCCGGGCGCCGGCACGGCAAGGCCCGCGCTGTCGTAGCCGCGGTATTCCAGCCGACGCAGCCCGCTGAGGAGAAATTCCGTGGCGTCGTTCGACCCGATATATCCAACGATACCGCACATGGCGGGCCCCTTCCTTGACACGGTCGGCTTCCATTCGCAGAACGCTGCTTGCAGGCTAGCAGAGTCGAGAGTCGAGAGTCAAGAGTCGAGGGCCAAAGGCCAGGCCACCCGATTGACTCTTGACTCTCGACTCCCTATCGATCCGTTTCCAGGCGGCCCGCGTAATGTGGTTGGAAGGCAACGTTGTTGCCTGACGGCGACAAACAACGGTTGCTTATCGGCAACCTCGGTTGCGCAGAAAACCGTTTCTCGCGTTTTCGCGGGATCTGCCGTCGGCGTTATGGAGAATCCCTTCCGGAAAACCGCGCGCGCATTTGCCTTGCGCTTGCCGGCGTAACCTATGTTTTGGTGAGCGTCGCAGGACGCTGGAACCTAATCGATGGCGACGTTCCGTCGCCTGTTTGCCGGTTTTCCACCCGGCCCATGCACGGATGTGATGCTGATCGCAACCCCTCGCGCTGAGCCCGCGCCGAGCGTCTGTCTCGGCGATGACGCCGGCGAGTCGGAACCGTCTCTTCAAAGTACTAATTCGCAGCCCCGATGAGGAGGCGCTAACGATGCGCTTGTTCCGCCGGCGCAGAACCACGGTTCGCACTTCACGCTTCGAGAGTTTCGAGCCCCGTATCGTCATGTCGGCAGGCGCGGGCGGTGAGTCCTATCTCGCCGACTGCGTTGCCGCCATTCGCCAGGAGGTGGAGCCGATCGAAATCGGCGCGCCCGATCTGGCCGCACTGACCAGCGCGCCGTCCGCTTACGGGCTGACCGGCGCGGGCCAGACGGTGGCCGTGATCGATTCGGGCATCGCTTGGCGCCACGCGGCGCTGGGCGGCGGCTTGGGAACGGGCTACCGCGTCGTGGGCGGATACGATTTCGCCGAACGCGACGACAATCCTTGCGACGATGGCCCTTTCGGTTCCCACGGCACCCACGTGGCCGGCATCATCGGCGGCGACGACGACCAGTTCTCCGGGCTGGCGCCGGGCGTGGACCTGGTGGCGCTGCGAGTCTTCAACGACGCCGGTCAAGGCGAGTTTTCCTGGGTCGAGGAGGCGCTGGCGTGGGTACACGATCACCGCAACTCTTTCGCCAATCCGATTACCACCGTCAACTTGTCGATCGGGAGCCAGTGGAACTCGGACCGCCCGCCCGCCTGGGCCGAATTGGAGGATGAACTGGCTCAGCTCGAAGCCGACGGCATTTTCATCGCCGTGGCCGCCGGCAACAGCTTCACCAGCTACAACCAGCCGGGGCTGAGTTATCCGGCCGCGTCCCCCTATGTCGTGCCGGTCAGTTCCGTCGACTCCGACGGCCTGTTGAGCTATTTCTCTCAGAGGCACGATCGCGCGATCGCGGCGCCCGGGCGAGGCATCGTCAGCACCGTGCCCGACTATCTCGGCAACGGCAACGGCATCGACGACGATTTCGCGGCGTTCTCCGGCACCAGCATGGCGGCGCCCTACGTCGCCGCCGCCAGCGTCCTCTTGCGGCAGGCGTATCAGGTAGTCGGCGTTCACCAGGTCGATCAGGACACCCTCTACGACTTGATGCGCACGACGGCCGATACGATTTACGACGGCCTCACCGGGCAGAACTACCTGCGTTTGAACCTCGACCGGGCGCTGGATGCGGTCCTGCCGCCGGACGACTTCGGCTCGCATGCGGCCTCCGCGCACGATCTGGGCACGGTGGTCGACACGCTCTCGTTCGGCGGAACCATCGGACGCGCTGACGACTGGGATTTCTTCCGCTTCACGGCCGGCACGCAGGGCACGGTCACCTTCCATGCCCAGGCGGGCAACGGCATGCAGTCCCAATGGCAGATTGTCGGCGCCGACCACGTCGAACAAAATGGCCAAGACATCTCCTTCGACGTCGTTGCCGGTGAGAGCTACTTGATCGGTCTGGGTGCCGCGGGCGGCGTCGGCAGCTACACGATTGAGGCGAAAATCGAGGCCAACGCCGCCGTGGATATCGCTCCGGGAGGGCAGAGCGAGATTCCCGACAACGCGATTACGGCGGCCGGCAAGTGGTGTACCCTCTCGGCGACCAACACGGGCATCTTCACCGTCGAGGCGTTTTTCGACGCGGCGGCGGGAGACGTCGACCTGGAATTGTTCGGCGCCGGGGGCGTCTGGCTGGCCGGAAGCTACGGCACGGCGGGGCACGAGCGGATCGACGTCGATGTCAGCGCCGGTCAGTCCCTCTACGTCCATGCCTGGCTCAACGGCGCGGGCGCCAACGACGACGTCGATCTTCGCATCACCAATCTCGTCCGGCGCAGCGGTTCCTCGGTCACCGTGCTGGGAACCGCCGGCGACGACACCTTCGCTTTCCGCGCCGGCTCGATACTTCAAGTCGACATCAACGGCGTCGAATATCGATTCGACGGACGCGACACCAGTACGGTCGAATTCCGCGGTTTCGGCGGCAGCGATTCGGCGATCCTCGCGGGAACCGGCAACAAAGACATCGCCCGCATCGGGCCCGGTTCGGGGTGGCTGCGCGGGGCGGGGTACCGCGCGGAAGTGTCGGGCACGGAATCGATCCTTGTCCGCGGCGGCAGCGAAGATGTGGCAACGCTTATCGACTCGTCGGGCGACGACGTGTTGCGGGCCCATCCGCGATCGGCAACCCTCGCCGGCGACGGTTTTGTCAACCGCGCCGATGGCTTCGGCACGATTCGCGCCCTTGCATCGGCGGGAGGTATCGACGCGGCTTTCCTCTACGACTCGGCCGGCAACGATCTTTTCAACGCCCGCCCCAAGGTTGCCGTGCTTCGCGGGGATGGCTACGCCAACTACGCCAACCGCTTCGAGTCGGTCTATGCGCAGGCCAGTTCCGGATGGGACCGCGCCCAACTTCTCGATTCGGCCGGCAACGACGTTTTTACCGCCACGCCGCAACAGGCGAATCTCTCGGGCAACGGTTTCTCCAATACGGCGGCCAATTTCGACATCGCCAACGCCCGTGCGACGGCCGGCGGCTTCGACCGGGCGATCCTCTACGGTTCGCCGGGCGACGACCAGTTCTTCAGCGGACCGGTGCTCAGTTCCATGTCCGGCGACGGCTTTCTCATTCGGGCCAGGTGCTTTGAAGACGTCTACGCCGAGGGCGGGGCGGGAACGGATGTCGCCCGCCTCGTCGATTCGGCAGGCGACGACCTGCTCTCGGTCGATGGGGCGGATGTGACGCTGACGGGCAAGGGGCTGACGCTCAGCGCCTACGAGTTCGAACGCGTGGCGGCGCAAGCCAGCCGCGGCGGCACGGATACCGCGGAAATCACCGCCGTCGACCTCGTCCTGCAACTGCTCGGCCAGTGGCAGTGAGAGCGCTCACTTCTCGCCCGCCGCCGCGTGGTGCTTTTGATGGACTCTTTTTCTCCCGACAACTTGATTCGCCGGTGGCTCCCGGTTACGATCGGTCCTGTCGGAAGAAACCCTATCTGCTGTCGGCAATCCGGAAACCATCACGATGACTTCTCTTCTAGCACGATCAACCAAAGGAAAACTGCAACAATGAGAGCGACCTTCACAGTCCTGGCCATCCTGCTGGGATGGGCAACGGCAGCCTTCGCTACGGAGGACATCCCTCCCAGAAGTCATCCCGACAGTTCGGCATGGCCGCAACTTTTCAAGGAGGATCTTTCCAATGCCGTCGCGCCGGAGGGAGTATGGTCCGTGGAGGACGGAGTGCTCACGGCGACCGAAGACCAGTGTCTTTGGACCGGCGCGAAGTACGACGACTACCTCCTCGACCTGGAGTTCAAGACGTCGCCGGGGACCAACAGCGGCGTGATCGTGCATTGCAGCGATCTGAAAGACTGGATTCCAAACGCCGTCGAGATCCAGATTGCCGACCAGCACGCGGAGAAGTGGGCGAACATGCCGGCGACCTGGCACTGCGGCGCGATCTTCGGCCATCTGGCGCCCAAACAGCAGACCGTCAAGAAGCCGGGCGACTGGAATCGGATGACGATCACCTGCAAAGGGCCGATGATCTCGGTGATGCTCAACGGGCAACTTGTCACCGAGATGGACATGACGAAATGGACCTCAGCCCAAAAAAACCCGGACGGCAGCGATATTCCCCCTTGGCTGAGCAAACCCAAAGCCGAGATTCCCACCAAGGGCCATATCGGATTTCAGGGCAAACACGGCGGGGTTCCCATCTACTTCCGTAACATCCGAATCAAGCAGCTTGATTGATGTCTGGGAACTGCATTACAAACTCGTAGAGTTTTGTCTTGTCGACAAAACTGTTACGGTTGTTCGACGTTAGCCAAAGGGCAAGTTGAAGTTAAGGCGTCCCATGGTCTGCCTTATCCGTGTGCGCTCCAGGGATTGGTACACGGATACGAGACGGGGCTCCCGCTCGCCCAAGATCATGAAACCCTTTCCTCGAGCGGAAACAGGTTGCCCAAATAGTCCCCGTTGGTTGCCGCCGATGGCTGGGTGGCCCTGCTTGCTAGGTTGCGGGAGTGTGGCACTGCTTGGCGTTGAATGTGCGGACTATTCCGATTCGGTTTTCCGGATCCCTGCAACACCCTCGAGAAGAGAAAACAGCAGAAAAGCCTCGGATGCGACCGCCGCGCGCTCCTGGGATTCGTGGAGGAATTCTGGCCGCCGCCGACCTTGGTCGGTGGAAGCGCCGATTGCCAGCTACGACCTCGCCGTCCCCGCGACGTGGGCTTTCTGGTGATCCACGCCACGCGTTGCCCCCCGCATTCTCCAACCGGCCCGGTGTGCGGAACCGCGAGAATCTGCTCTGCATCGCGACGAACGATACGCACGCCGTTCGAGGCGGACCGCGACGGTCCGCTGAGGTAAGCCAGCGCGGATGAGAAAAAAGGCTCCTCCGAACAGAGAAGAGGAACCCGTATTCTTCTGGTTGCGGCAATACGCGTTCCTCTTCTCTGTTCGCCCTTTTTTCCCGATGAATTGGCAGTTCTTGGCTTCAGAGCGGTTTGACGCCTTGTGCATAACACCCACAACTTCCGCTGAAGATCCAGAAAAGAACATGGCGGCAGCGATCCCCTTGTCCGCCCCGCACAATCGGATCGATTGAAGCGGGTGCTCGATCGAAACCGGGTGCCCAACCAACGTGACGTTCTCGAAGGCCAGACGCATCCGCTCACGCCCACGGTCGGGGACTGGTCCATCTTTCGGACAGTGGGTGCATTTTGGCACGAGAGACGTTGGCCCAAAACATGGACCTGTCCCCCTCGCTTCCATCCCGTGAACGGTTACGGCCAAGGCCGTCCAATCGATCGGACGAATTCTGAAGAAGGGCTGCAACGAATTCGCACCTGGCTTTTCGGACTGCAGCGAGCTTCCATAGCAAGTTGCCCGGCTGCAATTGCTTTGCTTCGATGCCGGCATAACGGAGCGATATTTTCCTTCGGTCGATGTGACCGACGCAGGTTCGCGCAGGTGGAGGTGACCTCCACTCATTTGCGGCGAGGGACTGCGATGTTCGTCGATCTGGCCGACGCGCAGACGGGCGTGCTGGTAGCGCGGAGAACCACGACCAACGCCACGCCCGTGGAGCTTTTCCTGGACGGCAGTTCGCAGCGGCTGACGCTGGCGGACCAGGACTGCTGGGCGTTTTCGGTCCTGGTGGTCGGGCGCCGGACGGATGCCGGCGGTGAGGGCGCGGGCTACCGGTTCGAGGGCGTGATTCATCGCAATGGGAATAGCACGGCGATCATCGGCACCCGGTTGAACGCGGAGCTTGGCGAGAGCAGCGCCGGCTGGGACGCCGAAGTCACGGCCGACGACACCAACGAGAGCCTCAAGATCACCGTACGAGCCAAGCGTTCACAAACGCCGGCCCAAGCAGTACCCCGTGATGAAGCAACCCCGAGCGGTAATGAAGAAAAAGATGGCCGCGCAATGACTTACGACTATCTCAATGCCATTCTATACCATCCTAAACTGCGCAGCCTAACGAGATCCGGAGGTTACAACCGTATGATTTCACCTGCCCTTCAACGCATAGCTCCGCTCCTCATCAACCAACCCCATGACCCCATTTCTTACTCTTCATCCGTGTGCCTCGATCCGTATGCACTTCTTCTTTTCTCTTCTTCGCCCATGGATAGAGACACAAGGATAGAGACTATCAATCCCCGCTTTTCCCCTCAAGCCTATTGATACCGAACGCCGCCAGATACGCGCGGCGGTCGGCCAGCCTGGCGCGCTCGTGGTTTGTCAACACTTCCTTCGTCTCTTTTGACAGCCCCCGGCAATATTGGACGAGATCGACCAGTTGGTCCTCGGGCACGTTGGAGCAGCTCGGGTGCGGAGTTCCCGGCATTCCGCGCCGGATGACCGCCTCAACATCCTCAAGACTGGGCACGGCGTTGGCCGTGCTCACCAGCCGAAACCGCTCGGTGCGAAGATCTCGCGGCGGAGGGTACACATGCCTGGCCGCCCGGCCGTTGCCATCGCCGTTTTCGCCGTGGCACGCGGCGCAATGCTGTGTATAGAGTTCCGGCCCGGAAGTTGCTTGGCGCTGGGCCACACGCACGACGATCTCTACCGCCGGCGACTGCATCAGGCTCCGCAGCGCGGCGGCAACCGACCGGTCATTGCCGTCGGCCGCCACCTTGGCCTGCAAGTCCTCCATCCGGAAGCGACGCAAATTGACCGCATCGACCTGGTCGAGAATTCGGTCGGCACGGACCGCCTCCCCTTCAATCGCCAGCGCAGTCGCCACCGCAACGCAAAGATCCTCGCGATCCTCGGGTTGGGCGAACTTTGCCTCGCCAAACCACCGCTCGACCTGGCCGTAGTGGTCGGATTCCAATGCGATCTGGGCCATCTCGCCCGCGGCACGCGCGGCCGGCTCGGGCCGCGGCATCAGCGGTTCGAGCACCCCGCGCGCCTCGTCGATGCGGCCCTGTTTGCGCAACAGCCTTGCCAGTCCCACCCTCGCGGTCTCGTTGGTGGGGAACTGATTGGCCAGATCGAGATACTGTTGGACGGATTCCCGCAAACGATACTCATCCTCGAGCAATTCGGCCAGCGCGATCCGCGCCAACTCATGGCGCGGCTGGCGGCGGAGCACACGATGGAATTCGGCGATTGCCCGCGCGGGCTCATCGGTCAATTGCCAATAAATCCCCGTCATATAGGCGACATTGGCGTCTTCGGGACGGTCCGCCGCCCAGGCGTCGAGCACCTGCTTTGCCTGCTGCGGTTGGTCTCGGAAGAGGAATCCGTAGACGAAAGCCGCGGCGACGTCGTCCGGCGGCAATCCGGCCTCGATCAACGCGCCGACTTGATGCGGGCCGCCCAAGTCGATTTCCCCCGCTTGAACCCGCGCCAATCGTCTCTGCTGTTGAACCGCTTCGGCCGGCGCCCCCTTGCGCTCGGCCGATTCCATCGCCCTCAAAAACGGCTCGACCTCTCTCAGACGCCGAAAGCAGACCGCCTGCATCAGATCGGTTCTGCCATCGGCAGAATCCAGCCAGGCGGACCACGCCAGCCATTGCTGGGCCGGGGTGATCGCCCCGATCGCTATCTTCCCGGCAGCCAGATGCCGGGCCGCCGCTGCCGCCAGCCCGCGCCCGAACAGCGCCAGAGCCAAACCCACGCCTGCCACGGGCGCCGCGAGGAGCAGAAGCCTATAGCGTCCGCCACGCCGGGGACGATCTGGTTGAACCGTCGGGTTGGATCGATTCCGTCGCGACACAGGCCGCCGCCTCCTTTACGACACACCGCCGATTCCTGTTGTATCCGGCCGTGGCGTCAAGTCACTGGGACGCACTTCCAGGGCCTTGCTGGCTGGAATCATGCTCGGCTTGCTGGCGAGCCATCCATTCTTCCGTCTTTTCAAGCCGCTTGTCTATTCTCTGGAGGTAGATGAAGATTCCTACGACCGCTGCGATTGGCAACACCACGAAACACAGGAAACCGGCGGACATGACCGCTAGCTCCATTAAACCGGGGGAGGACATAGTAACTGCTCCCATGGAAACCATACATCTTGTTCTGCGAGGGTAACTTAAGGGAAACGGCCTGCACGGCCGTCACCAAGCGTGCCCTAGGCAAAAGCCTCAACTACCTGCTATTCTACCAAAATCGCCGCCGCTTGCACTGCGTCGAGAATTGCGCACGGGGAGGAGTAAACGATGCGAATCTATGATTTCACTTTGGAGCTGTCGGCCGGAACCGAATTGACCGAGGGATTGGGCAACTCGTTGTTCGAAGCCGGTTGTGACGACGGCTCACCGGGTTCCTGTGAAGGGGTGGTGTCGATCGATTTCCACCGCGAGGCGGAGTCCCTGGAGGCGGCTATCCGCTCGGCAATTGCCGACGTCCAGAAGGCAGGCTGCACAGTGGTGAAAGCCGAAATCGAGGCGGATGCGCCCGGCATCCACGTCGCTTGAAGAAAGGCTCATCCGGGTTTGTTGTGGGTAACAAGTAATGAACAATAGTTTACATGGTTAGATGGACTGCCGCATATTTGCCGGAAAACAAGCACTTCCATAGAATCCATCGACAACACGCATAGGTCTGCCCGAAAAATCGAAGGCTCCTGCCTATGCGCTGCAAGACGCGGAACAGAGAAGAGGCACCGGTACTGCGGACAGAAGTACCGGTGCCTCTTCTCTGTTCACGAGTTTCCCGAGCCATGCGAGGTCGCCGGACCATCGGCAGGCGCAGGGATGCACTGGCTTCCGAATCAGCCAGACCGCAAGAACATGCACGGTGATTCTTATGAATTTCCCTGCAGGTCGGCCAAGATGTCGCGGAGAGGCCGTCCCCTCGGCTCTTCGGCAAATTCCCCGAGTTCCTCCAACGTGTAGGGCGATTCGGTTCCGTCACTCCAGCGGACTCTGATAGCCTCGATCGGCTGAAAGATTCCAAGACCCCGTCCCGATTCATCGCAAATCCGGATCGGTCCGGACGCCGTGCTGAGTGCGGCCGAGTACTCGGCGTTTATGGTTCATCGTGTCATGGCATCACTTGGAAAGTCTCCTCATCAGCGCCGCGAAGCCGACGAGAATCGGCGCCCCGAGCAGCACGACCGGCAGGCATTGGGGCATGGCCGCCATCACTCCGCCGACCGCTCCGCCCATCATTCCCAACGTCGCTCCCAACATGCCGTGGCGGATCCGGTCGGGCTGCGCCATGCCGATCTCGCCGCCGACGACGGCGCCGACCAGCAACCCCGAGATTCCGGCAAAAGCAATCCAATCCACTTTGGGGTCGCTCAACGAGGCAGCGGTTCGCAGCCCGGCCAACACCACGGCGACCAGCGCGGTCGCCAAGAGCACCGAGGCCATCGAGAAACGAAACCGCCCGTGATGCAACGGCTGCCGCGATTTACCCGCTTCCTCACTCAAAACGGTCGCTCCTGGAGCAATTTTCCGTCGGCGCGGTTGCCCAGTCGTTGATACACGTCCATCGCAATCCTATCCGAAATCGCGTGTACCGAGCCGTCGCCGAATAGGAAGTTCGATACCCCCGGGTGAAATGAACTGAAGCCGCCCACGATCCACTGCCACTCGGCGTCGGGAACCGCAGACAGTTGAGATTCGTCTCCCGCGGACCCCATGGGCTCCATAGGCTTGGGTGTCCAGTACTCGGTTCCGTCGTCGCTTTGCTCGACGTCCTTTTGCCAATGGTTGTCCCAATTCATGTCCACTTCCGTGCCGTTGAGCCGAGTGCCGGTGTTTCGCAACGTCGCCATCGTGCCGGAAAGCCAGGTGGTTTCGCGGGCGTCGAGTCGCTTTTCTCCTACAAAGATCGTGTAGGCCAGTCCGTCGGGGATTTGCCTGGATCGGACGGCGCTGTTGAGAAAGAACACCCCGCATTGGTCGGTGTCGATGGGAGCTTCGCGGTCGTGATGGCAGCCGGCGTAGCTGGACAGTCCCGGCCCGCCCCAGCCTTGGCCGTCGGAGGGGCAGCGGATTGATTCGATCATCACCTTGCGGACCGGCGTGTTGTTCTTGTGGTAGGCGCCCACCGAGAAATCGATATGCCGGAAGGCGATCGTTTCATCGAGATAAGGGAGCAATTGGACGATCCAGCCCAGATGGTAGCCTTCGGGCTTGTTGCGGATCGGCCGCTTGGCGTCGACGACTCCGGGCGGCAGCACGAAGTGGGCCGATTCGTAGTTTCGCAAGGCGAGGCCGACTTGAGTCAGATTATTGACGCACTGGCTCCGTCTTGCCGCCTCGCGGGCCGCCTGCACGGCCGGCAGCAGCAGCGCGATGAGAACCCCGATGATCGCGATCACGACCAACAGCTCCACCAACGTGAACGCTCGCCGTCGCACTGTCGGGTCCATCACTGCGAGACTCCTGGGTGAGTTTAAGGTCGCCCTACGATCAGTTTTCCATCGGCGCGGTGCCCCAACTGCTGATAGACTTCCGGCGCGGTGGTCTCGGAGTAAAACCGGACGGAACCATCGCCCTGCACAAAGTTCGCTCCGCCGGGGTGCCACGAGGAGAACCCGCCGACGTGCAGTTTCGGGTCGACCTTCTTGCCGTCCGGTTCGGCCGCGTCGTCCTGCTTCTCTTCCGTGGTTGCGGAGTAATAGTTCGGCAACGTGGAGTTGAGGGCCGAACCGGTGTTGCGCAACGTCGCCCGCGTGCCGGACATCCAGCCCAGGTCGCCCTCGTCGATCACCTTCTCGCCGACGAAGAGGGTGTGGGTGCGGCCGTCGGGGATTTCTTCGGAGGCCACGGCGCTGTTGAGGAAGAGCACCCCGTGGTTGTCCGCCGCGATCGGGGCTTCCACGTCGTGATGGCAGCCGGCGTAATTGGTCGGCGCCGTGGCCTCGCTTCCGCGGCCGGGATCCGAGGGGCATAAGAACGTGCTGATGCGGATCACTCGCACCGGCGAGTTCTCCTTGGAGTAGACGCTTTTGGAGAAATCGACGTGCTTGTAGGTGACTTGCTCATCGAGGTAGGGGAGCAGTTGCACGAGCCAGCTCGCGTGGTATCCGACCGGCTCGCTGCGGATCGGCCCATCGGCGTTGATCGTGCCGGGCGGAATCACACCGTAGGCCGACTCGTAATTGTGCAGGGCGATTCCCACCTGCATGAGGTTGTTGGTGCATTGGATTCGCCGCGCCGCCTCGCGGCATGCCTGGATGGCGGGCAACAGCAGCGCGATGAGAATGCCGATGATCGCAATCACCACCAGTAACTCGACCAGCGTAAATCCGGATTTCGAGTGTTTGTTCATGGCTCCGATTCTCCTTGGTTCGTGAGAAGGACCGCCTCGCGGGTTTGGCGGGCACGGTCGTGAGGATCGTCCGGGTAATCGGCCTCGACGCGGACCCGCCGCTGCCGCGGCCGGTCGGCAACGCTGTCGACAGCAATCGTGATGCGTCCGCCTTGGCGACCGTCGAAGTCGCCGGCTGCAACGGTCCAGATCTCGCCGCGATAGTCGGCGTCGGCTTGGAGGCGGGCGGCGGCGCGATCCAGCCCCGATTCCGCCAGCCAGGACGCCTGCATCCGCCAAGTCTCGGCACGCCAGGCCGTGCGGTCGGCCACGGCCAGCCGCGCGATCGACACCAGCACCGCCGACGCCACCACCAGAGCGGCCAGTACGATCAGCACCACGGCGCCGCGAAGACGGCGGCGGGCGGGTGGACGGGGCGGGAAGCAAGGGGGTCGGGAGTCTTTTTCCGCATCGGCCCCCAACCGCGCTGGATTTGCCAAGCGGCGGCGAGGCCGATACGGAAAAAGACTCCCGACCCCTTCTTGGTTGCGACACTTATGCATTCGCCAATGCTTACCGACGATTCTCATGGTCTTGCCTCTGCCTTGTCTGCAAAGCGATGGTCCATGCCCAGCCACGCTTCGATACGAACCGACACGGCCCCCTCACTCGCCTCGGGAAGAGCAAAGACTCGCACCGTCGCCATCTCGTCCAGTTGGGACGGGGGTTCGATCGCCAATCCCGTTTCTTCCGGCAGGACGAAGACCTCTCGCTGCCGCACCGCGCCGTCGATCGACTCTTCGCGGAGAAGTTCGCCGGTTTGGAGTGTGTAACGGATGTCGTGGTCCGGTCCCAGCACGAAACGCCATTGCGGTTTGTCCGCGGATCCGTCTTCGCCAATGGCGACGAGACTGACGGCCGCGTGGGCGTCGGAGCGGAATTGGCCGGCGAGGAGGCTGACCGTGGCGCGGGTCTGAAGACGTTGCCGCGCGACTGCCTCGGCGCGCAGCACGGTGTGGAGCATGGCCACCGTCACGCCGACCACCGCAGAGCCCACCGCCATGACGGCAAGCAGTTCCACCAGGCTGATTGCTTTGCGAAGACCCCCGAGGGCTTGTCCCGCGGGCGAACGAGGCCCGAGGGGGTCGGGAGTCTTTTTTCCGTGTCGGCCGGGCAACGCTTTTTTGTATGGAGAGAACTCTTCCGGCCGACACGGAAAAAAGACTCCCGACCCCTTCCATGCGTTCATCGTCACCGATCCTCCGCTGGTTTGGACACGGAATACCGAAATGCCACCAGACGCACACGCTGAGCGGGTTTCCCCCGTGCCGGCGCCCAACGCACCTCCACAGTGATTTGCTTCGCCAAGGGGGTTTCCTCCGACGGCTGCAACTGGACCGTGACTACGCCATCGGGAAGCGCCGCGGCGCCTTCGCGCGACAAGGCGATCTTGCCGAGCACCGCGGGCGTAAGATCCTCCCAACGGGTCGCAGCCACGCGTTCCATCGCGCTGGCGGCCTCCTGCAAGGCGATTTCCCGCAAGGCGGCCGCCTTGCGCTGAGCCATCGAGGCGCCGACCAGTTCGAGACAGAGCGTCGTCAAAACTGCCAACAACAGGCAGCTCACCAACGCTTCGATCAGCGTAAATCCACGTTGCTTGTCCATTCAGGTCAAGTTCTGAATCAGGGAGACCAGCGGAAGGAAGTAACCGATCACGTACAGCGCTACCAGCAGGCCGACGCTCAAGATCACGGCGGGAAAGAGGATCTGAAGCCAGATCAGTGCCCGGTATCCCCAGCGGCGGCGATTGCTGTCGGCCAGTTCCCGCAGGGCCCAGGGGAGGTTGCCCACCCGCTGAGCCGCCTGGATCACGGCCATTTCCGGTTCGCGGATCAGGGCATGCCGGCGAAGGCTCTCGGCCCAGTCGGCACCCTGCTCGATCTCCCGAACCACGCGCCACAGTCGTATGCGGACGGAGGCCGCGGGAAACGATTTCGCCAGGCTCGCCAGGCCGTCGGTCATCGGTCGTCGCCGCTCGGCCACCAGCCCGAGGGCTTCGAGCACGGCCGCCGTGTCGAGGCGTCGGAACGCAAAACCGGTGCCCGGCAGTCGCCAGGGAAACCAGCCGACATAGCGCAAGAGCGAGTAACCCGCCACGACGGCCAACAGCAGCACGAAGGGGAACAAGAGAAATCCGTAGGAGACGGTGGCATCGCCCAAGCCGATCACCAGTCGCGTCGCCGGCGGCAACTCGATTTCGAAATCGGCGAAAATCTTCTGCATGGCGGGAGCGATCTTCATGATCATGAAGAGGGCGATCCCGAGGAAGACGGCCAACAGCACCGTCAGATACGTGGCCCGCGTGAGCACCTGGTTCCAGATGGCGTCGCCAAAGCGGCGGGTGTCGGCGGCGGAATGCAGGCCGGCGGCCAGCGCCCCCGATTCGTATCCGGCGCGAATCAGGGGCAGCGCTTCGCGCGGAACCACGCCGCCACATTGCGCCAGGGCGTCGGGAAGCGAATAACCCTCGCGAAGCAGGTCGGCGAGATAGCGTGCCCGAACTCCCATCGTCCCGGCGTGCTGCTGCGAATAGGCTTCGATCGCGGGCACGAGCGGCATCATCCGCTGGGCCGTCGCCGCCAGCAGAGACACCAGTCCGTGCTGCTGAGCCCGGCGGACGCGATGGGCCGTCATGGCGATCACGATCGCGCCGATGGCGGCCCCGGGCGGTCCGGAGAACACGAACAACTCGGCCAACACCCCGATCGTGATCAACGCCCAGGCCACCACGGCGATGCCCGTCTGCGCAACATCGGAGTGCGGCTCGCTGCGGTCGGCGAGCATCCGCTGAACCGCCAGCAAGGCCAGCCCCAGTGTCGCCGGGGCCAACCCGCCGAACATGACCAGAGCTACGTCGATTGCGCCCATCGGATTACGTCAGATTCTGAAACAAGTTGATCAGCGGCAGAAACAGCCCGATGATCAGGAAAAACGCACCGGAGAGAATCACTACAAGTGTGAACGGCAGCAGGACGGTTTCCAGCAGCACCATGTCTCCCTCGGCGCACCCCTCGAATGCTTCGCCGGCTGCGCGAAACGCCTCGGGCATGTTGGCATGGGCCTGCCCCCAGGCGACGAAAGGCGCGAGCGTCGGCGGGAACTGGCGATGCCGGGAGAGACTCTCGGCCAGCGGATGGCCGGATTCGACCTCTACGGCCACCTTGCGGCATCCGCCGGCCAGGTCCGGCTCCCGCAGTCCGCCGGCGCAGACGCGCAGCGCCTCCGGCGCCGGGACTTCCAGATCGAGCAGGATCTCCATCAGCGAGGCGAACTGGCTCATCCTCGACCAACGCGCCATGGGGCCGATCAAAGGCACCAGATGCCAGAGCCGAACGGCCAGCGCCGGCGCGGCCAGCCGCAGCAGCAGCGCCAGCGCCAGCCCGCCCAGCAAGACTCCCCAGACGATCCAGATACCATAACGCGATACCGCCAGGACGAACTGCGTGATCGCCGGCAGTTCGGTGCCAAAACCTATGAAGATCTGGCGAAACTGGGGCACGATCCAGACCGCGAACAACGTGAACATGGCCAGCAGCGCGCCGAGCAAGAGGATGGGATAGGCCAAGTTGATCGCGATTCTCCGCCGCAGTTCCATCCTCGCCCGCTCCAAGGCGACCAATCGCTCCAGCACGGCGGCCAGTTTCCCGCTCCGAGAGCCGGCGGTGACCAGTTCGCGGAGATGGGCGGGGAAGCTCTTCCGCTCGGCCTCCAGCGCCGCATCGAGCGAGGCGCCGGCATCGAGCCGGTCGGCGATGCGGCCCAGCACGCGGGCGATGCGACTCCGCGGCAGTTCCTCGGCCATGGCGCGAAAGCCGGGCGAAAGCGGCAGGCCGGCCTTCGCCAGCCGCGCCACTTGATCGGCCAGGTCCGCAGCCTCGGCGCCGGAAAGGCGAGGGCCGTTTCCATGCGATTCCGGCGGCGAGGGGCGGCTTTCGTCGTTCATGGCAATGCAATTCCAACCAGAGCTTGCAGCAGCGAGGCCCACGATCCGAAAACCAGGACGGCCTGGATGAGCACCAGGGTTCCGCCGATGAGCACGGTCGCCAGCACGGGCACATAGAGCCGGGCGATTTCCGCCTGGCGCTGGGCGCGGCGGCGATAGGTGTCGGCCGCGTGTCGCAGCGCAGCGAGCAGCGTGCCACGCTGCTCGCCGGCCGCCAGAAGCCAGCAGATCAAAGGCGGCAGCCGGTAACCGACCCAGCGCGGCTTTGCGGCAACCGGCTCTCCGCGGCGAATCGCTTCGGCCAGCCGCCCCGACGCCTCCACCGTCTGTCGGTCGCCCGAAGTTGCGGCGGCCAGTTCCAGGGCTTCGGGCAACGGCACCTCGTTCTCCACCAGGGTTGCCAACACTTCGGTAAACGTCGCCAGTCGCAAGCAGCGGAGAATTCCGCCCATCCACGGAACCCATCCCAGGGCCAGACGTGCGGAATAGGGTTGAACGAGGTTCGCCCTGGCTGAAACAAACCACCAGACCGCCACAAAAACCAGCACAACTGCCGGCACCGCCGGTCCCCAATACTCGGCCGATTCCCCCCAGCGGACGAGCGTTGCCATCGCGCCGCTGCCCACCGCCCCGAAGACCTCCATCGAGCGAGCCAGACGCGGGGCGATCTCGAGCACGAAGAAGACGAGGAATCCCCAGCCCAGCAGGAAGAGGATGAGCGGATAGACCAACGATCCGATCACCGTGCGGCGACATTCGGCCAGCCAACGCGTGCTGCGGGCGACCGACTCCAGCGCGGCCGGCAGGCGACCCGCCTGCAAACCGGCACGGATCACGGCGCGATACAGCGGGGGGATCCGCAGGGAAGGATCGCCTAGCACCGCGTCGAGCGGTTGGCCGGTCTGCAGTTGCTCGGCGATCCGAGCGGCGATCTTGCCCAGCCGGCCCGGAAGGTCGCCGGCCACATGCATGAGGCTATGTTCCAACGGAACGCCGGCCCGTACCAGCGAAGCGATCTCGTCGTTCAGGGCGGTCAATTCCTCGAGCGAGATGGAACCGACCCGGGGCGTTTCGGATGAGGTCAAAGGACGAGCCCTCTTGTTGGATCAGCCCGCAACATACGGCTTCGGCGAGCCGTTGGCAAGCGGTCGCGGCTGCCCGTTTTCTTCCCCGTGGCAAATTGCAGATTGCCATGCCGTGCTGGCACGGGGGCTGCACAGTCGATGGCATACGTAACGCACGCTGCAACTCTTCGCAACGGCGAATTAGAACGTAAGGCATTATTTTGCAATATGTTATGTGTCCATGCCGCCGACAGGATCGCATCCCGCCGTAACGCGAAACGCGATGGATCAAATCGCTAGACAGTTGCAAAATGCGATACTACACTGGTAGGGCAGGTTGCGGCGGCCCTGGTCTTGCGGAGATTCTCGACTTTCAAATAAACATGACCCAGCAGATTCCGATGAAAGCCCTGACACCAGCAGAAACACGCGATGTGATCCTCGATTCGGTCGCCGATGGCGTGTTTACCGTCGACGCGAACTGGCGGATTACGTCGTTCAACCGGGCCGCGGAGCAGATAACCGGAGTCGCCCGCGAGAACGCCATCGGCCAGCGCTGTTGCGACGTCTTCCGAGCGAGCATCTGCGAAAGTGATTGTACGCTCAAGCAGACGCTGCTGACGGGCCGCCCGGTCGTCGGAAAACCGATCTTCATCGTCACGGCCGAGGGGCAACGGGTGCCGATCAGCATCTCGACGGCCATTCTTCAGGATGCCGAAGGGCAGCCGATCGGAGGCGTCGAGACGTTCCGCGATCTGAGCGTTGTCGAGCAGCTTCGCAAAGAGCTTCACGAAAAATACACCTTCGCCGACATCATCGGCCGCAGTCCGCTCATGCGGCGATTGTTCGACATCCTCCCCGAAATCGCCGACAGCCCGAGCACCGTCCTGATCGAAGGAGCCAGCGGCACAGGCAAGGAACTATTCGCCCGAGCGATTCACGACCTCTCCCCTCGCCGCAAAGGCCCGTTCGTGGCCATCAACTGCGGCGCGCTGCCCGACACGCTGTTGGAATCGGAACTCTTCGGCTACAAGGCTGGCGCATTCACCGACGCCCGTCACGACAAGCCGGGGCGCTTCGCTCTGGCCGACGGCGGCACGATCTTCCTGGACGAGATCGGCGATATCTCGCCGGCGATGCAGTGCAAGCTGCTCCGCGCGGTGCAGTATCGCACCTTCGAGCCGCTGGGATCCGTGGAGCCGGTCAAGGTGAATGTCCGCGTCGTGGCTGCGACCAACAAGGATCTCGGGCAACTGGTCCGAGAGGGCTCGTTCCGCGAAGACTTCTATTATCGGATCAACGTGATCCGCCTCATGTTGCCGCCGTTGTCGAGTCGCCGCGAAGACGTCCCCCTGCTCGTCGAACACTTCATCGGGAAATTCAATCGTCTCCAGGAGAAGAACCTTGCCGGGGCTTCCGAGGAGGTGATGGCAATCCTGTTGGAACACGATTGGCCGGGCAACGTCCGCGAACTGGAGAACGTCATCGAGCACGCCTTCGTTCTCTGTCGCGGCAGTCTGATCGAAATGCGACATTTGCCGCCATCGCTCCGCCGCGAATCCGACGCCGAAAAGCCGACCGGCAAGTCCGGCCTGACGCTCGACGCCCTGGAACGGATGCACATCATCGAGGCGCTGCGGCGACTCGACGGCAATCGCCTCCGCGCGGCCAAGGAATTGGGTATCCATCCCAGCACTCTCTTCCGAAAGCTCAAGGTTCTGAACATCGAGCCGCCGGAACAAGACGGGCGGAAACGCGCCAACTCCGGCCAACGTCGGCCGCAGTGAGACGTCGCTGCCTGGTGATCGCCGACGCCTTCTCTCATTCCAGCGAACCTCCGAATTGCGGCAAGCGATGCAAAGCGACGAAGAACTGATGTCGGCGGTTGCCCGCGCTAAAATGATGGTTGAACGGGGCGCAGAAGTTATCGTCTTCGCCTCCTGCAACTCGAAGGGGAACCCGATTGGCTATCCCTGCCCGCATTACGCCAATATGAGAGATGCTGTCGCGAAAGCAATTGGCTCTGAAATCCGAATTATCGAGTATACGCACTGATCGGTGTCGATTCGTGGCAACGGGTTCAATGGAGGCTTCCGCCCAAGAGCGGTCGATGAGGTAAAGTACCATGAAAACTCGCGAAAGCGGCATGCCGGACGAGTCGATGTGGGCGGGTTTCTTCTCGCCGGAGCAAACGTTGGTGAAGCTCGGGCTGACCGGTTCTTGCCGCGACGTCGTCGACTTCGGCTTCCCCGTTGCGCTGGACGTGCTGAATCGACGTGTCGATTCGCAGCGGACCGATCGCCAGCACGGGATTCTTGCGGTGGTAACTCCGCCGCACCAGTGCCTGGATTCGGGCAAGCAGTTCCTCGAACTCGAAAGGCTTAATGAGGTAATCATCCGCCCCTGCGTTCAAACCGGCAACCCGATCGGACACGGCGTCCTTCGCTGTGATGATGAGAACGTGGCTCTCTCGTCCCTCGGCTCGCAGCCGACGGAGGATGCTCAGGCCATCCAATCCGGGAAGCATAAGGTCCAGCACGATCACGTCGTACTGGTTGCCCTCGGCGTACCACAGCGCCTCTTGACCGTCACCCGTGACATCGACGGCAAAGCCGGCCTCGCGAAGTCCCTTGACCACCGATTTCTGGAGCGGCGGATAGTCTTCGACCAGCAACAACCTCATCACACCGTCTCTCTCTCTCAGCCTTCGGTGAAGGGCCTGCCCTGCCGGAACGGATAGCGGCCACTCGGTCTTGCGACGAACTCGAAAGATCCCGCGAATCACCGGCTCCATTGTATCCGGTGCCCCTGTCGAGCCCACGGTATTCTCCATTTTGGACATCTTTCCCAGGCGTCGCCCCGGAGCGAGGGTGGATTCGACCCTGTTTTCATCGTGCTGTCATTTTCAGGCCCGTAGGATGCATCGGATTGTATCCATTGATTTGAGAGAGCCAGCAATGAGCACAAGCGAACTGCAAGTAGTCCCCATCAGGCAAGCGGAGGCCATTTCGCGGCAGGAACGACAGGGCTATGACCTTCTGCGATTTCGTCCCATCAAAGCCTTCGTCCGATGGCGGGGGTTCCCGTATGTCTTTCAAACCGCCTTGCTGGCGTTTTTCGTTTTCATGGCGGTGCTCGCCTGGGGACTCTATCCGCCCGAGGGAGTGAACGACAAGCTTTTCGCCAAGACCCATCTGGCTAACCTGCTGGTGTGGGGGCTGTGGTGGCCGGCGATGGTCTGGACCGCGGTGCTGTTTGGGCGCGTGTGGTGCGCCGTCTGCCCGCTTGAACTTGTGGCCAACATCACCGAACGGCTTGGGAGAGCGCTGGGCGTGAAACAGCGCGTTCTCGGAAAGTGGTTGCGGTCGGGCGCGCTCATTGTCGGGCTCTATGCCCTGATCCAAATGCTCGTTGCCGGCGCTAGTCTTCACCGTACCCCCGCTTATACGTCACTTTTCCTCTGGGGGCTGTTGGCAACCGCCGCATTGACGGGGTTCTTCTTCCGGGACCGTGCCTTCTGCCGCGGCTTCTGCCCCGTGGGCCTGCTCTTGGGAACGTATGGGCGCGGCGGAATGCTCGCCGTGCGATCCACGTCAAAGGACCAGTGTGGCGATTGCACGGGCAAGGACTGTGTGCGGGCGTGCAACCGGACAAAGCTCGATGCCCGAAGTTGCCCGAGCTTGCTTAACCCGGCGAGAGTCAACCGCAACGCGGATTGCCTGGTGTGCGTGCAGTGCGTCAAGGTCTGCCAGCCGGAAAACATGGGACTCTTCCTCCGCCGTCCTTTTCATCCGGTCTCGTCGATGCCTGGCGTCGCCTGGCGCTCCCGATGGTTGTGATCATCGCGGCCGGTCACATGTGCAAGGGACTGGCCAAGTTCGTTTCCTGGGTCGGGTTCTTGCCGCTGTCCGTGCAAGACCCCAAAGGCGTGGACACGGCGCTTGGACTGACCGCAAAGACGATCCCGCAGCCGGCATCCCTGTTGCCCATGTCCGTAGTTTCGGCGATAGCCGTACTCCTGGTGTTGGCTGGGGCGTATTTCGCAATGCGTGAGCTTCGCTTGACCTATCCCAAGACAAGCCGGGGCTATCGTCCGGCCCTGGTTACGCTGGCGGCCTGTTTCGTTTTCGTCGTGTTTGGATGGGGATACTTGCCCTGACTCAGGTGTCCGTGGCAGGTGTGTGTTTGATCCTGCCGGCGGCCATTTTGGTCGGACTAATCGCGTGGGCCGACGTCCGTTTCGGCACCCTGCCACAGGCCGAAGGCGTCCTCTATGGCATCAAACCGGTGGTGATTGCCATCGTGCTGCAAGCCCTATGGCGACTTGGGCGCAGCGTGCTCAAAACGAGGTCGCTGATCGCGGCGGCGATCGTCGTCACCGCACTTGGGTTCGCGGGCGTCCATGAATTGGCGGTCCTGTTCGGGGCTGGTGCGTGTGTTGCCTTAATCCGCTCCCTCGCTCGCCGCAGGCCGCCGCAAGCGATGTCGATGTGTCTGCTGGGGAGTATTGCGGGCGCGCCGGTGGCCCAAGCGGGGCTGGCCGCTGCGCCCGTGGCCTTCGGCCAATCAACGAGCATGCTGTCTCCGCTCCAGCACCCTGCCGCAATGGTCCTGAGGCAGTTTTGCGTTAGGAATCGGAAGTCGCTAGATTCTCGCCGCGTTGCGGTATTGCTTGAGCGTCTGGCCGGTGGCAAGCCGGAAGACGCGCATCATGTATTCGGGATAACGATAGCCGGCCTGCCGGGCGATCTGCTTCAACGGCATGTCCGTCACGCTAAGCAACTCTTGGACTCGCGACAAGCGGACTCGGTGAATTTCCTGATGGACGGTGCGGCCGAGAACCTGCTTGAAGCGGGGTTCCAACGCGGCGCGGGATACGCTAACGTGACGCAAGACATCCGCCACCCGGATCCCGTCGCAGGCGTGTTGTCGAATGTAGAGTACGGCTTGTGCCACGCGTGCGTCCTCCGTCGCCACCACGTCGCTCGACATCCTGGCCACGATTCCAGCCGGGGCGACCACCATCTCCCGGTCGGGAACCGACTTGCCCGCCATCATGCGGTCCAGCAGAGCCGCCGCTTCATAGCCGACCTTCTGGGGATTCAGATCGACGCTGGTCAAGGCCGGCAAGGCCAGATCGCAAAGGCATTCGTCGTTGCCTACGCCGACGACGGCGATCTCGTCAGGAACGCGGATTCCAGCGCGACGGCAGGCGTCGAGAACCTGCAGGCCCAGATCGTCGTTGCAGGCCATGATCGCCGAGGGGCGATCGAGCCGTTTGAGCCAGCGGCTGATCTGACCACACTGCGACTGCCAACGATCGCCTTGCGTGACGCTCTCCACGTTCAACCGTTGGTGTTCGTGCCCCGCCTGCTCGACCATGCCGCAAAAATGCTCGGCCCGCGCATCCATGGCGCGGTGTATGCCAACAGGCAGCCCCACGAAGGCAAACCTCCGAAACCCACGTTCGCGAAAATGTTCCACGACCAGCCGGGCCACGGCCGCATCATCCGGGCCGACCGCGGGCACGCTGTCGCAATGGAGCGTACGGCGGAGGTCGACGACCGGAACCCCCTTGTCCGATAACGCTCGGGCCATGCGACGATCGTTGATGCGGGCAAGAATCCCGTCGCCTTTCCAGGCTTTTAACCAAGCGGGCGGCGGATCGTCCAGACCTCGCGGCGTGAATTCGACCCGCCAGTTTGCCCGCTGCTGATTGAAACGGGCAATTCCGCGAATCAACTCACGCGAGTAAGCTCGAGTGGACTCGATCAACAAGGCCACGCGTTTCTGACCTGACCGGCGACCGCCATCTTGCATGTCATCAACCTTTGAGGGCCTAACAAAACGGGGACTGGCTCCGAGCCAAACAACCGCAAGACTCGCATAATCGGCGCTCTGGCGAGGTGCCTGTCCCCGTTTTGTTAGGGCATCTCAACACACTTCGTCGGGTGAAAGTCCGTCCCTGCCGCCTCGGAACCCCGAACTCGGCTGCGGGCGTCGGCGAGCGCGGGTTACCGTCTAAACACATAGTATAGCGAATATGGCGCATATTACAGCATCTTTCCGGTAGCAAACACCGTAGCAGTCGTTACAATAGCTGCGCCGCCCCGGCCGTCGCGATAACAAGGAAACCGATAGAACACGCCCATGAGCCACAAAATGGACACCGGCAGACTTCAGCGTCTGCGCGATACGATCGAACCCGTTGAGTTCTCCCGGCCGGAAGAGGAGATTATCCGGCGCTACGAGAAACTGTACACCGGCGCCGTGAACGACGTGCTGCGGGAAATGTGCCTCGTCAATCATGCCTTGCCGCCGGAGATCGTGCCGCTGCGGGATGAAATGGTCCTGGCGGGGTTCGCCTTCACCATTCGCTCGGCCGCCGATCCAACACTT
Source organism: Rhodopirellula sp. (assembly GCA_012728855.1). Classification (GTDB taxonomy): domain Bacteria; phylum Planctomycetota; class Planctomycetia; order Pirellulales; family Thermoguttaceae; genus JABWBD01. Next base: position 11,230 of record JAAYEH010000103.1, on the reverse strand, counting down.
GTCGGCGAGTTGGAACTGCGAGTGAAAATGCTGGACGAACTGCGCCCCAACATGGTGTGCGTGTGGAACGCCAATGGACACGACAATGCCTCGCACTGGGGCGGGGTCATGACGCGAGCGTCGCGCAAGCGAGGTGTCCGCGGCGCGATTATCGACGGCGGCATCCGCGACACCAAGGACATCCTGGAGCAGGGCTTTCCGATCTGGTATCGCTATCGGACGTCGAATGGCGCCTTGTCCCGCTGCAAGATTACTCACTACCAGGCGCCGGTCGCCATCGAAGGAGTGATCGTCAAGCCCGGCGATTTGATTCTCGCCGATATCGACGGCGCCTTGGTGGTGCCGCGCAAGTTGGTCGAAACCGTCCTGGAGCGAGCCGAGACGATCGAACGGAACGAGGGCGAAATCAAGGAGTGGGTCGACGCAGGTCTGCCTGCCGAGACGATCCACGAGCGGGGCGGGTATTTTTAGAGGGCCTAACTAAACGGGGACTGGCTCCGAGCCAAACCTTTACCAAACCCGCAGAATAAACGTCCCGGCGAGGTGCCTGTCCCCGTTTTGTTAGGCCCTCCCAGAAAATGGCGCATGGCGAAACACCCCATGACGACGAACCAGTCTCACACCAGCCGCCGCATCCCATACAAGTGGGAACTGCTCGTGCTGTTGTGGATCGCGTTCTGCTTCAATCAGGCCGACCGCCAGATCTACAACAACCTTCTGCCGCAAATCCAGCCCGACCTGCAACTGAGCAACGAACAGGCCGGACTTGTGGCCACCGTCTTCACGGCCATTTATGGGATCCTGGTTCCCATCAGCGGCTACGCCGGCGACGCGCTGCGGAGGAAATGGGTCATCATCGGCGCGCTGGCTCTCTGGAGCGCCGCCACGCTCTTGACGGGGCTGGCGGGCGGGATCGTCGGGCTGATCGTTTTCCGGGGTCTGGCAACGGGGGCCGGCGAAGCCTTCTACTACCCGTCGGCCAACGCGTTGATCGGGCAGTTGCACCAGCGCACCCGCGCGCTGGCCATGGGCATCCACCAAACGGCCAACTACATCGGCGTGGCGATCAGCTTCCTCGGCGCGCTGGTCGGCGAGTGTTTCGGCTGGCGCAACGCCTTCTACTTGTTCGGCGGGCTGGGGGTCGCATGGGCGCTATGGATGGTGTTCCGCATGGAAGACACTCCACAGCCGCAGGACGGCGCCGGCCCCCCGCGGCGACCGCCGGTGCCCGAGGTGCTGAAGTACCTCAAGGGCAAGCCGACGGTGATGTTCTTGGCCGTCTCGTTCGCTTGTCACGTGTTCGCCAATATCGGCTACCTCACGTGGATGCCGACGTACCTGCATGAGAAATTCGCGTTGAGTCTGACGGCCGCCAGTTTTTGGGCCCTTTCTGTCCACTATGCGGCGTCGGCCGCAGGGGTATTGCTTGGCGGACATCTTTCCGATCGGCTGGTGATTCGTCGTCGCGCGGTCCGCATGGAGTTCGAATGGATCGGCCTGCTGTTCAGCGCCCCGTTCTTGATCGGGATGGCCTACGCCAACACGCTGGTGATCTGCCTGGTGGCGTCGGGGTTGTACGGCATCTTCCGCGGCGTCTACGACTCGAACCTCTTCGCCGCGCCCTTCGACGTCACGGCGCCGCGCTATCGATCGTCGATGGTCGGTTTCGTGTTGAGTTTCGGTTTCATTATCGGGGCGGCCGCGCCGTACCTGCTGGGCGCCATGAAGAAACCGTGGGGGCTCGAAGCGGGAATCGTGGTGTTGGGTGCGGCCTATATCGTCGGGGCCGTCGCCGCCTTGGTGGCCCTGTATGCGTTCTTCGGCCGCGATTTCGTGCCTGAAGAACTGCTCGAGGAAACATCGCCATGAGTGCCTTGCACGGGAAAACGGCCCTGGTCACCGGCGCCGGCCGAGGCATCGGCCGGGCCATTGCGCTGGACCTGGCCCGGGCCGGAGCCGACGTGATTGTCAATTATAGCCGCAGCCAAGAGCAGGCCGACGAGGTGGCGGCGCAAATCGAAGCCATGGACCGACGCGCTTGGTCCGTTCAGGCCGATGTGAGCCGGAAGGCCGATATCGACCGGATGTTCGATCGCGTCGAGGCCGATTTCGGATCGATTGCCGTCCTGGTGAACAATGCGGGCATCGAACCCCGCGCCGACGTCTGCGACTTCGACGAAGCGACCTACGATGCCGTCATGGCGACCAACCTCAAAGGCGCCTTCTTCTGCGCTCAGCGGGCTCTGCGTAAAATGCGCGATGCCGGCTGGGGCAGGGTCATCAATGTCTCGTCGCTGCACGAGCTGACTCCCACGGGGTTCTCTGCCCTGTACGGCATGAGCAAAGGCGGGATGGCCTTGATGATGCGTGAAATGGCCAAGTCCTACAGCCGTTATGGGATCACGATCAACAACGTCTGCCCGGGCGCTACGCGAACCGACATCAATCGCAAAGTCCTTTCCGACCCCGCTTACGAAGCGAAAGTGATCGCGAAAATCCCGGCCGGCTTCATCGCCGAACCGGAAGACATCGCCCCGGCCGTTACCTTCTTGGCATCCGACGCCGCGCGGTACATCACCGGCGCATCCATCTTCATCGACGGAGGCTTATGGTTATGAAGCAAGAGAATGAACAGGGCAAAGTTGCCGCAATGGTCCACAGAGCGCTGCGCACAAACTGCACGTACCTCCTGTGTCTGATGTCTTGTCTGCTCGCTGCAATTCCGGCCCGGGCGGAAGTGCCGAAGGCCTACCGAAAGCTGTGGAACGACCCCGACGTCGTCGCCCGCATCAGCCAGGATACGGAGCAGTATCGCAAGGCGGACGCGATCGTCGAGGTCGTCGACGCCCAAGGGCGGGCGATTTCCGGTGTGAAAGTAAAGGTCGAGCAGCAAACACACGAGTTCCTTTTCGGCTGCAACCTCTTCGTTCTGGACCAGCTCAAGACACCGGAGTTGAACGGTAAGTACGAGAAGGCTTTCACGAATCTCTTCAATTTCGCCACGCTGCCTTTCTACTGGGGCGACATCGAGCCTCAGCAGGGCAAGCCGCGTTACGCGGAAGGGTCGGCCTACATCTGGCGCCGCCCGCCGCCGGACCGGCTGCTTAAGTGGTGCAAGGCCCGCGGCATCACCCCCAAGGGCCACGCGCTGTTGTATGCCAAGAACAAGTTCATGCCCGACTGGACCGCTCACAATGACCCAAAGGCGTTCATGCAGCAGGCGCGTCGCCACATGGCGGAGCTTGCCGAGCGTTATGGCCGTGAGATCCCGGTATGGGACGTCATCAACGAAGAAATCCCCAGGGTTGTCAATCCCGCCGAGTGGCATGCCGTGCCCGACGACTACGCCGAGCAGTGCTTCAAAGAAGCGAGCCGGCTCTTCTCTAAGGACGTGACGCTGTTGATCAACGATGGCACCAGCCAAACGCACGTCACCACCGACCAGTGCGAGGCAAACGTCAAGAGGCTGCTCGATCAGGGCATTCGCGTCGACGGCATCGGCATACAGTTTCACACAGGCCGCGGCGGCCTGATTAGCGGCAAGTCTTACTCGCCCAAGCAGTTGATCGGCGTCTACGACCGGCTGAAACATTTGGGCCTGCCGCTCTACATCACGGAGATCACGATTTCGGGAACGGGCGACGACGGGGCGGCCGAGCAGGGCGAAGTGGTGGCCAACCTCTACCGGCTCTGGTTCAGCACTCCCAAGATGGCCGGCGTCACCTGGTGGAACCTGGGGGACGGAACCGCCTACGGAAACGAGAACCAATCCCTGGGAGGGCTGCTCGACGAAAGCATGAATCCCAAGCCCGCCTACCTGGCGCTCGACAAGCTGATCAATCACGAGTGGAAGACGCGTACCGAGGGCACCACCGGGCCGGACGGCCGTCTTGCCTTCCGCGGGTTCAAGGGGAGTTACCGGCTCACCGTCGGGTCGTCCGATGAAGCACAGACGTTTACACTCGACGTCACTGCCAACGCCAAGGAACCCAGCAGGTTCGTGCTCACCAAACCAACCGAATGACCTCAACACATCCAAGGAGAACAACCATGAAGACGCGAGTTTGCTTGACTATGGCGGCCACCGTGGCCTTCCTGATCGCCTGGCCTTCGCCCGCCGATGCCGAATTGCCGGAGAACTATCTCCGGCGCTGGGACAATCCCGCCGTGCAGAAGCGGATCGACGACGGGATCGAGAAGAACCGCAAGAGCGATGTGATGGTGACGCTTCTTGATGCCCGGGGCAAGCCGATTTCCGGCGCGGAGGTGAAGATCGCGCAGAAGTCGCACGGATTTCTTTTCGGCTGCAATATCTTCGTATTGGGGCAGATGAAGGAGAAGAACCGGGCCTACGAAGACGCCTTCCTCAAGCTATTCAACTTCGCCACGGTGCCGTTCTACTGGGCCGGCACCGAACCGGAACAGGGCAAGCTGCGACTGACCGAGGGGAGTTCCTATTTCTGGCGCCGTCCGCCGCCCGATCGGGCTGTCGCTTTCGGCAAAAAGCACGGGCTGACGCTCAAGGGACACCCCTTGCTGTGGCACGCGCACAATCCGGACTGGATTCCGAAGGATCCCGACGAGCTGAGGCGGCTCTACCTCAAGCGTTTCAAGGAGCTTGCCGACCGCTACGCCAAGGACATCCCGATCTGGGACGGCGTGAACGAATCGCTGGTCTGCCCGCCGCAGTACCCGTTCTTCTCGGCCGAAAACCGGGACTATCCGACCTACGTTCCCTGGGCGTTCACGGAAGAACAGAAAGTGTTCCGCCCGGAAAACACGCTGATCCTCAACGACGTGACCACCTTCAATTGGCCTCCGAACGAAACCAACCGCTTCTATCGGCAATGCGCGAAGCTGCTCGAGAACCGCATCCCCATCGAGGGTATCGGCTTCCAGTTTCACTACTTCAGCCGCAAGGCGCTTGATGGCTACCTGGGCGGCGACCATTGCGATCCGGGCACGCTGTTGGACACGTATGAGTTGTTTGCCAAGTTCGGGTTGCCACTATGGATCACTGAAATCACGATCGGTTCGGCCGGCGACGACGGATTGGCCGTTCAGGGCCGCGTCGTGCGCGATATCTACCGGCTCTGGTTTGCAGCGCCAAAGATGGCCGGCATCACCTGGTGGAATCTCGGCGACGGCACCGCCCACGGCAACGAAGGCGTCGCGGGCGGGGGACTGGCAGACGACGATTTCAAACCCAAGCCGGCCTACCAGGCCCTGGATCAACTGATCAACCACGACTGGAAAACCAACCTCAACACGAAATCGGGCGCCGGCGGCGAAGTGAAATTCCGCGGCTTCCACGGACGCTATCGGATTGAGGTCACGGCCGGCGGCCAAACCAAGGACTTCGAAGTGACGGTCCAGCCGGGCGAAGCGGCAAAAGCAACCTTGACCATGCCGTAAGCATGGGCGAATAAATAACTGTTGAGAAACTCCGCGGGGAAGGGGTCGGGAGTCTTTTTTCCATGTCGGCCGGAAAAAGCCCTGTCCAAATAGGAAAGCGTTGCCCGGCCGACATGGAAAAAAGACTCCCGACCCCCTTGCGCTCCACACCCCTGTGAATGCGACACCTATTTCTTCGCCGACGCTAGGTTCCTTCTGTTTTTCTGTCATCAAGAGACACCCAATCCATGAAAATCATCGACCTTCGACCGCGTACCGTTGCGATTCCACTCAACTCTCAATTGCGACACAACACCGGCGTCCATCCCGGCTATCTCCTCCGTACGGTTCTCGAACTAATCACGGACGAGGGCATCGTGGGACTCGGCGAAGTGGGCGGCGGAGATCAGCGGGCCGCCCTCACCAAGCTGAAGCCGCGTCTGGTTGGCATGGACCCCTTTGATCTGGAGGCGATCAAACTCAAGACGTTGCGGACCATCTACTATCTCTCCAACGCCCGGCTGTACGGCGCCATCGAAATCGCCTGCCTGGACATCCAGGGCAAAGCTGCCGGCGTGCCGATGAATCAGTTGCTGGGCGGCAAGGTCCGCGATACCGTGCCCATGATCGCCTATCTCTTCTGGCGTTACGATCGGCCCGGAGGCGGCGATGATACGTCTGCCGAGGATCTCGCCGATCTGTGCGTCGAACTGCATGAAACGCTCGGCGTCAATGCCATGAAGCTGAAAGCCGGCGTGCTGGATCCGATGGAAGAGGCCCGCGTCTTGGAGTTGTGCCGCGATCGGCTGGGCGGCGACTTCGGACTCCGCATCGATCCCAACGGCGTCTGGTCCGTGCCGACGGCCGTGCGCGTTGGCCGGCGGCTGGAAGGACTTGGTTTGGAATACTTCGAAGATCCGGCGTGGGGCTTGGAGGGCATGCGGGCCGTTCGGCAGCAGGTTCGCATCCCCTTGGCTACCAACATGTATCCCAACAAGTTCGACGATCTGGGGCCTGCCATACGCATGGATGCCGTCGACATCGTGCTCACCGACCTGCACTACTGGGAGGGGCCGCGCGGCGTGAAGGATCTGTGCGCCGTGTGCCGAACGTTCAATCTCGGAGTGGCCATGCACTCCGGCGCCGAGTTTGGCATCGAGCTGGCGGCCATGCTGCACACCGCAGCGACGATTCCCGCCATGTCTTTCGCCGGCGACGCTCACTACCACTTTCTGGAAGACGACATCATCGTCGGGGGAAAACTCCCCTATGTCGACGGGGCCATCCGGGTGCCCGACGGGCCGGGACTGGGTGTCGAACTCGACGAAGAGAAAATGGCCCGCTACCAGGCGTACTACGAAGAGAAGGGCGACTACTACGCCCGTTTCCATCAGGATCCACGCCGCCCCGAGTGGTATCCCATGCCGGGCGGCGTGTAGAATCATGGAAGGAATGAACCGCAGAATATCGAACAAGGAATGTCCAACGGCGAAGTGCCTGCAATTCACCTTCCTTCAACAATCTGCGGTTCCTTGTTCGATATTCTGCGGTTCACAGCATCCATAGACGCCGGAGAAAGTCGATCCCACTGCTGCCGGCAAGCACGACAGTCGCTCATTCACCGATCTTTGCCACACGACTCCGGAGAAAACCATGCGCCCGATCCTTCCCTTGCTATTGTCCACGTTGTTTCTCCCGGCGATCTCGCCAGCCGCTGAGCCCGACCGGGACGTTGCATCGCTCGCCGCCCGCCCGTCGCCGCAGTGGGTGACAGGCGGCGTGATGTACCAAATCCAGCCGCGTGCCTTCACGCCCGAAGGCACGCTGAAGGCCGCGACGGCTCGACTGCCCGGCGTGGCGGAAATCGGCGTCGACATCATCTACCTTTGCCCGATCTTCGTCGCGGACGACCACCCCGACCCGCAATCGTGGAGTCCGCGTCAGAGGGCCTCGCGCACCAACAACCCGCGCAATCCGTATCGGATGAAAGACTACTATCATGTCGATCCGGAGTACGGCACGGACGCCGACTTGAAGGCCTTTGTCGCCGAGACGCACCGGCTCGGGATGCGCGTTCTGCTCGACATGGTCTACCTGCACTGCGGCCCCAACGCGGTCTTCCTCCAGGAACACCCGGACTTCGTCAAGCGGGATGAGCAGGGCAAGATCGCCACCGCAGCCTGGGGCTTCCCGGCGATCAACATGGCCAATCCCGAACTTCGCGAGTACCTCTGGAAGAACATGGAGTACTGGGTTGAGGACTTCGGCGTCGACGGCTTCCGCTGCGACGTCTCCGACGGCATTCCGCTCGACTTTTGGGAAACGGCACGCGAGCGTCTCGACCGGATCCGGCCCGGCCTCTGCCTGCTGGCCGAGGGAAACCGCCGCGCCGATCAGCTCAAAGCGTTCGACCTCAACTACAGTTTCGAGTGGTTCGCCGCAGTCCGCAAGGTTCTCGACAAAGGCCAGCCCGTCCCGTCCATTCGCACGGCATGGGAAGCCATTGCGGCCCGGCGCCCGCGCGGCGCACGCTTCATCCGCTACATCGACAACCACGACATCGCCAACGACGCGTATGACAATCGCATCGAAAAGGCGTGGGGATCCGGCTGCGTCGATGCGATGCTGGTGGCGCTGTGTACGCTCGACGGCGTACCGATGCTCTATAACGGGCAGGAAGTGGCCGATACCGCCCGTCACAGCATCTTTGGGCGAATGCCCATTGACTGGGCCGCGGGCGATACACCTGCTGGCAAGGCCCGTTTCGCCCTTTGCCAGGAACTCTGCAGAGTGCGCCATACCGAGCGGGCCTTAACGGACGGGGAGGTCATGTGGCTCGACAACGATCAGCCGGACTCGGTCCTTTCCTATCTCCGGCGGACATCGAGCGAAGAGATCCTGTCCGTGGTGAATCTGTCGGATCGTGCTATCGATGTCCGCGTTGCGCTTCCCAAGCAGAACCGATGGTCTTATGAACCGCTGCTCGCGGCCGAAGCAGAGATCAAGGCGGCCGATCGCGGCTCCCTGCTGAGCCTCGGCGGGTTTGGATACTGGGTGGCCAAGCGAAAATGAGAAAGAGAACCGCAGAATATCGAACAAGGAATGTCCAGCGGCGAAGTGCCTGCGATTCACCTTCCTTCGGCACTCTGCGATTCAGACCGCTTGGCGGCCGTCTTTGGCTGCTAACCGGGCAACCTACCGCGATGCACCCGTTGTTTCTCGCAGGCACTTTCCGTTCTTGGTTTGTCGCTGTTTTCTCGCGACCCCCCCATGCGAGATTGAAATTCAAGGCCGGACACGAGGCCCTTGTCGTTAGCAGAGGATCGATGCCGCTGCGGCGAGAAGGGGTGTTCGGGCTGCGGTGGTGCCCAACTTGCGGGTTTTCAAAGAACGACCGGCCGGTTGTGACCGGGGCCGCGGCACGCTGGAAGACGAGTCTGCCTCGCCGCACTGGACAATAGGACATGTGCGGCGCGTTTCGACAAGAGGCATTTTCGGGCCAAAGGGAAAACAGGCGCGGAGAAAACGAGAAACCACGAAACACACGAATGACACGAAAAAGCACGAAGAAGTCAGGAGACGAAGCATCGAGGCTGCTTGCTGGTCCACAGCCAACCGACTTCGTATGTCTTGTCTTTGTGTACGCTGATCACTAATCCCGGTCTGAGCACACTGGGCCACCCACTGCCGGACGGCCGATAACGGCTTACAGTTTGCCTGCTGATTGGGCTGGGTTAATTCCGCTGGTCAGGCCGCCACTCTTCGCACTCGACCTGGATCTCGTCGGCACCGGCCGGACGGTTGTCGATTGCCTCAATTAGTGTCTCCACTGAGGCGCGAAGAAAGACGCTATCTTCTACACTGTCGGGGTCCACCAGCACCCAACGTACGTCTTCCCTGCGAAGTATTGTCGCGATCGCATCAAGACCGACAGGTGGTGCCATGCACTCATGGCTTCTATCACTCCTCGATTGAAACGCCCGGAGTCTGTCTTGCGTCGAGAACACAATTCCTGCTTCTTTGCCGTCCAGTCTGAATAAACCCACGTTATCGGAGTTGTTCTTGAGTAAATACTTAACCGTCTGCATGCTTGTCTTCCTTTAGTCGTGCGGCAATAGGTTTTCGATTGGCCGTGCATCGGATGTCAACGCCTGTACTACCTTGTCCACCTCAGTGTAAGCGTACACCAGAACCATGTCCCTGCCGCGGCCGTGGAGCCGGGGCAGTCAGCGGCCGGGCAGGCGACACGGGAAGAGCGTGGGGACGCGGCAACCTGAAGGGCGTGCCGGCAGGGGCATCAGGCAGAGCGGGAGCCGTTGCGTCGGTCGGCTCGTCGGTCGGCGCGGTGGGCCGAGCGGTCACGCCGCTCCTCGACGCGATAGGTGCGGATCGCTTCCGGATGGGAGGCAGCCCAGTTCCACGGAAGCAGCCGATCGTAGTCGGTGCTGCCCGCCAGCAGTTGGTCCAGAACGTCTTTGACGTAGAGCCAGACGTCCAGGTCATTGCGCAGTGCACTGCTGGTTAGCGTCAGGAAGCCGGCGTTCCGTTCGCCGCCAACGACACTGCCGGCAAAGAGCCAGTTCTTGCGGCCCAGCGCAACCTGCTTCATCAGTTGTTCGGTTTCATTGTTGTCCATCGGCAGCCGCGGGTCGTCCAAGTAACGTCGCAGCTCGACAAAATGGTTGCGCACGTACTGCAACGCCTTGGCGAAGTCGCTCTTCGGCAAGATCACGTTCGTCGTCCGCTCCTTCACTTCCTCCAGCCAGCTCTCGATGGTATCCCAGATCGCTTTCGCTTCGCATTGGCGCAAGGCCAGACGCTCCTCGAGCGACAACGCCTTGCCGCGGTCTTCAATGTCGTACAACTGCTGATACCAACGCAGCCACTGTTTCCGATCCTCGGGATAGGCGGTCGAGGACTCAAACTTTCGCCGCGCATGCGAATTGCACGCCGCACGCTCAATGCGTCCCTCCGACGAGACGGCAATCGCCTCGAATCCATGCCAGCAGTCACCTAACAACTTCCCTTCGTAGTCCGCAAAGAACAGCTCCGGACCGTCCCGATGCCGGCTGACCGTGAAGTCGAACACGTTCAGCTTGATGTCCATTCCGCGGTAAGCCCACATCTTCGCGTTGATGCTGGGCAGCTTCTTGTCCAGCGCTTCCTGAAACACTTCCTGCATCCGTCGCTGCTTCGGATCGCTCAGGTCAAACGCGGGAAGCACCTTCGGGTACAAGAGCGTCACGCCGGTGTCGTCACAGCCGATGATCCCGTCCGTTTGCACTACGCTCTTGAAGAAGCCCAGCAACGGCTGAACGATCTCGAACACGTTGGCGAGGATATTGCACTGGGTGCTGCGCGACGGCACCCAGCCGCAACCACCGAAGTAGTCCTGCAGCCGGTACAGCGGCAGATGATAGCTGTACTTGCCGGTGATGATCTCGGCCGCCACGCTCGAGTCGTACTTGTTGCCTTCCACAATGCCCGCCGGCCGCTCCGGCGAAGCAATCCCACACTGCGGCTCGCTCTCGCAGGCGAACTTCGGATACTTCGTCACGCGCACCTTCAGGTTGGGACGCCCGAACTCCAGCGTCTCGGTGATATCCCACATCGACTCGGGCAACAGCGTCCGCTCGCCATGCGTCGGGCAGATCCTCTGCTGGTCGGTCACTTCCGCCGTCACTTCATAGCGGGGAAGATGAGCCGGCAGGCCGTTGCCGCTCAGCAGAATTGACCCGTTTGTGCTCAGGTAAACTGGGCCACTACTTGGAAAGGAGAAGATGCCTTCCTTCTTTCAAGTAGTCCTTTGCGCCGAGTTGGGGAGGATGAATGGCTT
>JAAYEH010000102.1 GCA_012728855.1 Rhodopirellula sp. | reverse complement strand
TGCCGGCGGTCGTGGGAGCTTGATTGCCGAACAGATAGTCGACGTACAGCAGCGGCGCCGCGCTGGGGAGACCGTCGAACGACTCGGCCGTCCGGGTGCCCGTTCCCGTTACGATCAGCGCCAGCGAGTTGCCGCTGGACCAACCGGGCCGGTTGACAATCTCCTGAATCACCGCAGAGAGGTTCGGGGTCCGCTGGTCGAGCCCGGCCGCGCCTCGGACGTTCCAGGCTGCGGGCGACCAGGGCACGGAAGCGGTCGTTTTGGCTCGACTGGAGATGTTTCCGTCGATGGACAGGAAAGTCGCGGCATTGTCGTTCGCCTGCCCGTAAAGCCTCAGGGAAGTGGCCGACGACCCGGTCTCGTCCGCCTGAAACTGAAGGTAAGCATTCTGAATCAATGCGCCCGGTGGAATGTCGACGCCGTTGAATCGCATGCCGACCGTCTGCTGGTTCGTGTTGTCCAGGGTTAATTCCAGGTCACTACTGGTTAGGGTCACGTTGCCGGACGGTCGTTCCTCGGCATCATCCGAACTGGCTGCGATGCGAAACTGCGCCTCGATCGTACCTGTCAGAAGCCTTCGAGTTTCGAGGCATTCATATACCAGACGTCGTTCCTTCGGCTCCATCGTGTGCTCCACTCATTCTCCGGGCAACTACTGCTTGACCGCGCAACGGTATCGATCATCGGAAACGGTCCGTTTCTGCCGCGCGGCATGCACGAACGCGGAAAGGACTGTTCCCGGTCGGAAGAGACGTGGCACCTCGCAGCGGGGAGGAGCTTCCCGTGGAACCTTGCGGAACCCCGCGTCCGACGGTATGGCCATGCCTTCGTTCGGTGGTGAAGTGTCGGCGCGTTAAGAAGAAAGGACGCGCTATTGCCGCCAGCTTTGATCGCTGTGCAAACATCCGCCATCGCTTGCCCCACGGTCGCGTGCTGCCGAAGATCCAACGGCCCTTTGCCGCCCGGCGGCGTCCTTCCGCCGCTCTGTCACCAGAGCCAAGAGCGGCGACTTGCGAGGACTTTGCGTCGAGCGTGGCCCAGATTTCAACCGCGCAAATAGACTCCGGATGAGGTTCTCGCCGAACTCAGCTACCGACTTCCAAACAACCGGGGCAGGACAGTCCGAAGTGCTTCGTAACCGATACAAGCCAGTTCCATCACTTCGGACACCAGAAGCCTATGCGGCGAAAGCACGAAGTCAAGCCACTCGGAGGAGAATCGGGCCGGAGAACCCCTCTCGAGCAGTCTGATAGCGGAACGGCAACTCCAATTCTCCTCATCGGGGATGCTTGTGTCTTCCCCACCGGGTCAGCGAACAGGAACCTCTTGTCCGCAAACCAGACGGGCAGTATTGTAGTGGTGTGGTGTCTGGCACTCCCCGAAAAGGCGTCCGTGCGAGGCCATTCCCCTTTCTCTCCAATCTTTAACGACTCCTTCAAGACGCTTTGGCAGGCCCAGGGTCTCGGCAACCCCGTTGGAGACAAACCAATCAAGCGACAGGGAACAGTCGATGCAACCGTCTCGAAACAACCGGCGGCAGTTTCTTCAAATCCTGGGCGCCGGAACCCTCGCAACGGCAGGCGTGGGGCGCGAATCCGCCACTTGGGCCGACGCCTCCGACCTCGTGCCGGAATTGCACGAGATTTCCCGGCACCTGCTTGTCTTCCCCGGACCGGTCAATACCGGCATTCTTCGCGACGGCGACAAGGCCCTCCTGATCGACGGCGGCGACGGACGCGTGACTGCGGCGCTAGGCCGCCTGGGGATTGGCAGCGTGGATCGCCTCTTATGCACGCACCATCATCGCGACTCGTGTTGCGGCGCCGCTGAACTGCAGGCCAACGGCGCCAAGCTCATCGTGCCGGAAGCTGAACGACGTTACTTCGAAAACGTGGCCGACTACTGGAACGATCCGAAGAATCGATGGCATATCTATCAGTTCCACCCGCATCATCTCATGCTCGCCGAGCCGGTTCGCGTTGACGCCGTCGTGAGCGACGGAGAGGAATTGGTTTGGGGGGCGGCCAAGATTCGCGTGCTGGCCACGCCCGGCCACACCGACGGATCGGTGGGCTACCTGATCGAAGTCGACGGGAAGCGAGTAATCTTCTCGGGCGATCTGATCTATGGCGCCGGGCAGATTTGGGAACTGTACAGCATGCAGAAGGGCCTGCAATGGGACGGCGGGCGGACAACCGATTACCACGGATTCCTCGGCTCGCGCGGCGAGGTGAAGACGAGCATGAATCGAATCCGGCAATTGCAGCCGGACCTGCTCGTGCCGTCGCACGGTCCGGTTCTCGACAAACCTGTCGAGGCGATCGATCTCCTGGCGGCCCGGCTGGATGAGTGCCACGACAGGTATACGGCCATCTCCGCACTGCGACACTATTTCCCGAAAGCGTTTGCCGAGTACGAAGGCCGCCAGGATCACATGCCGATTCGAGCGGGCAAAACGCCGCCCGACTGCCTCCGCCATGTCGGCACGAGCTGGATCCTGGTCTCGCAGTCGAAAGCGGCCTTGGTGATGGACTGCGGCCATCCGAAAGTCGTGCGGGCGATCCGCGACGATCTCGATCGGGGCGAGATCAGCGCGGTCGAGGCGTTGTGGATTACGCACTACCACGACGATCACGTCAACGCCGTACCGGAATTTCAGCAGGCGCTGGACTGCCCCTGCATTACCGATCGGCATGTTGCCGACGTCATCGGCCAACCGCTCTCGTGGCGGTTGCCCTGCATTTCGCCCAGCGTCGCCCGCGTGGACCGGCCTACCGCCGACGGCGAGTCGTGGCGGTGGCACGAGTTCCAACTCACCGCGTACTACTTCCCCGGCCAGACGCTCTACCATTCGGCCCTGCTGGCGGAAACAGGCGACCTGCGGATGTTTTTTGTGGGCGATTCGTTCACGATGGGCGGGATCGACGATTACTGCGCACAGAACCGCAACTGGCTCGGCGAGGACGTCGGCTTCGACCGTTGCATCCGGCTGATCGAGAAGCTGCGGCCCACGCACATCTTCAATTGCCACGTACACGACGCCTTTGATTTCACGCCGGAGCAATGCCGCTTCATGCGGGCGAACCTCGCCGAACGTGAAAAACTCTTCGGCGCGTTGTTCCCCTGGGACCACGCCAACTACGGCATGGACGAGTCGTGGGTCCGTTGTTTCCCTTACGAGCAGAAGGCGGGCGCGGGGGAGGAAGTCGCCTTCGAGGTCGTGGTGACGAACCATTCGCCGGTAGCGAAGGAAGCAAGTTGCCGGGCGGTGCTGCCCCAGGCATGGCGAGCCGAGGCGGCGGAGTGGACGAAGGCGGAGATTTCGCCGAAGCAGCAGGGGCGGCTTCGGATCGCATTTGGGGTTCCTACGGGGCTGCAGGCAGGCCGCTATGTGGTGCCGGTCGACGTGCGATATGGCCAATGGGACTTGCCGCAATTCACTGAGGTGATAGTCTCCGTGTGAGGCCGCAGGCGCCAAACCGCCGTGAATCCGTGGACTTCCGACCTATCCGCGATGAAGGGCGAACAGAGAAGAGAACCCCGTACGGTCTTGGAGGCAGGAGTACGGGTTCCTCTGCTCTGGTCGATACGCTTTCGGGATCTCCGCCGGCTTTCGGCGGTTCGCCTCGGGTTGCGAGCGAGCCATGTTTCTTTCGGATAAGCCCCAAAACAAGAAACAACGGCGGGGCCATGATCGGCCCCGCCGCTTTACGCCGTCTTGCGCCGTGGTCTACTGCCAGTAGGCGAACACTTCGTCGACCCCGTTGATCTCAGACTCGTCGGAAGAACCGCTATTCTGAAGCTTGATCTTCTCAAACTCATTGAGCCAGAGAGCCTGGGCCACGTCGGCCAATGCACCGATCGTCGCTGCCGACGGATCGACCGCTTCCGCTTGGCCGTCGAGCAGCACCGCGGTGTCTTCACCATCGCCGGCTGAAGTGATCACTTCGTCGAAGTACTTCGCGTAGTTGCCAAAGTTCTTCTGAAAGACATTCACACCGGAGAGCTGTACCTCGGTGTCGCTTGCGCCGAGGGTGTCGACTCCCGGCGAGCCGTTCATCATGGCCACATCGTGGCCCTCACCGGCCTCGGCATGGACTTCGGCAAAGAGGTAGGTCGACAACTTATACTCCGTGCCGGAGGAAAGATGCGACCAGACCGGCCTCGCGTCGAATACGTCGTCCCGA
>JAAYEH010000101.1 GCA_012728855.1 Rhodopirellula sp. | reverse complement strand
CCGGATCGTCGCCGTCGTAGGCTTCCACGTCCCGTCGGCCGTCCTCGTCGATACGGACGTGGCCCTTACGTCGGTCCTGTTTGCTGCCCCGAGCCATCGCCGCCGCTGCTTGATACTCCCGGCTACGACTCAATGTGGACGGTTTTTTGTCCACTCGTCGGGCAATTTCAGCGTCCGACCAATCCGGGTTGTCACGGACTAGCAACATGGCCTCGGCCAACCACTTCGCCTGACGCGTTTTGCGAGTTTCGGGGGCGGGGTCTTCGGTCTTTGGTTTCTTGCCCCCGGTCCGATCGGCCGGCATGGCCATCTCTCGCGGCCCGCTCAGCCATCCCCAAAACTCGACTAACCCCATTGTCCGCGTATGGTAGTTGGTCTTGCCGTGCATCCTCGTGACGCGGCCCATCAGCCGGTTCATGGTCTCCTCGGTCAATGGGGTGCCGAACTCCTCACGCGATACCGCCGTGATCTGCTCAACCGCGACGAAACTTCCGTCTCCGACGAGGGCCATCGGGGTGTGGCCGTCGCGGATGCAGTTGTAGAGTTCCTCAACCGTCGTTATGCTCACGTTCATCTCACATCGCCTTTCTATGCCGGGCCGACCGGCCGCCGACCCCCGGCGATGCGTGGGGATCGGACGACCGGCCGATGCGGGGATCAGCCGCACCCGGCAAAACGTGTCTTAGGTGGTTCCCATTATAACGCGACCGGCCGACCCCTCATCGGCGTGGGCACCACCGTGGGCACCACACCGTGGGAATCGGCCGTTTCTCCCGGGAAAACCGGGGGTCAGCAATAACCTTTTAATCCGTAGGTCTCGGGTTCGAGCCCCGACAACCTCACTTGCAGCTTGGCAACTGACGGCGAGAGAGCGATGGGAGAGGGCTTCACGAGCCCTCTTTTTGCTTCAGTGGGCCGGCCGGAGAATCAAGATTGCCCATCTTGTTTCTCATTCTGTTGGCACGCTTGCTTCTTGGCCCCCGGCAGTCGATCCGTTATGCTTGACCCATTCGGTGTTCATTCTGGAAACTACCCATCTTTCGGAGGATGTACAGATGAATCGTCGTGAGATGTTGCTGGCAACCGGTGCGGCGTTGGGTATTTCGGCATTTCCCTTGCGCTGGGCGGCAGCCCAGGAGAAGAAGGCGAAGATCCTCTACTTCACCCGCAGTGCCGGTTTCGAGCACTCGCCGGTCCACCGGGAAGGCGATGCGTTGAGCTTCTCCGAGCAGCAGATGATCGAGAAAGGGAAGAAATACGACGTGGAAGTCGTCTGCACCAAAGATGGCTCGGTTTTCGATAACGACGAGACCTATGAGCAGTTCGGCGCGGTCGCCTTCTACACCTCCGGCGATTTGACCAAGCCCGACAAGCAAGGCACTCCGCCGATGTCGCCCGAGGGCAAGCAGAAACTGCTCGACAAGATCGCCGCCGGCAAGATCGGTTTCGTCGGCTTCCATTCGGCAACCGACAGCTTCCGGACTCCTCCCGGGCAGAAAGACCCGTACATCGCCATGATCGGCGGTGAGTTCATCGGGCACGGCACCCAGCAGAAAGTTCCCATGCTGGTCACATCGCCCGATTTTCCGGGCACGGAGAATCTCGGCGATTCATTCGAACTTCTGGAGGAATGGTACGCTTTCGACAAGTTCGCCGACGACTTGCACGTTATTCTCGTGCAGGACACGACGAAGATGAAGACGGAGAACCCTTCCGACAAGCGTCTTTACGATCGGCCGCCCTACCCGGCCACCTGGGCGAGAATGCATGGCAAAGGGCGAGTCTTCTACACCTCGCTGGGACACCGCGAGGACGTTTGGACCAGCCCGATCTTCGAGCAGATTGTTGCTGGTGGGTTCTCTTGGGTCATGGGGAACGCCGATGCCGACATCACTCCGAACATCGACAGGGTCACCCCGAAGGCTGATCAACTCCACAACGAGTAATCCCTGGCGAAAGACTTTCGATTGCTGCGAGGCTCGAAGCGCAATTGGCGTTTCCACTTGGCGCTGAAACGTCCGCAGCCGTAGGTGGCCAGCGCCATCAACAGCAGGACGGCGCCGCACCACCGCGACATCGATCCCCGGATCTCGCCCATCCCCAGCGGCATGGGGCTGTCCAAGGGTTTGGCGATGGCATAGGCGGTCGCCATGCCGTAGAAGGCCGAAGTCATGGCAAAGACAATCATCACCACGCGGACCGTCGACCAGTCGGGCGTAAGGGCCATCCAGACGACGTAGGTCGTCTGAAGCGTAGCCAGCAACAGCACCACTCGAGCCCAGCCGGGGGCCAACTGGAGGTCCAGGTGCGGCACCGCCGGCGCCGCGCTGAAGAGGATCACCAGGCTCAACGTCAGAGCCAACCACCAGGTAGCGCGAATCTTGCTGCGATCGGGGCGGTAACCCGTAGCTGCAGGCAATGGTATCGTGGATGCCGTAGCTGATGGCGGCACGACCGCTTCATCGCTGACATCAAAGGGCAGGGGAGGCGGCAGCGGCAGCGGTTGGAGCATTGCCGGAGGCGCATGAGCATTGCTTTGCGACGTTGCGGCCGGAGCGAACAAGGCTTCCACCGGGGCAGTGCCCAGCGACCGTTTCGCGGCCGCCCGTTCCGTCTTGGCGGGTACAATCGTCGCGTGCCCGCACGTCGGACAGGTCGCCCGTGCGTCGGCGTTCTCGTCACCGGCGCGAAGTAGATGACCCGAGGGACAGAGGAAGAGGATCGGCATGGAATGTCTAAGGTTTTGCCGCCCAGCGGAGTCCGGCCTTGAGGACGACGCGGCCGGAATTGACCGTCTGCCGCCAGACCTGCCGCCAATAGGCTTCCTGGTGAAAGTTTCGCAGGCAGCGTAGATACCTGACTCGCTGCGCTTCGCTGGACGACTGCAAGATGGCCGGGGCCAGCCCTTCCTCCACATTGTAAAGCTTTCCCGGTTTCAGGCACACCGGTACGACCACCTCGTCGGCCGACAGCGCCAGGTCTTCCCGCACTACCTCAACGACGTCGCGGATCTGGTCGGCTTTCGCGTCTTTCGGGTGTAGCAGGTCGTAAGGAGGATCCCATTGGTGTGCGGGCCGCAACTGGTCGATCGACGTCACTGCGACCACCAATGGCGGCATGATCCTGTCCGGTTCGCGCTGGAAGAATTCGCGGAATTCGTCCAAGAGTCGCCGGTCGGCGGCGCGGGCGGCGCTGCGCGCCGAGACGACCAAGAGGATCAAGTCGCAGCCGAGTATCTGCTCGCGGAAATGGGCGAAGACATCGCCGACCGGTTCGTCTCCGGCGTAGCCGGCCGTATCCAGTATGATCGCAGCGGGAATGCCCTCGCGATCGAGGACATAAGGATCGACATAGCGGGTCCGCGGCACGACGTCGACGGCGGCGCGGACTTCGCCGAACAGCGCGTTGACGAGGCTTGACTTGCCCGCTTTCACCTGCCCGAGAACGAGAATCCGCAGCGGTTCCTCCCTCAGACGCTCGCCGCGGGCTTCGTCCTTTTCCACGTCGCAGCGGCTGGCGGCGCTGCGGTAATCCTGGAACGCGACGTCGTCCAACACCAGGTGGCCGCTGTAGAGTTGGATGCTGTAGTAGCCGGCCTTGCGGACACAGTAGCCGATCGCCCACCGCTTCACCTCGTCGGTCGACGTATTGTAGATCTGGCCCGACGCCAGGTCGCGCAGTTCGCGGAGCACCCCCGAAACCGGGTTGACGGCGAAGGCCGCCGCCCGGTAGAGGAAGTACATCGGCTCGTACCAGGAGGCCAGGCGCGCCAGCCGGCGGAAATCGTGAAGCGTGAGAATGTGGGCTCCCGGCACGTGTTCGGAGAAGGCCGTCCGCAAATCGACGGCCACCAATTCGACGATCCTCAAGACATGCGGCAGCGGAATTTCCAGAACCGCCTGGCTTGAGGCGGGATGATAATGCAGTGCCACCGTTTCGAGCACCTCTCGAAAGATCCGCACGACCGTCTCGGGCTGCTCGAGGGAAGGATTGTCCGACGCAGTCCGCTCAGCCAGCGCATTGACTTTTTCCCAAGCTTCCACGCCCGACCGCGGCCAGTCCGCCGACGGCTCCATGCGGAGAGCCTGGACGAGCAGATGCCGTTTTCGCAGCCAGTGGACACCGAGCCAGCCCAGGAACATGCAGACGCCGCTGGCGGCCATCCAATGCCACAGCCAGCCTCGTTGCCAGAGCCAGAGCGAACCGGCGCCGAGCAGGAAAACGTAAGGCAACGACAGCAAGCTTAACAGGGCAATCCAGCCGATCTTCAGCGAGTTCATGGCGACGGTTTTTGGCCGGAGGCATGTTGCAGATAGTCGCGCAGCCGGCTCCGCCCCTCTTCATATTCCTTTTCGTAGAGGCGGCGCAAGGTAGCGGCGTCGGGAACGTCGCCCTCCAGGGCGTAGCTGAAATAGGCGCAGAGGGTGCAGCCGAGGGCGTATGTGCTGGCCGCGGCAAACAGCGCCGAGACGGCCGAGCCCACCCCCGGCACGAGCTTGAGCAGTTCCCTTCCACCCATCCTTGCCGCAATCCCTAGCCCAAGGGCGCCAAACACTTCGGCCGCGCGCTGCGCGGTCAGCTCTTGGTCGTAGATCGATGCGATGCTGTGAAAGAGCTTGGCCTGAATCCCCAGCAGCAAAGGGATGTCGATCATGGGAACCGGCACCCCGGCCGCCGCGCCCGCGGCAGCCGCGTATCCAAGAATGTGGGGATGGGCGGCGCGGAAATGGGCATCCCGGAATGTCTTGCGATGTTCGTGCATCATGGCGCGGAGGCCCAAGGGAACGGTTTCCTCCAGGGCGGTCCAAAGGGCATCGAGTCCGTAATGTTGCGGATAGTAGTCGTCTTCCGGCTGCGTGAAATCGACCGCAACGAAGCGGGCGTCGTACGCTTCCAGGCATTGCCGTTGACTGGCCAAGGACCGCGCCAAGTCAAAAGGCACCTGGGCTGGAAAAGGAAACTGACTGTACGGATAGGGCAAAATGTGCGGGGTGTCGGCCGTGGGGTAGCCTTCGTGCAGCGACGTTTGCACGACAATCAGCGGCCAGCGCGGGTGGGCCTTGAGGATTTTCTTCAGCGGTTCGAGAACGGCCTGCTGCGCATGGTCCATCGCCTTCAGGCAGACGATCAAGCAATGAGACTGGCTCTCCATCACCCGTATATCTTCGGACGGATCATAATGCACCTCCCCCAAACCTCGGGTGTCGAGGAACTGGAGGAAGGATTGGTTCTCGTCGGGAAACGGATAGAGATGGGAGGTCCGCGTGCAGGGGCGGAAGCCGCTGCCAATCTCGGCCCGACTGCTGCCGGTGAGTGCCCGAATGATGGAGGTCTTGCCCGACTGCGTCTTGCCCAGCATCCAGAACACCGGCGCAGGCATCTCCCGCCGCAGCCGCTCGAGGCGCTCTTGGAGATTCTGGTCGTCGACCTTGGGCGATCGCAGCTTGCCCCAGGCTCTCGATAGGTAGTCCTTGGCCGACTTCATGGACAGATCGAGGGAAGGTGGTTTCCAGGGTGACGAAACGACGGACGCAATCCAACTCGTTTAACCGCAATGGCCAACGGCCTGCGAGGCCCGCGGCAGCAAAACCCGCCACGGCACATCCCGCGCAATCCGTTGGCCGTTGCGGTTAAACGAACTAAGAAAGCGCACACCGTGGCCGGAGGTCTCGGATACAGCCTCCAATGTAGCAAGGCGAGCGGGGGGCGGCTACTCATCGCCCGGCTGTGCAGGCAGCTCGAGAAGCGGCTCGCCGCTCCCAATGCAGCAATAACATGAAGCAATTGGGGCTGGCTCTGCACAATTATCACGACATGTTCAATGCTTTTTGCCCCGGCGGGATCAGCCAGGGCTGGGCGGTTAATGCACCTGGGGCTGGAACCACCCCCGCGGTTTCGGGTACTCCGGACGCACACACGAAGAACCTCAGCGGCCTTGTTCTTCTGCTGCCGTTCTTGGAGCAGCAACCACTTTACGATCAGTTCGACTTTCGGCTGCCGGCGTGTGACTACCGAGGTTTGAATCCGGGCGGTCCTTTGCCTGGTCCGGTGCCGACTGGCAATGCGTTTGTCGTTTCCCAACGCGTCGCTGCTTTCAGGTGCCCAACGGATTCCGGAGATCCTTTGCTCCCCGCCAGCGGCAGTTATGCGATCATCGGCGCCGGCGGCCCGCAGGGCATGAAGACAAATTATGAGTTCGTTGGCCGCGGGGTCGACCAGTATTACTACCACAATTACTGGAGAATGGCTCGCTCGGCGGCTGCCGCCACCTTGCCCATGTTTGGAGAGAATAGTGAAGCCAAAATGCGCGACGTGCGGGACGGCACCTCCAATACCGCCGCGATGGTCGAGCGAACCTATGATGTTTACAACGGGGAATGTTCCGCCTGGGGTTTCCGCCACTATTTGAGCGTCACTCCCGACTTGCGTTACCGAATCAACCGCTGGGATCGCCAAGGAAGTACCTATTATCCAGGGCTGCCCGGCCAGCTTGGCGATT
The DNA here is from genome assembly GCA_012728855.1 of Rhodopirellula sp. Taxonomy (GTDB): domain Bacteria; phylum Planctomycetota; class Planctomycetia; order Pirellulales; family Thermoguttaceae; genus JABWBD01. Next base: position 121,035 of record JAAYEH010000101.1, on the reverse strand, counting down.
GGTATTGGGCAGGCAGCCAGCATCCCGGCGGTTGCCACATCTTGATGGCCGATGCCTCCGTGCATTTCGTTTCGCAAACCACCGACCTGGTCATCATGTCGGCGATGCAGACGATGAAAGGTAGTGAAAGCTATGCGAATCCGTTCTAGGCGCCGCTCAGGGCCCCTTCCCTGGAAACTCTATTTGGCTTTCTCGACAACTGGAATGTACAGACTGCCTCGAAGGAGCATGTTTACGTGAGCAAAGCAACAGCAGCACGCGGTTTGATTCTGGGGTTCTTGGCACTCTTGTTGATCGGTTGTGGCGGTTCCGGTGGAGACCTTCCCCCGCTCCAACCGGTGAGCGGTACGGTAATACTCGACGGACAGCCACTGAAGGGCGCAGCGGTCGAGTTCGTCCCCATTGGAACCACCAGCGGCACCGGCGCGTCGGCTTCCACTGGGCCGGACGGGAAGTTCGCCTTGAAATGCCAGGGCCGCGATGGAGCGCCTGCGGGTGAGTATCGCGTCGTGATCAGCAAGGAAGTCATGCCGGACGGTTCGGATCCCCCGCCCGATGTTATGCCCGCCGAATCCGGTGCCCAACAAATGCTCCCGCCGGAATACTCCGACTATGAGCAGACCACGATCAAGAAGACTGTAGCCGAGGGCGGCGGAACGATTGATATCGAACTGACGACGAAATAGCACCCGCCCTTGCACAGGTCGGGCATGGTGCGATACCGGGACTGGCTCTGGCGCCGGAAGAAATGAAACAAATGGGGTTGGGTACGCCCCATTTGTGCCGCTCACAACACTGGGGCGAAGAGTCGGAAAAACTGCTCGCCGAGCACCTTCCAGGTGGAGCGATTTGCCCATTGCACGGGGTCGATTCGCGCCGCGCGGCTGAGGTCGTCTTCGAACTGCTGCTCCAATTCGTCGGCAATTCTTTCACCATGCAACACCAGGCCCACCTCGAAATTAAGCACGAGGCTGCGGATGTCGAAGTTCGGTGAACCGACGAGCGACCATTCGCCGTCGATGGTGAGCGTTTTGGAGTGAAGAAATCCTTCCTGATACTCATGGATTTCCACGCCGGCGTCCAACAGACCTTTATAGTAGGAGCGGCCGGCAAGCAGGGTCCAGAGGTAATTGGCTTTCTTGGCGACGAGCAGGCGAACCTGCACTCCCTGGCGGGCCGCCGTCTCCAGCGCCACGGCCAGCGACGACGGCGGAACGAAATAGGACGTGGTCAAGGTAACGCGTTTTTCCGCTCGGGTAATTGCGGCGAACATCAAGGAGAGAAATGTTGCCAGGTCGGCGTGCGGGCCTCCTGAGATCACCTGTGCTGTCACATTGCCGCCGCGCTCGGGATTGGGATAGTATTCCGCGCCGAGCAGCTCTTCATTGGTGGCATAGTACCAGTCTTCCGCGAAAACTTGTTGAAGTTGGAGCACCGCCGGCCCGCACAACTCGACCTGCGTGTCGCGCCAACTGCCAAAGCTCGGATCCAGCCCAAGGTACTCGTCGCCCACGTTCATTCCGCCGGTGAAACCGCGTCGTCCGTCGATAATCAACAGCTTGCGGTGGTTGCGAAGGTTGATCGACCACCGCTCTCGAAAACTGCGACCGGGCAGGAAGGTGGCCACCGCGATCCCCGCCTGCGACATGGGACGGAGGAATTTTGCGTTGAGTCACCATGAACCGATCGAATCGTAGAGAAAACGCACCTCGACACCTTCGCGGGCTCTCCGGATCAACAGGTCGCGCAGCCGGGTGCCGATCCTGTCTGGCTGCCAGATGTAGTATTCGACGTGGATCGAATGCCGTGCGGCAAGAATCGCCTCTTCGAAGAGGCGAAAGGTCGGCTCGCCGTCGGAGAGCAGTCGCACACGGTTGCCTGCCGTAGGCCGTGTCGAGGAGACTTTTTCCGCCAAGACGGAGAGCCGCCGCTGAAGATCGCCGAACCGCTCTCGCGGATCGTCGGTGCCTGACGGCGACGGAAGCCGGCGTCCGATCCGTGCCGAGGCCTGTTGTTTGAATCGCTTGCGGCGTTCGATGCGATTGACGCCGAAAACGATCAGCAGCATGGCGCCGAAGTACGGCAGGAACACCACGCTCAAGATCCACGCTACGGCGCTGGCCGGACCGACGGTCTTCTTCAAAAGAACCCACGGAATGAGCAACCATGTGGCAAAATAGCCCGCAACGGCCAGAAGAAACCAGAGGGTCGTCATAGCGGTGTGATGCTGGGAGGACGTGTGGGTGGGGAGCCGACCATTGTCACGCGGAATCTTAGCAAGGCGTGCGTCGGGCGAACAGCAAGAACGCCGCCAAATGCAGAAGCCGAAGGGGGAAAACGGGTCCAGTGGGTGGACTAGTTACCCTCGGAACATGGTGATCTACAGGATTTTCTTGATAGAAGTGGTAGCCAAGCCCCGTTGATCTTGATAGACTGGGGGCACACACCTACCGCGATATCCCACCCGCCGCCAGGCCCTCAGTCCCTCCTGATGAAACCTGCCGGAACGAACCGCCGATTTGGTTTCGCACGTCGCGTGCTCGCGATGTTGTTGCCGCTGGTGGCGATCCCCGTCGGCGCCGCCGCTTTTCTTCCGGGTAGCACGGGCGGCGGGCCGGCGACTCTGCCGTTAATCTGCTGCGCCGAGCGGAAAGAGTTCACGCACGAGATTCTTGCCAAGGGCGCTTTGGAGAGCGCCGTCAATGTCGAGGTGAAGTGCGAAGTCCACTCGCGCTTGAGTTCGTGGGTGCGGATCCTCGAAGTCGTTCCCGAGGGCACGTACGTCGAACCGGGAGATTTCCTGGTGAGGCTGGACTCTGCCTTTCTCGAGGCCGATTTCCTTCAGCAGCAGATCACGTGCGAACAGAGCGAGGCGCTGATGGTGCAGGCCCGCGCCGCCTGCGAGGCCGCCAGGTTTGCCCAGAAAGAATACCTCAATGGCGAGTACCTGCTCCAGCATCAGAACGCGCAAATGAAGCTCTTTCTGGCCCAGGAGGAGCTGCGCAAGGCCCGCGATCTGCTAGAGAGCGGTCGCCGGCTGGCAGCCAAGGGGTACTTGTCGGCGAAACAACTGGAAGCCGATGTATTCGCGGTCAAGAGCGCCGAGAACGACCTGAGTTCCGCGCGGATTGCGCTGGACGTGCTGGAGAATCTCACCAAGGCGCGTCGTATGAAAAGCCTGGAAAGTCTGGTGGCGATCAACCAGGCGCGTTTTGCCGCGCGGGAACAGGTCTTCAGAACCAACATCAAGCGGCTGGCGGAGATCGAGGAGCAGATCGACAAGTGCGTCATTCGCGCGCCGGTCGCCGGACAGGTTGTCCTGGCACACTTGCACCACAACGATCACAGCCACATGGTCGAACCGGGTGAGGAAGCGCGCGAGGGACGGGCCTTGATCCGGCTCCCCGACGCCCGCTATATGCAAGTCAAGGCGGAAATCACCGAGGAATACGTGTCGCAGGTGACCGCCGGCATGCCGGTCACAGTCGAATTGGAGGCTTTTCCCGGCCGACGGTTAAAGGGGCATGTCAAGTGGGTCAACGAGTTTCCCAAGCCTGAAGAGTGGTTCAATTCCTCAGCGAAAAAGTACGAAACGGTAATCACCATCGATGATCCGTTTCCCGGGCTTCGCACGGGCATGACCGCCGATCTGAAAATCCTTGCTTGCCGCGAAAGCCAATCGCTGGTACTTCCCACCCAGTCGGTCCTCCGGCACGGCGATGGCCGTTACGTATTGACGACCGACGGCTTGCGCTGGCAAGCGATTCCCGTAGAAGTGGGTCGCGACAACGGCCGTTATACGACGATTCTCTCCGGCATTGACGACGGCGCCGAGGTCGTTCTCGACGCGGCAACCCACCGCGCTAAAGTCGAACTGCCCGAACTGCCCCGGCAAACCGGCTGAGACTCGTCGACTCCTTCCGATCTCTTCCTTTGCGTCTTCGCGCCTTTGCGTGAGTCTTTTCTGATTGAAAGAAGTGAATCTCACGCAAAGGCGCAAAGGAAGATTAGGAGTTCCGGTGGACTGCTCAAACCTGTATCCAACCGAGGTAATGCATATAGTTCAGCAGCCAGGGATGAGTCCAGGGGTTCCAGATCGGATAGCTCGCCGAGAGGGCCGAGATTGCCAGGAGGATATAGGCCAGGCCGCGCCGCCATCGGCCGGCGGCCATACGGTCGGCGGCGGGTAACATTGTCACCAGCCACAGCGGAGCGAACCAGAACATCCAGCGGAAACCGGCCGTCATGCCGCCGTAGTTGCGATCGTCCTGCGGGCGCGAGAGATAGAAGACCAGGCAGACGAGCGAGAGAATCAAAACAAACGAAGCCAGCCAACGGAGTTGGCGGTCTTCCGGCTTGATCAGCCAGAGTCCCAGCCCGACTGCGGCCAAGATCCAGATGGGCGAGAGGGAAAAGATGCCGTGGTGGCCGACAAGCACGTTCAGCGCGTAGGTGGCCGGCGACGCTTCCCCCCGGTCGATCCCGACCCGGTTCCGCCAGTAGCTCTCGATCGTCCGGCCGTTGCGCTGGTAGGTATAGTCGTACCAGTTTTCGCCGCCGTCGTCGCGATGGGCGTAGGCCGGAGCAAGATCGCCGTGTGCAACCCAGTTGGTGAAGAAGAATCCCGCCGCGATCACCGCCGCCGCCGGCACGTAAGCCAAGAGCGTCGGCCGCGGGGCTTTCCACAGCAAAGCCAGACTCATCAGTCCCAAGAACGACAGGGCGGGCAATTCGTTGGCCGCGGCGAAGGCGGAAAAAACTCCGGCGACGACGAAATACCGTAAACGCCGCTCGCCGTCGAACCAGATCCGCACCGCCGCGTACAGCGCGATCACAACACTGACGGCGGCCGGCAAATGGTTGTTGAGCACCACGGCGAAAGTGGTCAGCAGCGTGCCGAAGGTGGCCGCAGCCATTACGAAAACTCGGCTGAAATCGGTCGTGCCAAAGCGTTCCACCAGCCGGCTGAGAACCAGGAAGTAGACGATCAGCGGCAGCACGTTGATCGTGACGAGCATGAATCGACCGATCTGATAGGGGTGTGTGCCGAGCGAGGCGCCGGTGAGCCGATGGATCAGCCAATACTCGGCAGCCATGAGGGTCGGAAACAGCGGCGGCTTGCTCGAGTAGAGATGGCCGTCGTGCTTCACCATGTCGATGGTGTCCCAGCCCGGCTCCTGGATGACCTTGTCGATGGCGTAGGGGGCGCCGGGCACGCGCACGGAGGCTTCCACCAGTGCCCGCAACGTACACCATCGGCTGCGATCGTTGGCGCTGAGAAACGGCCGGCGAAGCGCGGCGCGCTGCCGGAGGCTCTTCTCGATCCGGCCCAGTTTTTCCTCGATTTGCCGGGACGAGAGCCCCTGCTCGACGAATTCCTCCCGCCGCTGGTCTAGCTGTTCGGGAATTTGTTTGAGCAAGAACTCCTCCAGGCCGATCTTGTCGACGGAGTCGACCGCGAGGATCCGCCCCAGCATCACACCGGCGCTGGCGGCGATGAGCAATGCGTAAACCGTGCGGCGAAGCGCCGCCTGGGGATCGGGGATGGCGCCGTTCATTCGTGTACCGTGCTGCCGGGTTCCCGTGGAGCATCCGCCGCACGGTCGCTCGCCGAAGGCGTGCGTTCCGCCACGGAGAAGTTGCGGGTGTCGTGTTGATGGTAGGCGATGATCAATTCGGCGATGAAACCGATCGACATGAGCTGGCCGCCCAGGAGCAAGAACCCGACCGAATAAATCATCAGAGGTCGTTGATGCAGCGGCAGCAAATGGAGGTGAGGGGCTGCCTGGGCGATCACCCAGTAAATCGTCAGGTAAACCAGGAGAATCGCTCCCAGCAAAAACGACATCAATCCCACCGTGCCGAGGATATGCTGCGGCCGCTGGCTGAAACCGGTAAGGAATTTTACTGTCAGGAGGTCGAGAAAACCTTTGACAAACCGCGTCACGCCGTACTTCGAGTTGCCGTGCCGGCGCGGGCGGTGGTTGATCACCAATTCGCCCACCCGATAACCGCGGGCGGCCGCCAAAACCGGCACGAAGCGGTGCAACTCCCCGTAAAGCCGCACTTCGTCGAAAATCTCCCGCCGGTAACACTTCATCCCGCAGTTGTGGTCGTGCAGCACGACGCCGGTCATCCGGCTGACCATCCAGTTGAACACTCGCGAAGGCCCGACCTTGTGCCAGGGGTCGTGCCGAACCTTTTTCCAGCCGCTCACCACGTCGACGCCCTGACCGATCGCTTCGAGGAAGCGGGGGATCTCGCGGGGGTCGTCCTGCAGGTCGGCGTCGAGCGTCATAATTCGATCGCCGCGGGCCTCGGCGAAACCCGCGCTCAAGGCGGCTGCTTTGCCGAAGTTGCGACGGAATCGTATCCCGCGAACTGAGGGGTCGCAATCGCTCAACCGCTGAATCACCTGCCAGGAACCATCGGTCGAGCCGTCGTCGACAAATATCAGGTCCACCGCATACCCTTGCTCGCTGACGACCCCGCGGATCTCCCCGTAGAGGGCGTCGAGGCTTTCTTGCTCGTTGAAGACCGGAATGACGATCGAAAGCATGGCGGACGATTATCGGCGGTTCTCGGGCAGGGCGATAGGCTCGGTGGGAGCGGAACGACTCCGGTCCACGACACCCAGCATATATAGGATACCGGAAATCCCCAACTCCGACAGGAGCCAGACGATCCTTAGCACTGCCGCGCTGGCCCAAGCGGCGAGTTCCGCGTGGGGTGTCAATTCGGTTAGATACGGAACCATCAACTTCACCAGTGCCGCTTCCCGCACCCCCATTCCGCCGGGGAGCACCAGCAGTAGGAAGCCGGCGACCATGGCCAGCGACACGGCGGCTGTGTAGCGAGGAAGTTGGACGAGAGGATCGAGCCCCGGGATCTCCATGGCACGGAGCACTGCCCAGTAGCTTAGTCCCATCAGGCACCACCCGACCGCCATGCCCATCCAGCCCAACAGCAGCGCACCCCATCCCAGTCGCTCGAGTTTGGCTGCCGTTGCGGGATCTTTTCCGACACCGGCGAGTCGAGCGAGGTGACGGAAGACCTTTGGAATGGTCGGCAGGCCGGAGACGAGCATCAGCCCGACGGCGCCGGCAACGATCCAGCCCTCCTCGCGAAACCAGACGGCGAGAATTGCCGCGGCCAGGAAGCTGCCGACCGCCATCATCGTCAAAGTCTCCACGAAAACGCTGGCGGCGGCAACGCCGGTGTCGACTCGCTCGCCGCGGATCAGTCCGGTCCGCAACACGACGACCATCGCCTTGCCCGGTACGTATTTTCCGAGATGCCCGATGTAATAGGCCCGCATCGTATCGCGGAGCCGAGCACGTTGCCCGAGAATGTGCAACACCCGATGCCAGAACAGCGCCGCGGGCAGAAGACCGGCGAGGTAGAGTCCGGCCGAAGCGCCCAGCCAGATCGGCTCCAGATGCCAGCGGTGTTCGTCGAGTTGATTCCAGGCATCGATCAGCGTGCGACGGACCGCCCAAACGACCAACACGAGAACCAACAGCTTGATGGTTCGGATCAGCCACCGTTTACGGCGAGATGGAACCGGTTGCATGAGACGCCTCGGTTGGGAGAATCAGTACGTCGCCGCGTTCGTTGTCGGCTCCCCTCATTGTGCTTGAGGCGGTGGACGGCTTCAAGGCGAAAACCTGCTACAATGGCGGGTCCGACAGCGTCTGCAAGCCTATGCTTGCGGACCGTATTTCGACCAATTCGGATTCAACCGCGAGGCTCCCGGAGATGTTCCCATGTCGCGCATCGTGTCGTTTGCCTTCTTGATCGTGATCCTGCTGCTCATCGCCGGCCTGTTCTTTTGGGTCATGTCGAATTTCTTCCTCCCCTTGTTCCTGGCGGTGCTCTTGGTGGTAATCTTCCAGCCGCTCCACCAATGGTGCCTGGCGAGGTGTAACGGACGTCCGCATCTCTCGGCCGCTATGACCACGGCGGCTATCGTATTGATCGTCTTGCTGCCGCTGCTGGGCATTCTCAGCCAAGCCGTGTCGGAGGGAATCGCCCTTTATCGCGCGGCCAACGAACGGGACCGCTCGCCCGCCGCCGACACCCGAATCGATTCCGACAAACTCGCCGGGGCGCTGACGGACCGCCGCGCGGTTTCCGAGTCGATCTCCCACTTCGGCGAACGGTTCGGCATCGTTCTATCGCCACAAGACGTGGAAGCGACGATCGCGGAGAAACTGGAGTTGTGGGTGGGCCCCGTCGCGCTGAGCACGGCCCGCTTTACCGGAAACCTGGTCATCGGGCTGTTGGTGATGCTCGTCGCGCTCTATTACTTTTTCGTGGACGGGCCGTGGATGATCCGGAACGTCATGAAACTGTCGCCGTTGGATGATCGTTACGAGGAGCAGTTGATCCGGCAGTTCTCCGACATCACCCGCGCCGTCGTCGTGGCCACGCTTCTCTCGGCGGTGGCCCAAGGGCTTCTGGCCGGCTTCGGGTACTTTTTGGTGGGCGTCGACATGGTCTTCCTGCTGACGGTCGTCACCATGCTCCTGGCGATGGTTCCCTTCGTTGGGGCCGGCGCCGTCTGGGTTCCGGTATGTCTCTGGCTCTATTTTCACGATGAGCGTCACTTGGCCGCCGTTCTGTTGGCCGTCTACGGCGCGGCGGTGATTTCGCTGGTCGACAACCTGATCAAGCCGATGGTTCTGCACGGCCGCTCGAACATCCATCCGCTCCTGGCCCTGTTGAGCGTGCTCGGCGGTGTGCAGGCCATGGGGCCAGTCGGCATCTTCGTCGGCCCGATGGTCGTCGCTTTCTTCCACGCGCTGTTGAACATGCTCCATCGCGAGTTGGAAACGATGCCCGCGTCGTCTACGTGAGCGGAAAGATGAGAGTGGAGAGATGAGAGTGGAGAGGGGGACTCGGGAAGGGGTCGCGAGTCTCTTTTTTTCGTCTCGGCCGGGTAACGCTTCCCTATACAGACAGACTCTTTTCCGGCCGAGACGAAAAAAAGACTCCCGACCCCGTGACCGCTGCTCACGACGGGTTGGTCGGCTGGCTACCGGACCCGTTGGCCGCCGAGCCCCGAAGTGACGACGCAAGCGGCGCCGTCCGTCGCTCGGTATGAATTTGATCGATCTTCCGGGAACCCGCCTCGGCCCAAGCCTCCGCTTCCAGGGTCAGGCGGTTCAACAGCCGTTCGACCTCGCCGCGATAGTGTTCCATGCCCGCGCGATCCAGATCCGGTGGGATGGCGATTTGCGGACTGACCACGGCGCGGGCTCGCGCATACGGACGGGGAACCGCGAACCGATCCCAACTTGCCGCTCTCCAAGGCCGATCGAAGCCAAACCCCATGGCCACCAGCGGCAGGCCCAATTTCGAGGCGAGGTAAACCGCTCCTGGAGCGAGCCGGCGCCGCGGCCCGCGAGGGCCGTCCGGGGTGATCGCCAGATGCATCCTTCCGCTGCGACGGACCAACTCCCGCAGTGCAGCCACGCCACCGCGCCGTGTTGAGCCGCGCACGAACTGAAAGCCCAAATGATAGGCGGCATGGGAGAGCATTTCGGCGTCGCGGTGCCGGCTCAGCAGCATCGCCAGATTACAGTGTCCGCGGAGAAAGAGGGGAAAGAGAATGTACTCGTGCCAGAAGATATAGATCTTCTGCCCGACGCAGGCGGCGGATGCCGGATCGAGCGACGGATCGTAAAGGGCGGACTTATAATCCAGCGTGCCCATCCACGCTCGAACCGCCGCCGAGCCCAGAAGCCCGCCGAGCTGATTGAGCCAAGGGCTCTCGATGCGCACGTCGCCGACCTCCTTGGAGCGGTAGTCTTATTGAAGCTAAAATCACAACGACACGCCAAGATAGACGCAACACTTATTCCTTCGCCGGTCCTTCCGGCCAGTTCCCCTGAAAGACCTCGACTGCCGGTCCCGTCATGTAGACATGGTTGTCTTCCGCCCATTCCAGTTCCAGATCGCCGCCCGGCAGGTGAGCCAGCAGTCGCCGTCCGGTGCGTCCCGTCAAAACGCCCGCGACGCAGACCGCCGATGCGCCGGTGCCGCAGGCGAGCGTCTCTCCGGAACCTCGTTCCCAAACCCGCATTCGCACTTCCGACGGCGACAGAACCTCGACGAACTCGGCGTTGACCCGCCGCGGGAAATGGTGATCGGCTTCCACTTTCGGCCCAATCCCCAACACCCAATCATCGTTCAACGGGCTAACGTAGGAGATCGCGTGCGGATTGCCCATCGAGACACAGGTGACCTCCAGCTTCCTCGCCTCGACTACTAGTGGGACATTGACGACCGGATCGCCGGGCAGTGTGGTCGGGATCCGTTCCGCCTGGAGGATCGGTTCGCCCATGTCGACGCGCACCCGGCGGACGCGGCCTTCGACGACCTCCAGACCGAGCGACAATACTCCGTTGCCGGTTTCAATCCTCAGCGCCTTGGACCTCTTGATGCCATGGTCGTACACGTACTTGGCCACACAGCGAACGCCGTTGCCGCACATCTCGGCCTCGGAGCCGTCGGCATTGAACATCCGCATTCGGGCGTCGGCCACTTCCGAAGGGCAGATCAGAATCAGCCCATCGCCGCCGACCCCGAAGTGACGGTTGGCAACGCGGCGAGCCAGTTCGGCGGCGTCGTCGGGAACCTTCTCTTCGAAGCAGTCCACATAAACGTAGTCGTTGCCCGCCCCGTGCATCTTGGTGAAACGCATGATTCGACTGAACTGGATTCGCAAAAAGGGTGTGAAGGGAAACCATGACCGCTGGAAACGGTCATTATACCCGCCGAATACGTTGTGGGGCAGGTTGGTCACCTGCCTGCTTTGCACACCGATACGAGGCAGGTTGCCAACCTGCCCCACGGTCTGTGGTATTCACGCGGGTAGTGGTGTTGCTACGCCGATGCTCAGCCCGACAGATCCAACAAGTTTCCGCTCTGGCCGGTGGCGTCTTTGCCGCGGTGCTGGCCGGGACTTTCCTCCTCACCGTTCGGTTCGCTTTGCCCGCTCTTCTCCCAGAGGCGGCGACCATCGGCATCGCGTTCGGCGGTCTGGTGGTCTTCGCCATCGGCCTCGCCAATTCCGGCGGCACTCTCGGCTTTCTTCTCATTTTGGATCTGGCGCTGCTGACTCGAAGCATCCTGCTGTGCCCGGTCGACGTCGGAACCCTTAGTCTGAGCCAGCGGGGAGCCCGCAGCACTGGCGGCTATCCCTCCCACAGAACCTATGCTCATCAGAGATCTCCTCGATGGGTTTCGATCTACTCCACTCTCTTCGGCCAGAGACGCCCCAGGTCAGGTATCCAACTAGGACGGTTCTGGCCACGTTGACTGGTCTGAAGATCCTCCTGAAGCTGTTGCAGGGCCTGATTGACGACGGGAAACGGCTCTTTGCTCACCTCCGGATTCTGCAACGTGCCGGCGACGTGAATCAGCATGATCTGTTCGCTGGCGCCGCCAAGAATATCGCCGATCAGCGGCAGCCGTTCTTCGGTCCGTCCGGGGATGGCACGGAAGGTGAGCCGCACGGCCTTCTGGAAATCCATTTCGCCGCTCCCTTCCAGGCTGATGGCGTCGCCACTGAACGTGATCGGGTCGAAATAGATGTGATTGCCATCGACGCGGAAACTGAGATCCGAACTGCCGAAGGCGTTGGTATTGGGCTCCTGAATCCGCAGGATCTTCAGAAGCGCGATCATCACCGGCAATTCGTACACGTTCGCCTCGCGCAACGCGACGCGTCCTCGACCTCCCATCGCACTGAGGTTCCGGCCGGCGCCCCGCAGATCGGCGGTCGCCCAGACTTTTCCGCTGAGAGTCTGAGGGCCGGGGATCAAGTCGCGGGCTGCCTGGGCCAGATCCGCTTGGGCAAGTTCTATGTGCATCTCGTAACGCGGCGTTTCGCCCAAAGCAACCCCAGCGCTGACCAGCGCGGTACCATCGAACAGCTCGGCCGTCACCCAGCGCGGCGCGGGCCGCGAGCTTTCGGCAGTCTCATCGGCCGCCGCGGTCGGCGGCCGGTCCACCCACGTTCCCAGCAGGATTCTCGCATCGTCGATCCAGAACGGACCGAGGATTTGCGTGAACTGCATGCCCTGCCACGTGAGCGAATCGATCGACAATTCGCCTCGGCTGGAGAACTGCCGTCCATCGTGCCCTCCCACAAGGCGGATTCCGCCACACATGTTCTCCATCTTCAATCCGAAATCAACGCTGGCGCGATGGAAGTGAAGCTCCACGTCCCAATGCGATACCAATGGCGAGTGGGGTTCTCCGGATCGTGAAAAGTCGACCACTCCGCGAAGATTCACCGGCCCGGTCGGCTGGATCGCGAGGAGACCTTTCTTCAGCCGCTCCGGTAGAGCTTGAACCAGTTCCCTACCCATGTGAACCCGATCGGCGGCGATATTCTCCAGGTGCAGCAGCCAGCCGCCATCGGCAAGGAAGCGGCAATTGCCTCCGCAGGAGAACTGCGTGTCCCCGTGGCTGGCTCGGACGCGTTCGAGGGTGACCTGCCCGTCCCGATACCAGAGCACCCCGCCAAGCTTTTCCATCTTGTAAGGGAAAGCGACAGGTTCGATCGAGGTGTCTTGCCGAGGTTCGGCACGAAAACCGACGCTCAGCCGGTCGTCGCCCGACCAGTACGTCACCTCCGCGGTCAGGTCGACCATACCCTGCGGCTTCAGCGTGCTCCAGAGCTGCTGGAGATTCGGTCGCAGCGCATCCCGAAGTTCCTCTTCCAAGGGTACGCCTCGGCCGGTAAACCGTAGCGAGAGCGTTGCCCCGTTGGGCCCGGGCGTCATCTCTCCCTCGCATGTCACGTAGCCGGTATCGTTGGTTCCGTCCAGGCCGGTCAACGTCCAGCGATCGTCGATCATTTCGATCTTGCCGCGGATATTGCTGAGCGGGTAGGGGAATTTGTGATAGCGCAACGAACAGCGATTCAGCCCCACTAGGAGATGCCGACGAAAGCTGCCGGCGGGATCGTCTCGCCAGAATCGAAAGTAGAAGTTGACCGTGCCGCGCGGGTCGAGCGAGTGGAGCAGCGTGCGCTGCTTCGGCGGCATGGCGCTGAAGAGCTTTTCGTCGAGCTGGATCTCTTCGCCGCGCGCCTCGAACCACCCGCTGGGCGACAACATCGGCTGGCGGACTTCCGCCGATAGCCGCACCGGCTGACTGCCGCTAAACGCGGTAAGGTTGGCCGTGAGGACGTCGTTTTTCAGTTCGAGGGATCCGCTGGCGTGTTCCATGCGGTACGGGAACTTCTCGTAAGCGAAAGACGCGTCGCGGCAGCGAACCGAGATCTCCGGTTTCCAAACGCGCCCGTCGAAGGAGAGCGTCGCATCGGCGTCGATCTGGCCGGCGGGAAGGTATTGGTGCCACCGCCGCCGCAGTGACGCCGGGAGCACGTCCATCAACCGGCCGTCCAACTCCAACTCGCGAATCTCGGCCGTCAACCTCAGAGGGCTGTCTTCCCGATAACCGCTGCGTTGGCACGACAGCCGCAAGGTGGCCTGGCTGCTGCGGGCCGTGAGCCCCTCGACGACCATGCCCGCGTTGTCCAAGCGGAAGCGGCCGCGAGTGTCGGTGAGCGGATGCGGCAAACGAGGGTCGTCGAGTCGCCCGCGGAGCAATTGCCCGGAAACATCAAAACGGATCGGATCGGCTAGGGTCGGGTCGTAGCCAAGCTCGAATGCCAGATTCGCTTGACCGCGGAACATCCCCAGCGGACCAAGTCGGTCCGCCAGTGAGGACGGCAAGGCATCGCGGAGTTCCGGAGTAATGTCCAGCCCGTTGATCGAACCAGTCAGGTTCCCCAGCATACGATCCGGATCGATCGCCCCTTCGACTCGGATCTGGCCGGCGTAGTCGCCACCCAAGGTCGCCTGCAATCGGCGCATCGAGCGGCCCGACTCGGGCTGGCCTTGCGAAGGGGGAGATAGAGTCAGGCGGATGTCGCGGAGCGTTAACGTGCTCGACGGGTTCTTCGACGGGTCAAAGATCTCCACCACGCCGTTTTCAACAGTGATTTCGGGTGGCCGGTCGCTGAACTGCGGCGGCGGGAGAAGCCTCGCAGCGCTCCAGCTCCCATCGCGGCGGCGGGTCGCGCGGAGGATTGGTCGCCGGAACACGACGCCGGATATTTTCGGATCAAATGCGAGCAACTCTTTGAAGTCGGTCGGGCAGGTGAGAAGCATCGTCTCCACATGGAGCAGTTCAGCGCGCGGACCCTCGGCGCCGGGTTCCATGATCGACAATCCGCGGACCTCGATCCCCTCGCCGTCGACCAACTCGGCGGCGCGGATGCTCACTTTCAGCCCGGTATAGTGGCCGGCGAACTTCTCCTCCACGCGGCGGCGGATCTGTTCGTCGACATGCCGGTCGAGGTACAGGACGGCAGCGGCTGCCGCCAGGACTCCAATCAACAGTCCCCATTTCAGCATCGACCAACAGCCGTTGATCAAGCCGTTCAAAATGGCAATCACCCTCCTTGGCGAAAACGAATCAAGAACTCCCGCTTTTCAAACGCTTCCCAGATCACGCCCGCCGCCAGCACGATCAATCCAAGCATCGCCGGCTGGCGGTAGCGTATCGAACTCACGAAAACGACGTGCAGACAGGTAAAATACACAGCCGGCAACCAGCAGAGCAAGTACGGCAGGCCGCAGCGGACGGTTCGAACCGCTCCCACAACTCCAAGCAGCAGCACCGGCAGGTAGCTGACGAGGATCACAATCCGCACCGGCCAACTCGACAACGAGGCCTCGTTCGGCCATACATTCCACATCCGCATCAACTTGACGAAAGCCAACTCCGCGACCCGGCCGGGGTGCTCGCGCGCCCACCGTGTTGCCGCTTCGAGCATTCGCCGGTCCAAGCGATACTCGAACGAGGCCGGACGATCACCGGGCTGCCGGCGATCCGTCCGTCGCTCCTCTTTGACAAAGGAACCCACAAACTCCATATCGCTGGCGCCGGTGGCACGCGGGTTGAGGCCGTCGTAAAGACTCGCGCCGACCTGCAGGCTCGTGGCGACGAAATGACCGGTGAGCTGCGCATTTCGGATCCACCAGGGCGCCATTGCAGCGGCAACGCCGAGAAGCGCGAGTACGCCGATGGCGAGATTTCGCCGCCTTGGCTCCGCGAACAGCAAACCAGCCGCCACCGCGAAAGGCGTGAACAGCAACCAACTCGGACGCACCAGTGTCGCCATTCCACCAACCAGTCCTGCTGAAAAGGCGAAAACGCCGCTGCGCTTCATTGAGGCAGATTGCAGAGCGGAAACCCACAAAGCAAGCTGAGCGAGCATCAAGGGGCAGAATGGCGCCTCGCTCAAAATCAGCACGCTCGTCACGATAGCGCCGGGATACACGGCGGCGATGCTCGCGGCCAGCAGTCCGGCCCAAGGATTGAACAGTCGTCGGCCGAGCCACCAAACACCGGCGACCGATGCCGTGCCGAAAACCGCGCCGAGGATCCTACCCCAGATTCCAGACGCCTCCGGTCCGACAATCCAAAAGATCGGGGCCAGCAGCATCGGATAGCCCGGCGTGCGGAAGATCCAGCCGTCTTCCCCATATCGGTAGGGTTCTCCCGCGGCAACTTCCCGAGCCAAATGCCAATAGCTGACGCTGTCGCCAAAGCGAAATCCGCCGTCCACCCTGGCATGCCATCCCCATGCCGCGAGTAACCGCAAAATAAGCGCCAACAGCAAGACGATTGCAAGGTGCTTGGCGGTCGGCGTTTTCATAGACTTTGTTTCAGGCATGATTCAGATGGTAGATCTCGCTTGCCGAGCGGGATCTCGGTAGCGACGCTCCGCTCGGCAAGCGGAACCAACTACGCAGACGCCCCCTGAACCATGCCAGGGGCGTGATACAACGGGCGTGGCATGGTAGTTCATCTTTGCCCACGGGGTCAAGTAGACTTGGGCAACATAGGTGACGTGCGAAACATGGAAAACCGGAAAGACGCCCGATCCGGCGATGCGCCTCGACTGCAATTCAACCTGGCGAACGCTCCGCCGATGATAGAATGTCACAATAGCCCGGCTGCCGGCGTTTCTGCCATTACGGTGGGTCGTTCTTTTTTCGGTATGGTTCAGAAAACGGGGACTGGCTCCGAGCCAAGTATCTTCTGCCGGTAAAAAACACGGTTCGGCGAGGTGCCTGTCCCCGTTTTTTGAGCCATGCCGTTTTTCCTTGACGGAAATGGATCGTAGAGCATGACGGATCAAAACTCGCCCACGGAAATCTCCAAGACATCCTCCATCGCACCGAGAAGAGGGATATTGCCGCCGATATGGGTTTGGGTTGTTGTCCTGCTCCTCGCCATCTTGGTGATCGTCGTTCGTGCCACCGGGGTTGCCGGGGATCCCGCCGCTACCAACGTCGCCAGCGCGGTACTTGTTTTTCTGGCGGGGCTGACGTTCTTGGTGTGGTTCCTGCTATTCAGTGGCTACGGTCGCCGGCTTCGCCTGGTTGCACTGCTCGGATTGTTGACGGCGATTGCCGCCGGCGCCGCGGTGTTTCGTGTGGATCGCATCAGCGGCGAACTGATTCCCGGCTTCGCCTTGCGATTTTCACCGAAGCCGGATGAACGCTTGGAGATCAGTTCGGG
Organism: Rhodopirellula sp.; assembly: GCA_012728855.1. Classification (GTDB taxonomy): domain Bacteria; phylum Planctomycetota; class Planctomycetia; order Pirellulales; family Thermoguttaceae; genus JABWBD01. Next base: position 104,421 of record JAAYEH010000101.1, on the reverse strand, counting down.
CGATATCGTGCCGGGATCGAGCAGCCCCGTGGACATGCTCACCACGACCGCCGAGGACTTCCCCGAGTTCCTCGGCCCGAGTCGCCGGATGTCGGTTGATGGGATCGAGTTGGCCCGGGATTGGGTCGCCCGGCCGCCGCAACGGCTATGGCGGCGAGCGATCGGGGCGGGTTGGTCGGCCTTTTCCGTCGTCAACGGTCACGCCGTGACGATGGAGCAGCGGGGAAGATGGGAACTGGTCGTTTGCTATGACTTGACCAGCGGAACGCCGCAATGGTCGCATTCCATCGCCACGCGCTACGAGTCGATCAGCGGTGGAGTTGGTCCGCGAAGCACGCCTTCGATCGATGAGGGTATGGTCTACGCCTTGGGAGCCATGGGGCATCTCGTCTGCCTCGACGGCGCCAACGGAGAGTGTCGCTGGCGGAAGAACCTGCTGGAGCAGTACGGAATCGACGCGGAGGAAGAGTCGAAAGTCTTGCCGTGGGCGCGGTCCAACTCACCGTTGATCGTCGACGACTTGGTGATCGTCCCTGCCAGCGGTCCCCGCGACGGCCGAAAGGTCTCGCTGGTCGCCTACGACAAACGAACGGGCGATCTCGTCTGGGAAGGAGGCGATCGACAAATCAGCTACAGCTCTCCCACCGAGGCCACCCTCGACGAAGTGAGACAAATCATCAACGTCAACGAGGATTCCGTCAGCGGCCACGACATCGAATCCGGGCGGGTGCTTTGGGAACATCCCTGGCCCGCTCGCAGCAACGCCGATCCCAACGTCTCGCAGCCCATGGTCTGGGGGGCCAACCGGCTGTTGCTTTCCAGAGGCTATGGCGGCGGAGCGGCCGTGCTGGAACTCAAGCGCACTGCCGACGGCGGCTGCTCGCCCGAAGTCGTCTGGATCAATCCGCGCGTCCTGCGGACGAAATTCACCACTGCGGCGGTCAAAGACGGCTATGCCTATGGCCTATCCGACGGCATTCTCGAGTGCGTCGACCTCAACGACGGACGGACGGTATGGAAGGACGGCCGTTATCGGCACGGGCAGATCCTGATGGTGCGTGACCTGATCCTTGTACTGGCCGAGTCCGGCGAGGTCGTGCTTGTCGAAGCAACGCCCCAGCAGGCCAACCACGTCCTCGGGCGATTCCAGGCCATCGAAGGGATAACCTGGAACAACATCGCGCTGTACGGCCCCTACCTGCTCGTGCGTAACGCGGAACAGGCGGCATGTTACGAACTGCCGCTTGCGCGTTGAACCGAAGTTTCCATTCATCGTTGCTGCTCGACGACTCCTTTCAGGATCTCCGCCAGCTCGCGCGACGACCGCAGGCTCCGCCAGTTTTGCCGATTGCGGCACTTCTTTTCGAGATCGAGGTTGTAGATCATCAGATACTCTTCGTAGAGCCCGGCCGAGGCGGCAATCTCGCCGGTCGGATCCAGCAGGTAGCTGTCGCCGTACCCATGACCTGAGTGCTTCATCCCTTCCAGTTCCGTTCCCCGCACCACGTTGTTGCCGCGGAGGAAATAGACGCCGTTTTCCACGGCGCGGGCGACGTGGTCGTTGCGAACCATCTGATAGTGCTGCACGGGGTCGCCCACGAAATTGTAATGGGGAGCGAAGATGACGCGGGCACCCTTGAGCGAAAGGATGCGGCAAGGCTCGATGTACCCTCCGTCGGCGCAGATCACCACGCCGAACTTCAGCCCCTTCTTCTGAAACACGGGAAACTCCCGCCCCGGGACGAAGTACCCCATCACCGGCATCGCTTTGCTGTAATGCCCGAGCATTTTTCCCCGTTCGATCACAGCCACCGTGTTGTATAGATCGTTGCCTCGCAGTTCGTTGAAGCCGACCATGAACAGAATGTCGAACGCGGCCGTCTTTTCGAGAACCTCCTTCATCTCCGGCGAGTCGAGGGCGAATGCATGCGCCCGAGCGTCCTCTTCGGCAGCATAGTAGCCGGTCAGAAACGACTCGGGAAAAGAGAGAATATCGAGTCGGGCATCGGCGGCCAGTTGCAGTCCTTCGAGAACGGTGCCGAGATTCGCCGCGAAATCACCTTGCTCGCAGAGGCACTGGTAGTGGCCGATACGCACGTAACGCGGGGCTGCCGAGGACTCGTCCGCCGCGGACAACGGCGGCAGAGCGACGCTCAAGAGGGCGGCGGCCAGGAAGGATCGCGTCGAGCATGGCATGGCGTTGTTTCCTTTGTTCGAGCTTGAACGAATGCTTCCGTCGCATCGAGTCTATCGCATCGGACCGGTGGCAGCAAGAATTCGACGTCGCCTCATTGCACCCCCGGAAAGTGTACCGCCGGGCGTTGAAACGGGGACGCAGCTAGTATCCAAAGTCCCAGAAACTAGCCACGTCCCAACTTCCATCTCCCGAGGTCGCTCAAGGGCAGGCGGGCCTTGCCAGGTTCCGGAGCCAGCGTACAACGGACATAGGGTGGCATTTTGAGCAAGATCGATATCGGGCAGACAGTCGTCTCTGAAAAAGGGGCACTGGAAGGGGCACTTGGGTCAGGCCGTCAACAGTCATTAGGCTTGCCAGTCTTCCAAGTTGAGCCCAGCAATCCGACTGAACTCGCTCGTGTTATGGGTGACCAGAGTCAAACCATGGTGAAGGGCAATTGCCGCAATCTAAAGATCGTGTGGGCCGATCACCGTACCGCGACGCTCCAACTTGTGACGGATTTCAGCACACTTGCGAGCACACGCATCGTCGAACGGCAGGTAACTCAATCGAGTGCCAGCCTTTCTTCGAATGGGCCCTGAGGCGCGCGCTGCAATTCAGGCATGGAACCGGCGACCTGATCAAGAAAACCCATGGGCCAGCCGTTTGCATCCACTTCCTGCGTCGAAGCAAGGGGCTTCACGTGGACAATGACGGCTACGTCGGCATCCGGGATGCCTACGTTCAGGCTCAAGTTCAGCACGCCCTCTTTGGTTGTTCGTGTGCGTGCTTCGATAATATCCGTGGACATGAATATACTCCAAAGCCATTACTTCCGGGGGAGTCGCGATGGTCGCCATCTCGCAGATCTCCTGTCCATATCGAAGCCCCAACCGCCCCTTCTATTCTATAGAAAAGCCGAGGCCAACGTCTACGGCGGGCTCCGCACAGTCCGCGCGGGTCAGGTCTCCCTTTGGTTGGGCCGCTAACTCCGCCAATTTGGAACTCCGGCTCCCGCGGAACCAAGACATCTCGGTGGCCCGACTGGTTTCGCTTTTTGTTCCACAGACGGCCTCATTTTCCCTTTGGCCGAAGGCCATTCTTATCGTAGCCTGGGGCACCGTCCCAGGGGGGATGTGTGGGGGGGGCGTGTCAGAGGTCCGGATTCGCCAGCGGCCATAATTACCGCCACTCTCCCCGTACATGCCGCTCACCCGAGCCGAGGTGAATATGGCCTTCGGACAAGCGGGACTCTATTCCGGCCGACTTGGCGCCGATTCTTAGCCGCTTGGAAATCGCTTCGGCGAACTGGGTGGAGTGTGTGTCGAGCTTTGGCCGCTCACTTCCCCGGGCGGCGGGACGAGCCCGTATCGATCGCGGTTAGAAAAGATACCATTTTCGCGGCCAGGAGGGGACCAGCAGGAACTTACAGCGGCTTCACCCAACCCTGTGAGCCGCTGTAAGTTCCTGCTGGTCCCCGTGCCTGCGAAGCGGGACCAATTGGCCGCGAAACTGGCCCCCAGTTAAACCGCCCCTGGCACAGCGGAAACGCGGCTTTCGCGTTCCCACGACGAGCGCCGAGACGGTCTCGTGGGGCTGAGCGATGCGCCACGCGGCGACTCGATTCAGTCAGCTATTTCTGACCGTAAGCCGCTATTCCCGCGAACTCTCGATGCCGAAGGGAAGCTGCCGTTGCGGGTCGTTCAAGCATTCCGGGTTGAGTTCCTTGAACAGCAGGCTCGGCTGAGTATCGGTATTATTCTGATACTTGTCGCTACAATACTCCGTGTACGTGCCGCGGATCTCGTGATAGAAGATTTGGCAAATCGGCACGCCCGCATAAACGCGGATCGGCTGCACGGCGAACATCTCCAACGTCCAGTAGCCGCAGAAGCCGATATCGCCAAACCCCGCCGTTACGTGAACGAACAACCCCAGCCGTCCAATCGACGATCGACCCTCGATCATCGGGATGAAGCCGCGAGTCTCCGTCCGCTCGGCGGTTCGGCCGAGGTAAATCTGATTCGGGTTGAGCACTAGCCCCTGAGGCGGGATGTGGACCCGGCGAAGGCGGTTGGGCTTTCGCATGTCGAGCACCACCTCCTCGTAGACGATCAACTCGTCGTGCAGCGACAGGTTGTAGCTGTTGGGATTCAGGCGCGCCGGATCGAACGGAGCGATGACGATGTTCTTTCCCAACTGGTTTTCGATCTCATGGCCGGAAAGGATCATCTCGATAGAACCCAGGCAGGAGGATCGGGCGAAAAAGGGCGATTTGCCGCGGTGATTTCACTTGCTGGCAACGCCAACGCGTGGGCAAAACTCACTCAAGGGGCATTCGTCGCACTTCGGCTTCCGAGCAGTGCATACACGTCGCCCATGGTGAATCATACGATGACTGAAGTCGATCCACTCCTTTCGGGGAATCTGCTCCATCAGATCCTGTTCAATCTTAAGCGGATCCTTGTGCGCCGTCAGGCCCAGCCGCTGACTGAGGCGAGCGACGTGCGTGTCCACCACGACTCCCGAGGCAATACCGAACGCCGTCCCCAAAACGACGCTGGCGGTCTTCCGCCCGATTCCGGGCAGGCCGACCAGGGTGTCCAGATCACGGGGCACCTCGCTGCCGTATTGCCGCACGAGAACCTCGCAGCAGGCCCGGATGTTCTTAGCCTTGTTGCGGAAAAAACCGGTCGACTTGACGTCCTCTTCCAACTCGGCCGGTGTTGCTTGAGCGTAAGCGGCAGCGGTCCGATATTTCTTGAATAGCCCGCTGGTCACCTGATTCACCCGTTCGTCGGTACATTGCGCCGATAGAATCGTTGCAATCAGCAATTCCAACGGATTATCGAAATTCAATGCGCAGGGGGCAACGGGATAGCCGCGACGGAGGCCGCGGACCACTTTGGCAGCATGCTGTTTGGCCTGAGCGGATGCGACCATCCCGGTCCTCGAAGTTCCTTCAGTTAGGGGGTCAGCCGGACCGCGGCTTAATCGCTCGCGGCGATCCATTGTCGAACGCTCCGACCGGTGTGTCAAGATAACGCAAAGCCTCGTGCCCCTAATCCGTTCGCCCCGCCCTTGCCGGATGAATATAATCCCCATGAAAGCCGCAGAGCCCTCCTAATGTCCACCCTTGATTACCACCCGCTCTACCTGAAGGGCATCGAGCAGTTCAATCGACGCGAGTTCTTCCAGAGCCATGAGACCTGGGAGGAACTGTGGCTCCAGGTCGAAGGAAAGGAACGGTTGTTCTTCAAAGGGCTGATCCAGGCCGCTGTGGCCTTGCTACACCTCCATCGGGGCAATATTCACGGCGCCCGGAAGCTCCTCGCCGGCGCGGGCCGCTACCTCGAGCCATTTCGAGTGAAGCACTTGGGGTTGAACTTAAATGTTTTTTTGACCGAACTGGACCGTTGCGTCGACGACGCGACGGCCCATCGCACGGAATCCGGGATGCCGGTGGTCAATCCTGCGTTGATACCGGAAATCCGCCTGCAACCGGCATCGCATCCGCGGCCGGACTAAGGTAATGTTTAGCGGGGGTTCGGCCACGACCGGGTGCAAGTGCCAGCCGGCCGACCTCGCAACCGAAAATACCGATGGAAACACCACCCCATGTCGCTGCAGGATGATTTCGCGTTCTCCATAGAAGAGTTCACTGGCAGGATACGGTTGTTTCCTCTGCCGAATCTCGTGCTCTTCCCTCGCGTCATGCAACCGCTCCACGTTTTCGAGCCGCGATACCGTGAATTGCTCGAAGAGGCGGTAGCCGGCGACCAACTGATCGCCATGGCGCTTTTGAAGCCCGGTTGGGAGCACGATTACGACGGGCGGCCGCCGGTCTACCCGATGGTCTGCTTGGGGCGCGTGGCCGTACACCAGCGGACCGAAAACGGTTCTTACAACGTGCTGCTGTCCGGGCTGAATCGTGTACGCATCGTCCGCGAACTTCCGGAACAGAAGCAATTCCGCGAGGCGATGGGAGTCGTCTGCGCCGATTACTATTCCCCGGATCGTGCTGCGCAAGGCCCGTCGCTGCAACGCAGACTGCGCAGCGCGCTATTGGGCATCATCGATCACCTTCCCCAAGCTCAAGACCAGCTCGATTACCTCCTGGGCACGGACGTGAAACTCGGCGCTCTCACCGATACAATCAGTTATATGCTCGATCTGAGCTTGGACGAGAAACAGGCGATGCTGGCGGAATTCGACGTCTATCGCCGCGCGGAGAAGCTCCTGGAGCATTTGGAGGTCATCGCCGCGGACGAACAGCTCGGACGGAGCGGCGAGGCGGGATTTCCGCCCCACTTCAGCCCGAACTGAGCTGTGCCGCCTCGCCGAAGATGCCGCTTTCCCCTTCCGCCGAGTCTCTCATGCCGGTTCCGCCTTTTCTCGACTGCTGGTACCTTACCGGACCGACGGCGGCCGGCAAGACCGCGGTCGGTGTGGAATTGGCCGGGCGGATCGGCGCGGAGATCGTCTCGATGGATTCGATGGCAGTGTACCGCGGCATGGACATCGGCACCGCAAAACCGACGCCGGCCGAACGCGGCGGAATACCGCACCACCTCATCGATATCCTCGATCCGCACCAGCCGTGTAGCCTCGCCCAGTATCTCGGTGCGGCCGGCAGCACGCTCGAACAGACCGCCTTGCGCGGTCGAGCCGCGCTCTTCGTCGGCGGCACTCCCCTTTACCTCAAAGCCCTGTTGCGGGGCATCTTCGAGGGGCCGCCCGCCGACTGGTCGCTCCGCCGCCGACTCCGCGACGAGGAGGCCGTCCACGGCCCGGGACGACTCCATCGCCGCCTCAACTCGATCGATCCGGCGGCGGCAGCGCGACTCCACCCCAACGACACGCGTCGACTGATCCGAGCGCTGGAGGTTTTCGAGAAGACCGGCCGGCCGATCAGCGAACTTCAGGCGCAATTCGAGATCGGTCGCCCTCCGCATGCCTGCCGGGTCTTCGTGCTCGACTGGCCTCGCCAGACGCTCTACGAGCGGGTCAACCGGCGAGTCGAAGCCATGTTCGCCGCCGGGCTCGTCGAGGAGGTGCGGCGTCTGTTCCAGAATGCGATTCCTTTGAGCAGAACGGCCCGGCAAGCGGTTGGTTACCGTGAGGTGATCGAACATCTGGAGGGCCGCCACTCCCTCGAAGAAACGATCGATCTGGTGCAGCGCCATACCCGGCACTTCGCCAAGCGGCAATGCACATGGTTCCGCAGCCTGAGCGAGTGCCGGTTTGTGCCGGTAGCGGACCCCCTTTGCCCGTCGGAAATCGCCGACCGCATCGCCGCGACAGTTTCCGCCGACCGCGGCTCGTTCGCGTGACAATGGGATTGCCTCTGCCGCCCCGGCCAACTGCCCGATGTGGTCGTCTTGGAGGTCGCGGCACTCGATCCCGGACGGGACAAAAACCAAGGATACAACTAATTGTGAGTAAAGGACTTGCGCTCGACGGTTTCTTGCCGTTCCCGTTGTGAAACAACGAGCGAAACGCTATACTGATCCTTTCAACGCGTGCTCGCTTCGCTCGGCCGCAACCAGGTCCAGTGTCCGGGTCGAGGTGAGCCGAACTTTCCGCCAACGATCTGCGACTTCAGCACCACTTTGGGCGAATGCTGGCCCCAATCTTGAGGCATTGGATAGCCTTCCGCCAATTGGCCGGTGGATACTCCACGGGGCATGATGAAAGGATGACCTTCGTTGTCGACCGACTCCAATCTTCCGCCTGACCCTCCCGATCCCGACGAATCCGACGCAGGTTCCTCCGAAGCGGGCCCCATCATCGCCGGGCGCCTGTTGGACATGCCGATCGAAGATGAGTTGAAGAGCAGCTACCTGACCTACGCGATGAGCGTGATCGTCAGCCGGGCGCTGCCGGATGTCCGTGATGGACTGAAACCGTCGCAGCGGCGGATTCTGGTCGCCATGAACGACCTCAACCTGGGGCCGGGCTCCGGCCGTATCAAGTGCGCGAAGATCTCCGGCGATACCAGCGGCAACTACCATCCGCACGGCGAGAGCGTGATTTATCCGACCCTGGTCCGCATGGCCCAGGACTGGAATATGCGCTATGTCCTGATCGACAAGCAGGGTAATTTCGGTTCGGTGGCCGGTTTGCCTCCGGCGGCCATGCGGTACACCGAAGCCCGCATGTCGCATTTCGCGGCTTTGATGCTGGAGGATCTCAAGCTCGATACGGTCGACTACGTACCCACCTACGACGAAAGGTCGACGGAACCGAGTGTGCTGCCCGCGAAGTTTCCCTGCCTGCTCGTCAACGGGGCGCAGGGGATCGCGGTGGGCATGGCGACGTCGATCCCGCCGCACAACCTGGGTGAGATCTGCGACGCCTTGGTGCGCGTGATCGACGAACCGACGGTCTCGATCGACGAATTGCTGGAAATCTGCCCCGGCCCCGATTTTCCCACCGGCGGCATCATCTGCGGCCGCGCCGGGATCCGCCGTGGCTACCATACCGGTCGCGGTACGGTCGTGGTGCGGGCGAGAACCAGGATTGAGGAACTCAAAGGCGGACGGACTCGGATCGTCGTCAATGAGATCCCCTACCAGCAGGCCCGCGACCGGGTCGAGGAGCGTATCGCGGCTCTGGTGACGGAAGGGCGGATTCCGGGCATCTCCGGCATCCGAAACGAGAGCGACCTGAAAGAACCGGTTCGCCTCGTGCTGGATTTGAAACGCGACGCCGAAGCAGACGTCGTTCTCAATCAGCTCTATCAGTTTTCGCCTCTGCAGGACAGCTTCTCGCTGATCTTCCTGGCGCTGGTCGACGGCAAACCTCGTGTCATGTCGTTCAAGGCCCTGATGGAGGAATTCATTCGTCACCGGATCACCGTGATCCGCCGTCGCACGCAGTTCCTTCTCGCCAAGGCGCGGCAGCGGAAGCACACGGTCGAAGGGCTGCTGCTGGCCCATGCGAATATCGACGAAGTGATCCGAGTGATCCGCTCGTCGAGCACGCAGGCCGAAGCCAAGCAGAGACTGATGGAGATCGAGACCCCCGCGGCCATGCTCCGCCGCGCCCTGGGGGACGAGGGATTCTCACTGTTCGAGACCGAGCGGGGGGCGCACGAGACTTACACCCTCACGCCCGTCCAGGCCGATGCCATCCTGCGGATGACGCTCGGGCAGTTGGTCAACCTGGAGCAGGAAAAACTGGGCGATGAGCACCGTAACCTGCTGGCGGATATCAACGAGTATCATCGCATCCTTTCCGACGAAGCGAACATCCTGGCGATCATCCGTGACGATCTCGTCGAACTGAAGCGCAAACACGCCGACCCGCGGCGGACCGAGATCAGCGGCGAGGAGATCGGCGACATCGATCTGGAGGATCTCATTCCGGAAGAGACGATGGTCGTCTCGATCAGTTCCAACGGTTACATCAAACGCACTCCGGTCTCCGCCTACCGAGCCCAGCGACGCGGCGGCAAGGGGCTGAAGGGCGCCAAGGTCGACGAGGAGGATCCGATCCAGCATCTCTTCGTCGCCAGCACCCACGCCTACTTGCTGTTTTTCACCAACATCGGCAAGGTGTACTGGCGAAAGGTCTACGATCTGCCGCAATTGGCGCGCGACAGCCGCGGGCGGGCCGTCGTCAACCTGCTCAATCTGACCGAGGGGGAATACATCGCCGATTGCCGGGCCATCCGCGATTTCGACCAGCCCGACCACTACCTGATGATGGCCACGGCGCGGGGACTGGTGAAGAAGACCGATTTGGCCGCCTACAGCCGGCCGCTGCGAAGCGGCATCATCGCCATCAAACTCCGCGAGGGAGACGAACTGGTTGACGTGGTGATCACCACGGCGGGAGACGAGGTGATGCTGGCCACGGCGTCCGGCATGGCGATCCGATTCCGCGAATCGAACTCCCGCCCGATGGGCCGCAACGCCAGTGGCGTGAAGGGGATCAAGCTGGCGGCCAACGACCGTGTTGTTGGAATGGTGGTCGCCGATCCGGAAGCGTCGCTATTGACAATTTGCGAGCATGGCTACGGCAAGCGAACCCCCTTCGGACCCAATGCGGCCGACGAGCCGGAAGATGCCGGCGATGTGCTCGACGATGACGCCCAGGAAACCGCGGCGGAAGCCGGTCTGGAAGTCGACGGCGAGGACAGCGAGGGCGAACATGCCTCGTCGACGCACCATTACCGCACCCAGTCGCGAGGCGGCAAAGGATTGCGGGATATCAAGACTACCGCGCGGAATGGCAAGGTGATCGGCATTGTCCGCGTTCGCGACGAGGACGAATTGCTGATGATCAGTGCCCGCGGCAAGCTTCAGCGAATTTCCGCCAATGACATCAGCATAATCGGCCGCAATACCCAGGGCGTGCGGATCATGACCCTCGACGAAGACGACACCCTGGTGGCGGTCAAACGGGTGCCGCACGAAGAGAAGGAAATGGATGAGGGCTGAAGCGAAAATACTTCACCCGTACAAAGGCAGGCTGGAAAACTCAGCGTACACTTTCTCACCGACTCGGGCCGGTTTGCTCGGCTTCGATGCGGACCTCGAGGATCATCGTCCCGCCGGTACGCCGAAGGGCAGTGTCATCGTTTCCTTGAGACCCGGCCGCAGTTGGTTTGAGCGGCGCCAAAGTCGGCTGCGGTTCTCTGCAGTCGTCCTGCGGCGACGAGAAACCCCACCGTGCCAAGGACGCGGCACTGGAGCAGGCGGGCGAATCCGGCTTGGGACTTGCCGCCGGTCGTGGAGATTGCCGGCATGATTCAAAAGCGTAAACCGGTTGCGAGCCAACCGGCCCGATGCTCGAGGAAGCCACGTTTCGCTCAGGCGCGGCGAACACAATAATACTTGCCAGTACCATCGTCCCAAGACCGTCGCAAATCGCTGTCGAGTTGAGCATCAGGCGAATAACCTCCGAGAAGAGTATGCTCTATGCTCCGAACACGCGGGGAGAGTCGAGCCGACCGAGCGTGCCCTGGCGATGAGCAGGTTGTCGTATATATTCCAGACTACCTGGAATTCGCTTTTTAACAAGCGTGAATCTCCCTTGACTCTACCTGCTTGACAACTTCTGCGGAATGAAGAGAATAAGGCGTTCTGCTCCGGGGAGGCGACGGGAGGGATCGATTGTCGGCGGCAGATGTCGTGGCTGGGACGGCCCCCCCTCGGTGGACTAAATCACGAATTAGATTGCGTTGGCAAGGCCGTTGGTCGGCGGGAACGGATTCGTTCCCGCCGTTTTTTTTCAACCACCCGCCAAAATATCAGAAAACGGTGGGGCAGGTTTGCCACCTGCCTACTTCACTTCGTGGCAGAAGCCCGGCAGCCCCGCTGCTCCGCATCGATTTCGCGTCAGCGCCAGCGTTTCGGCAAGTCGCGGCAGCCGGGCTGCCGGATATGATGGCGGGTGGATGGTTTTCTCCGATGTCCTACTCTCTCATCGCACTGGGCTCGAACCTCGGCGACCGCCGCACGATATTGCAGTCGGCGGTCGAGGAACTCCAACGGCAGGTGGGGCTCAGCGTGGTGCGATGCAGCCGGTGGTACGAAACCGCGCCGGTCGGCGGGCCCACGGGCCAACAACCCTTCCTCAACGGTGCTGCCCTGCTGGAAACCGCCTGTGAACCGCAATGCCTGTTTTCCGTGCTCAAGCAAGTGGAGAGCCAACTTGGGCGGATCCGACGGGAACGTTGGGGGCCACGGACGCTCGATCTGGATCTGCTGCTTTATGACGACCTTCAAATCAAAACGCCCCACCTCGTCATTCCTCATCCCCGTATGGCCTGGCGACGATTCGTCCTGGAACCGGCGGCCGAAATCGCTCCAGCCATGATTCATCCGCAGACGGGTTGGACCATCCAAGCGTTGTTGGACTACTTGAATTCGGCTCCCAATTATGTCGCCATTGCCGGAGCGATCGGAGCGGGCAAGACCTTGTTGGCCGAACGATTGGCCCAGTTGCAGTCGGGTCGGTTCCTCGCCGACCCTGCGGCCCCGACGCAACACATTTCCCTCTACTGCGATCCGTCTGGTACGCACTGGAAGGCGGAGCTACAATTGGTCCGGAAGCGAGCGGAGTTGCTTTCCGTAAGCCGGCCCGGCTGGCACCAGCGACTCACCGTCAGTGACTTCTGGTTCGACGAGTCGATCGCCGTGGCGCACGTCCGGCTTCCCATCGATCGATTTCACGCGTTTCGCCGGCGGTGGCAAGCGTTGCGGCAAGGCGTGGTAAGACCGAAACTGATTGTGCTGCTTCAGTCCCCGGCGGAAGAACTGCTGCGGCAAGTTCCGCGTGGCGATGAACAGGGAGAGAATAATCTCTCGGCCGACCTGCTGGACGAGATCCAACAAGCGACTCGCGATCGGGCCTTGCAGCCGAACCAGGGCCCCCTGCTCCTCTTGCGGAGCGATAATCCGGATCGGGTACTGGCCGAGATATGCGCGGCATTGGATTCGATGCGATAGTATCAGCGAAAGAGACGCGTGACCATGCAGCGACCCGCGGTTGTATCCAACCTTGCAGAACTTCGTCAAGCGGTTGCCTCTGCTCGTGCCGCCGGCAAGCGAGTCGGTTTGGTGCCCACGATGGGGGCGTTGCACGAAGGGCATTTGAGCCTGGTGCGGGCGTCGCAATCCGAGTGCTCGCTCACGGTCGTCACGATCTTCGTCAATCCCAGCCAGTTCGGGCCCGGCGAAGATTACGATCGTTATCCGCGAACCCTCGACGCGGATCTCGACGCGCTCGGAACCTGCGGTGGCGGGATTCTCGTTTTCGTCCCGCGAACCGAAGAGGTATATCCGCCCGGGTTTGCAAGTTGGGTCGAGGTCGGCCCGGTCGCGGAGCCCTGGGAGGGCCGATGTCGCCCCGGGCATTTTCGCGGCGTGGCCACCATCGTTCTCAAACTGTTCAATATGGTGGGGGCCGACATCGCCTATTTCGGCCAGAAAGATTACCAGCAGGCGCTGGTCATCCGCCGCATGGTCGAAGACCTCAATGTCCCGATTGAAGTCCGTGTCTGCCCGACGGTCCGCGAACCGGACGGTCTGGCCATGAGTTCCCGCAACGCCTACCTGAGTGCCGAGGCCCGTCAGCAGGCGCTGGTGTTGTGGAAGAGCCTTTGCCTGGCCGACGCGATGGTGTGCGAGGGGCACCGCGGCGCGGCCGCCATTCGACAGCGGCTGCGCGAGTTGATCCAGAGCAACGCGGACATGCGCATCGACTATATCGCATTGGCCGATCCTGAAACCCTCAAGCCTGTTGAACAGGTGTCCGGACGTACACTGGCGGCCCTGGCGGTTCGCCTCGGCAGCACGCGGCTGATCGATAATCGCTTCTTGGAACCGCCGCCGAGTTGAGCCGCGGTGAAGGAGATCGCGCCTCGTAAACTGTATCCGCTTCCCAACCGTTTGCTTGAATTGGAAAACGATTGTGCTTCAGACGCTCTTTCACGTACCCAATGAGATCGGCGGCGTTGCCGTGTTCGGATTCGGGCTGCTCTTGGCGCTGTGGGCCCTGGGCAGCGTGTTGCTGCTGGCATGGCTCGGCTGGCGGCAAGGATTCAGCGCGGACACCTGGGGGTATGTGCCGATCCTGCTGTTGATCGGGGCGGCGATCTGGCTGCTTTTGCCGCGATTGGCGGAAGCCGAGGGACTTCCCATCCGCGGCTACGGAGTGATGCTGCTGCTGGCTCTTGTGGCAAGCACCACGATGGCGGCCTGGCGCGGCCGGCGATTGGGCATCGATCCCGAAGTGATTTTCGCCATGGCCTTCTGGCTGTTCGTCCCCGGCCTTCTCGGCGCTCGGCTTTTTTACGTGATCGAATATTGGCCGAAATTCGCGCAAGCGACCATCGGCGCCACTCTGCTTGAAATCGTCAAGGTCACCGAGGGTGGGCTCGTCGTGTACGGCGCGCTGATCGGCGGCTTCCTGGGACTGGTGGCGTTTCTCCTCAAGCATCGGCTGCCGATGCTGGCCACGTTCGACCTGCTGGCGCCGTCGGTCATGCTCGGGTTGGCCATTGGCCGACTCGGCTGCCTGCTGAACGGCTGTTGCTACGGCGGCCCCTGCGATTTGCCTTGGGCGATTCGGTTTCCCGCGGAGAGCCCGGCCCACGTCCACCAGGTGGAGCAAGGTCAGACGTTTTTGCACGGGCTGAAAATCGCGGGTCCTCTGCAATCGCCGCCGGTGATTGGCGAGGTTCAACCGGGGTCGCCGGCCGAAAAACATGGACTGAAGGCCGGTGAGAAAGTGACCGCGATCAACGGGCAGCGCGTCGACACGGTTCTCGACGCACAATGGGCCCTCTTGCGGGCCCATCACCGAGGTTCCCAAATCTCCATCGCCACCCAGGGCGACGAAACGGCGGCAACGTGGGCGATCGAACCGCCGCTTTCGAGAAGCGAACCGGTCCACCCCACGCAGATCTACAGTGCGATCAACGGACTGCTGCTCTGCTTGTTCCTCATCGCTTATGCTCCGTTCCGCCGGCGCGACGGCGAGCTGTTCGCGCTGCTGCTCACGCTGTATCCGATCAGCCGTTTCATCTTGGAGATCATCCGCACGGACGAATCGTCGATCTTCGGCACCGGGCTGAGCATCTCGCAGAACGTCAGCCTGCTCGTGCTGGTCGCAGCGGTCGGCGTATGGTTTTACGTTCTGCGTCGACCGGCAGGCACGGCCTTTCCTCGCTACGGAAGCGCCACGTCGCCGATCTCATAACGGAAATCGTTGGCCAGGATACGGCCCGGCGTTTTGTAGACGAAGGCGTACTTGTCGAGCGGTTCTTCCAAGCCGAACAGATAGGCGATGCCAAACTCGTTCTCGCTTTGCCAAGTCGTCTCGAAGGCGTCGTACCGGACCTTCTTTCCGTCGGGGCCTTCGAGGTAGGCTTCGTTGTCGAACATCCAGGTCCGGTGCGAGGCCATCGAGCCGGCCGGCTCATCGTAGCCAACGCGGATGCGAACCTCCCGGAGCATGTTGTTCTTGCGGACCTGTTCGAGCTTGACGGTGACGCCCGCGGCGCGTTTCTCCACATTCTTGGCCGCGGCCAGACCTTCGAAACGAAACATCTCGATTCTTCCCGGCACAAGGGCCCTGAGAACGCCGTTAAGCCTGGCGATTCGCTTGACTTCTCGCGGCGGAAGCTCCAAGGGAACCATCAGTTCGGCGGCCGTAGCCAGCGGCGCGATCGGCACCTCGATATTGGCCTTTATCTGGTCGATGAGGAGGGGATTGCCTTTCTCGTCCACCGCATCCATCGCATCCATCGGCTGCTGGAGACTGATCGGCGACAGTCGCGGTTCCCAGGCAATCTCGAAGGAAAGTCGCAGCGAACCGGAGTCGTTCACCCGCAAATCCCGTTGGGCCAGAATACGAATCGCCTCGATTCGAAACGCGCCGCTGTAGCTGACCAGCGACGCAGCGGCCGGCTCTGGTGCCGGCCGGGCGACCAGGGCGATGCCTCGCTCTTCGCCGTAGGGGTAAACGGACAAGCCGGCCTGGCGGGAGAGTTCGTCGATCGCCTGCCAGAAGAGAGCCTTCTCGAAATCGACGGTTACCTGTTGTTCCGCGGCTGGAATTCCTGCCTGTTGGAGGACGACGCGATTGCCCGTTTGCTCCTCGATCTTGCTGAGAACTTCAGCCAGCGGCATCGTCCCCGCCAGGCTTACCCGCGAAGGCGCCGTGGCCGCTTCGGCCAATCGCTGCTCGAGCGTCTGCCGGATTCGGCCGGCCCGCTGTTGTATTTCCGCCGACACGCGGTCGCCGGGTCGCGGGAGCATCTCAAGAATCGCGGGACCGAGATCGAGCAACTCCCGTTCGGCCGCCTCGCGCTGGTTCAAACGCGGAGCGTCGAGTTCACGGATCAGGCGACGCGCGGTGAGTTCCAATAAGGAATCATCGCCCGCGCCCAGACCGAGCGACAAACCAAGCAACGGCGAAGAAACAAGCGCCGCAACTGCGGCGATCACCGCTATCGCCGGGATACCATCATGCCCTCGACAGGTAATCACCGCTGCGCGTGTCAATCTTGACAACTTCTCCCTCCTCGAGATACTCCGGCACCTGGACGACGTAGCCGGTCTCCAAGGTGGCCGGTTTTGTCCGCGAGGTCGCCGAATTGCCGCGGACGCCCGGGTCGCACTGCACGACGCGAAGTTCGACGGTCAACGGCAATTGGATGGCCACGCACTCATCGTTGTAGATCAGCGACTGCACCCCCTCGAGATCTTCTGTGAGGAATTTGGCTTCGTCCTCCAAGTCCCCTTTGGGGAGCGAAACCTGGTTGTAGTCGGTCTGATCGAGGAAATGGAGATGGGTGGGATCGGCGTACATGTACTTGATCGGGCGGCGGGCAAAGTCCGCCTCGTCCAGCGATTCGCCGCCGCGGAGCACGATGTCCACCTTCTGCTTGGTAATCAGATTCCGCGCTTTGAATTTGTAGAGCGTGGCCGCGCCGCGCGCGGAGGGGGACTGCACACTGATCGTTTCGATGATGCACGGTGCATCCTGGTAATTGACGATAAAGCCGCGCTTGATTTCTTTGGCTTGCATAAGAATACCACAAAACCTGATCTTCCCTTCACAACAACGCGCCGGATTGCGGATCGACGGCGATGCCGTCGGTCAGTCCGGCCAGCGCTTCCAGCACGACTAACAACGCGCTGGGGTCGAGCATCTCGTCCAGTTCGTCCGCGTCGTCCGCATCGGCGATCTGCTCGAAATGGAGGACGTCGAAACGGGCGTCGCACTTGCGAATCCGCTCGATGCGGGCACGGTCGTCGGCACGCATATCGAGAGTCTTCAACTCGTCGGCGATCGCGTCGACCTGCTCGCGGACTTCGTCTCCCTCCACGTAGCAGACGTCCAAGGCGGCGAAATCGTCGGGCGAAAGAACCGTCAGCGATTCGAACTTGCCCTGGTCGTCGGCACGGAGATTGGTCAGCGTGTAACGGCTGCTCAGCGACAGAATCGCCTCTTGCAGTTTCTTGCCCGGGGGCAATTTCGATGACTGGAACAGGACGAAGTACGTCTCGCGCCAGCGATACTGGTTGTTCTCAAACATCGACATGTCGGCAACCTCCGAGGCTGTGCGGCAGTGGGGCGCTCACTCTTCGTAGTCGTCTTCCAGGCCTTCGCCTGCCCACAGTTCCATGGCGGCAAGCGTCGCGTCACGTTCGTCGCGATCCGCCCATACCGACTCGCCGTCCTCCAGACGGACCTCATAGTCGCCTTCCCGCTCGCACTCTGGCGAACCGCAGAAATGCGGCAGCGATGAGACCCACAGGATGCGGTAGATGGGCACGTATTTGTCGTCGATAATGCAGAAGCAAGACATGGTCGTTAACGAGGTGCGTGACGAAATCCTAGCTGGCTCCCAATTCGGCCGAACGGTGCGTGGCCGTTTCCACGGCGGCAATCATCGCCGCACGAAGTCCGCCCGCCTCCAATGCGGCAAGGCCGGTGATCGTCGTCCCTCCCGGACTGGCCACGCGGTCTTTGAGTACCGCCGGGTGCTCTCCGGAGGAAAGCACCATCTCGGCGGCGCCGCGGACCGTCTGCGCCGCCAAACTCAGCGCCACCAGCCGCGGCAGTCCCATTTTCACGCCGGCGTCGGCCATCGACTCGATGAGAACATAGACGAAAGCCGGCCCCGACCCGGAAAGGCCGGTGACGGCATCCATTAGTTTCTCGTCCACTCGATGCGCAATACCGACGGCGCCGAGCAATTGCTCGACGAGCCGGATATCTTCTTCGCCGGCGGCCTCGTTCACACAGTATCCAAAAGCCCCTTGTCCCAACAAGCAAGGGGTATTGGGCATGACGCGAATCAGACGGACGGATGCACCGAGCTTCTCGGACATCGTCGCTATCCGAATCCCGGCCGCAATGGAAACCACCAGTGTCTGGGCGGCGATGTACTGCGGTAACTGTTTCAAAACCGGTGCCATGTGCTGGGGTTTGACCGCGAGAACGAGAACCCCTGAGGCGGTGGCGACTTCCTGATTCTTGTCCGCCGTTCGCGCCCCCGTGGCCTGCTCAAATCGAGTTCGGGCCTCCGGCAGAGGATCGCTGGCCAGCACGTTCTCCGGCGACACAAGTCCTTTGCGGATCCACCCCTGGGCCAGTGCGGTCGCCATCTGGCCGGCACCGATGAATCCAATTCTTTTCTTCAACATGGCACGAAAGCCTCGATGAAAACAGTCAACCGCTTCCCAGCCACCATGTTACGACAAAGTTCACCGATGTACAATGGGCGGTAGCACCGCACCCCCAGATAAGACTGTCACTACGCCGAACCGATCGAAACGCGGGCAGTCGAGCACGAACTCGATTCCAATCATGCCTCGGCAGCCTGCTCGATCCGGCGGCCCATCCAAAGCGGAGTCGCTACGAACCAGACAATGGTGCCCAAGAGCATCACCAGTTTCGCCCCGTCCAGATCGATGCTCCCGTAAAGGAACAGGATGGACGGCATGGCGGTGGCGGCCAGGGCAATCCACGACACAGTTTGGAAGATCCGTCGCATGGGTCTCACATGGCCTCCGCGGCTTGGGGCTGTCTGAGTTTCTGCTGGTAGAGCTTGCTCAAGACGAGGTACAACACGGCGGCGATGAACCAGCCAGGCAGACTGACGAAGAAGATCTGCACCCCGGCATATTTCACCAGCGCGAAGCAGATGGTTAGCGTCAGCAGCCAAGTGAGGCCCGCCGCCCAATTGAAACTCTTGCGGCTCAGTTCGGCATAGCCGCTTTGAAGGCCGAATTTCCGAATCAGCCAGAAGTCGATGAAGATCACCGCGCCCATCGGCATCAACAGCAGCCCGTAGAGGGCGACGAAATTGAGCAACTGCATGGCAATCGCCGGAAACATGCCGGCCACGGTGGCCACCAGGCCCGTGGCCAACGTCACCGTGAATCGGGAAGCCCTCGGCATAATCGCCTGAAACGCCAGTCCGGCGCGGTAAATGGTCGGATTGGCCGTCGTCCACCCGGCAATCACCACACAGATCAGTCCCGTCAGCCCGGCCGCCTGATAGGCCAGTGGGCCCGGCAGCACGGGCGGCGGATCCTTGAGTACTCCGAGTTCCATCAGGACGCGGATCAGGTCGGCGTTGAGCCCCGAACGAGTCCAGGTATCCGCCAGATCCGCGCGGCCCAAGGCGGTCAATTTCGCGACGATGTCCGCGGCGGGCCGGATCTGGTGCAGGTGATAGGCGTACAACAGCGCGGCGGCGATCCAGGCCATGAAATGGCCGAGGTACATGCCGGTCGACGAGGCGACGCCGTACCACGATTTCCGCGCGAATCGCAGCACGGAAAGATCGGACATGCCGATGTGCATGGCCATGTTGCAGAACCAGGCGAAAAACGTCACGTGCCAAAAGGTGAACTTGGCTTGCCCGGGAAACGCGGGCCCGCCTTCCCAGACCGTGTTCCTCGCCAGGTTCCACAAGTCGCCGGGCGAGCGAACCGGCGTGCCGGTCGAGGTGATGAACTGGGCCAGGGCGACGAGGCCGAACGCCAGGAAGACCACTACCATCCACGGCGCGGCGATGTTGGCGATCTTCGCCACGGTTTCATATCCGTAAGCCGCAACGATCGAGATGGCCGCCCCCACACCCAGCACGGCCAGCACCCATCCAAGGCTGTTCGGATACATATCGTTCAACCCCGGCATGGGGAAATCGATCCAGACCCCTACCGCCGTCGCCGACACGGTGATCATTGCCCCCGCCAGGAAGCAGAACATCACTCCGTTGGCCAGATTATAGAGCGTCACGAGGCTGCGACCGCAGATTTTTTCCAGTTGGTAGTAGAGAGTGAACCTGGCCCGCGTGGCGATCGGCGCTGTGAGAAACGTCCAGCTCAGCACGGCGAGAAAATTGCCCAACAGCAGTCCGACCACGAGATCGAACGCACTGACTCCGGCCGCCACGAAAAGCGGACCAATCATCAGTTCCGTGCCGGCGCAGTGCTCGCCCGCGTACATCCCCACGAAGCTCTTGAATCCCAACAGGGCCCGATCGGGCACGCGTTGCCGTTCGAATTCCTCGCCCGTCGCCTGTTCGGTGCCGGCTTGCCCCGGCCCGCCGGCAGATTGTTCGTCGACCGCCATCTTGTTGTCCCTTCCTTCGCGCCCCTTCAGTGGTTACGTCCGCCTCTTACCCGCGCCGGCTCAAGACCTCGGATTCGTATTGCCGCACTTCGCCCAGCCACTTTCTACCGACCGGCACGCCTTCTTTCAGGCAATAGTAATCCCAGACGGCGCCCAGCGGGAGAGTCTTCACTTCTTCCACCAGCGCGAGCCGGCCGGTGAAATCGCCGTCGACTTCGCACTGCCGCAGCAACGGGGTCGGCTCCAGCAAAGCGGCCAGCAGTGCCTTGATCATGGCACGAACGCCGATGACCCAGGCGGCCACCCGGTTGATGCTGGCATCGAAAAAGTCGAGCCCGATGTGAACGCGGTCGAGGAAATCGCCGCGGACGAGTTCTTCGGCAATGGCTCGCAAGTCGTCGTTGAGGATCACGACGTGGTCGCTGTCCCACCGAATACCCCGGCTAACGTGCAGTAGAATCTCATCGAGGTACAACAGCACCGAGGAGATCTTGTCGGCAATCGTCTCGGTGGGATGGAAGTGACCGGCATCGAGGCAGAGGAGCTTCTTATTGCGGACGGCGTAGCCGAGGTAGAACTCGTGCGACCCGACGACGTAGGTTTCCGACCCGATGCCGAAAAGCTTGCTCTCAACGGCGTCGCGATTGGCCTGGGGATCGACGGCAGCCGCGAACATCTCGTCGAGCGACTTTTTGAGCAGTAACCGCGGCCCTTTGCGGTCGATGGTCACGTCCTTCGAGCCGTCGGGAATCCAGACGTTGGTCACGCAGGGCGTGCCCAATTGCTTACCCATCGCCTCGCCGATCTTGCGGCAGGCGATGCCGTGGTCGACCCAGAACCGCCGTACGCCTTCGTCGCGACTGCTGAGGGTGAATCCATCAGCGGCGTTGGGATGGGAGAAGAAGGTCGGATTAAAATCGAGCCCGATCTTCAGCTCTTTCGCCCAGTCGATCCAGCGTTGGAATTGTGCCGGTTGGATTTGGTCGCGGTCGGCCGGCTTGCCGTCCCCCTCCTGATAGATGGCGTGCAGGTTGAATCGATGCTTGCCGGGGATCAGGCTAAATGCCTTCTCCGCGTCGCTGCGAAGCTCATCAGGGTTCCTGGCCCTGCCGGGATAGCTGCCCGTTGCCATAATGCCGCCGCCCGACAGGCCCTGGTCCGATTCGAACCCGCCCACGTCGTCGCCCTGCCAGCAGTGGACGGAAACGGCGATGCGGCGGAGTTGTTCGAGCGCATCGTCGACGCGCACTCCGAATTCAAGGTAGCGGTCCCTCGCCCACTGGTAGGCGCGCTCGATCCGTGTCAGTTCCATCGATTCTCCCTTGGCTTGGCGGAAGGCGGGCTCCGATCGTCCACGGCCGTGCTTGCACGGAGTGGAATCCTGATTCTGTCTTGTCGAGGACGGAAAAACCAGGGGTAGCGCGGCGAAACGATTGCCGAAGCGGGCCGTGTCAGGGAAAAGTCTTCCCGCCTGGTCCAAGATCTCCGCTTGACCATTCACGACCCACTCCACAGTGGTGGTTGGCCCGGGAGTGGGCATGTGCCGCCAGGTTGGCCGCTCGGGATTCGCGCGTCATTACGGAATCTCGCGGATCAAGGTCAATTATCTACTGCATCTGCAATTCCAACAGCGCCAGATCAGTCCATTGGGCCTCGGTCTTGCCGCCGCGGGAGTTGCCGCGCTGGCGGGCTGCTTGGTCGGCGGCCAGCAGTTGCCAGAGGGAATCGGTTGCATCCAGGGCGGCCACCTCAGGGAGTGAAGCGGCGAGGGATGCACTCGCCGCCGCAGGCGCCGGGGCCGTCGGCTCTCCCGTGAGGATGAGGGACCAACTGTTCAGCGTGCCGACATAGCTCCGCGCGTCGTCGCTGACTTCCAGCGCCCAGACGCCGGCGGAGCCCTTGCCGTTCAACGCGGCCAGCGACCCTTCAGGCCGATACGTGCCGGTAAACGGCGCGGAGCCCGCCGTGATGCTCAGGCTCGCCTGATCATCCAGGATCGTACCGGTAAAATTGTCGCCATTGCCACCCACGTCCGTGAACAACTGCACGCGGGTTCCATCCGGACTCCGCAAGTAGACGTCCAGGTCTTGATCGCGGGCGTGGCTGATCGTGATTTGTACGTTGACGTCCAGGAGAGTCATCACCGTGGGAACCGTGATTGTCGACGTCGTCGTGCCCCGGTCCGGGATCGTCCTTTGTGTGTTGTCGCTGAAGATGTGTGTCACCTGGGGTGGCTGGACGTTGATCGTCACGATCGCGTCGTCGGTGAGTTGTCCGTCGGTCACTGTGTAGCCGAACATGTCCTCACCCGTGTAACCAGGGTCCGGAGTGTAGGTGACGGTTCCATTGCCGTTGTCGGTCACGGTGCCGTGAGGCGGATCCGTGAGCGACTGAATTGCCAGGGAACCGCTATCGACATCGCTGTCGTTGACCAGAAGCGGAATCATCACGGACTTGTCTTGTTGCGTGCTGGCCGAGTCATTCACCGCCACTGGTGCGTCGTTGACCGGATTCACGGTGAGCGTCACCGTGGCGGCATCGCTGTAGGCGATACCGTCGAAGGCTCGATAGGTGAAGCTGTCGCTGCCGTTGAAGTCGGCGGCCGGCGAGTAGCTGAACGAGCCGTCGGGATTCAAAGTGAGACTGCCGGAACTGACGCCGCCGAGGAGGTGGGCGGTTAAGGGATCCTGGTCCGCGTCAATGTCGTTGCCGAGCACTCCCGGGGCAGCGACGACCAGCGTGCCGTCTTCGTCCACGGTGTCGGCTTCATCGTCCGCGGCAGTTGGGGCGATGTTCGGCCTGGCGAGGCTCGTGGCCGCAAGCTGCACGTTGTCGACGTTGGCATCCTCGTCGGATCCGCTCATTTTTGCCCGAAAGCGGAATTGAAAGTTTTCCACGAGGTAGTCGCCGTAAATGGTCAGCACCTCATGGCGCCATGTGTTTTCGGGATCGACGTTCCCTCGCAGTTTGGCGACTTCCTGCCAGACGGCGCCATTAAAGAGATCCAATGCCAGGTATTCTCCGGTGTCGAGCCCGCTTTCGATGAGCCAGTCGAACGCGAGTTCTGCGCTGCCGTAGGGTGTCAGGTCGACGGGACTGGCGATCGAAAGCTTCGCATCGGTTGCCAGCCCGTCCACCTCGGCCGAGTAGCTGCCGTCGGTTTTCCGTTGGGTCGAGGTGAACCAGTCGTTCTGGCTGTCTTCCACCCAGAGGCCGTTCCACTGGCCATTTTCGAAGCTATCGGCGAAAAGGATCTGGCGATCGCCGGGGTTGGCCACGATGATGGTGTTGGTGTCCGTGGTCGTGCGATCGGAAGAATCCTCCGTTTGAGCAGATACCACGTAGAGGCCGCTTTTCCCTGCCGCGTCCCAAATCGCTTCATAGTAACCGGTAACGAGGTTATAGACGGCGTCTCCCGAGTCAATCACGTTATTGGCCTGTTTGACGCTCCATGCGACCGTAAGTCCATCGGTTCCGGCCGCGTCTTCGAAATCATTGGCGGCGATTTGAATCATCGTCGAACTGGGGACGACGGTGGCTCCTTCGGTCGGCGAGACGATCCTTGCCGTGGGGACACTGCTGACGCGAAGCAGCGGCTCGTGGAAGCTGTCGCGATCGGAGGCGATGTCCAGGTTGTCGGGGCGCCAGTCGGCCATCGGCTCACCCAGCGCGATCAGCGCGTCGGCGATTGCCTGCACTCCCGCGGCATCGCTTGGCCGGCCGTGGTTGGCGATGTAAAGGGCCGCCGCGCCGGCGGCGTGCGGCGAGGCCATGCTCGTCCCGCTGATGTTGGCGACGTCGCCGTTAATCCACGACGAGTAGACGTAGACCCCGGGGGCGGCAATGTCGATCACCGAGCCGTAGTTGCTGAAACTGGCCATGGTGTCGTCCAGCCCATCGGTCCAAACCTCGGTTCCGAGTCCCCCCGGCTGTCCCTCCATATCGAGCATGGCCGAGACGGTAAACGCCTTAGGCTCCGAGGCGGGCGAGTAGTTGCCGGCGTTGGCGGCGTCATTGCCGGCCGCCACCGACACAAAGATTCCCGCATCGACCATGCGAGCGACGGCATCGTTGACCGCTTGGCTGAAGGGTCCGGTGACGCTGAGGTTGGCGACTTCAATATCGTTGTCCGGATCGCCGTCATCACCTCGCGTCGCCGTGACCCAGTCCATCCCGGCGATCGCCTGCGACCAACTGCCGTAACCATCGTTTTCCAGGATCTTCACGGCCCACAAGCGGACCCCCGGGGCCACGCCGACGCTGACGATGTTGTTGTCTATTGCGCCAACGATCCCCGCCACGTGTGTGCCATGACCATTGCCGTCGTTGTACGCGGATTCGTTGTCGTCAGGGACAAGGCTCGCGTTGAAATAAACTCCACCCGCGATATTGCCCATCAGGTCCGGGTGATCGATGTCGATCCCCGTGTCGAGAATGGCCACGTCGATCGTGCTGTCCGGGTCAACTTCCGGATCGGAATGGTACAATCGGTTGGGGGAGTTGTCGATGTCCGCCGTAGTATTCAGATTCCCGCCGATTCGTGTGACGTTTCGGAAGGTGATTTGGCCGGCCGTGCCAAGCATTCCGTCCTGCTCGACGTATTTGACATGCGGGTTTTGCGCCAGTGCGGCGATCGCCGCGGCGGGCAATTGGGCGGAGAAGCCCTTCAGGGCGTGTTCGTAGACGTAGCCGACTCTGCCCGTCTCGGCTGGCACCAGCGCGTGGGCCATCGCCGCCGAGTTGGGGGCATCGTCTTTCAGCACCACGATCACCGATTCCAGCGGTGAGCGATTCAGGGCGGCTGCGTCGAAACCGATGGCGTTCAGGACGAGCCGCGGTTCGAGTGTTTCCACCGATAAACGCTTCTGCTTTCGAAATCGCACCATTTCAATCCCTCCCGGTTGTTTTTGTTGGTTCATCCGACTCAGAAATGCGCTCGCGCCTTGCCCGGAGGTTCTCCAGGCATAAGTCCGGTGACCAATGGTACTTGCCCACGGTTTATCCGCGAAGGTCGCGTTCTATAAACGACGTAAACGGGAGACTCCTGCCGAAAGACGGCGGGCAGTTCGCGCAATCGAGAATGAAGCGGAACCCGAAGTGCCGACGGCAGAGCGAAACCTCCCATTTCGCTCCGCACCGCCACAAAACAGAGGCATGCCGACCATACGGACACAGGCGCCTCGTCCAATCTTCGAACCCGCCGGGGTCGAAATGAATCGATAGGGGTGAGACTCGGGATAGGTGCCGTCCGATGCGTCCCAATTCATCCCGGGCGCTGACGGCCGTTTAGTATGGGGTTGGCACCCCCGTGGCCGTCAATACCTCTGTGGTGGAGGTTGGATGTTTTTTTGAGATATCGGTTGCACCTACCGCTGCATCGCGCTGTCTCAGCTTTCGTTCAGCGCTCAGTCGCTCGAATTGCTCAAGCGGAGATTGTCGAGATAGAAAACCGCGCCCGGCGGCCCGATGCTCACAAACCCGAGCCAGGTGGTGGCTCTGACCTCGGGGCTGGCGGTTTTCAAGTCGAACCGCTTCGGCTCTTCGCCGGGCACGGCCACCGTGAGTTGCCAGGTACCGTCGGCCCGGTCGCCCTGGGCCGCCGACATCTCGATGTGATACCACTTGCCGACAGGCACGCTCAGCGGCGGGCAGCCGGCGGCGATCAACTGCCCGTCGCTCAGCACGATGCTGGGTCCGGTATGGTAATACGGCTTACCGGGATATTGACGCCACTCACAGCACAGCTTCGCCGCTGGTTCCATTCGGATATCGAAGGCCAGTGTGGTAACGCCGCGGTGCTGGCGTGGCGAGTAGTAGAAGTGCGGATTAAAGGCATACTTCAAGCCGGACGCGTCGGTGATTTTCAGCGACCGCCGACCGCCGGCGGCCGTCTCCTCCGTGACGCCGATCGAATCGCCCTTGTTTTCCACATCCACGTGGGCCAGCGCAGGCGGTTCCCCGAGCGATGTCGCCTCGAAGTCGTCGGACAGCGTGATCGGCGGCCCCGGCGGCATGCGTTCCCACGGCGCGTAGCGGATCTCTTTTGCTTTCTGGATCCATTCTTCGTCGCCATAGACCCCGGCTTGGGTCGAGTCGAACGGAACGAATCCCAGCGCGAGCGCGGGCGAGTCTGACTTCAGACGAAAGTCTCCCTGGGTGGGATCGACGAACTTGGGGTCGGCAATCACCGATCCCGCGTCTCTCCCCTTCTCCTGCCACTCGGCAAAAGTCAGGCCTGCGAAACTGATCGGTTCCCCCGAGGGCTCCCAATAGAGATTGTCGCGGAAGGCCGCCCGGTTGCGGATCTCTCTGCCAATGAAAAGCCTGCCCCCGGTGCCGCAAATGATGTTTCTCTCCAGCGCGACGGCGAGGTGCTCTTCCTTCTCGTAGTAGAACGCCAGGCTGAACTGACCGCCCTTCTCGGTAACGAAGATATTGTTGCGCAGCGTGTTCGCCTTGCCGCTGGTGAGCTGGTAGGCGAAGCCGTCGGGAACGTTGTAAACGAGGTTGTTTTCCAGAAGGGTGTGGGAACTGCTGTTGTCGTTGTAGAGGCCGTGCAGTCCCCCGCCGTTCTGGGTCTGGAGATCGTGGATCACGTTGTGCCGCAGAACGGTGCCCGGCGCCTCCCCCAGCGTGTAGATGCCGCCCATATCGGTCAGCACGTCGCGGCCAAGATGGTGGATATGGTTGAAGGCGATCTCATTGCGTACCGAAGGAACCTCGCCGTAGCCCCATCTCCATCCGACCGAGACGCCCGAGTAGCGGAGATCGGCAATGTCGTTGTGCGTAACCTGATTGTCGCCGCTGTGGCCGATGAGGACGCCCACGGCATCCGGCCAGACGTGCCCGCCGTTGCGGATGATGTTGTTGTCGATGCGGATGTGGCTGGTGATCTCTGCCGGTTGCGGGGCCTTGGCCGTCTGCCCGATACGAATCGCGCCGGCCCCGAGGTCGTTGAGAAAGCAGCGCCGGACGGAGCAATGGCGGCATCCGTCGCGGAACCAGAAAGCATAGGTGCCGGTGTGTTCGACTTCGCAGTCTTCGAAGACAATGTTGCGGGCGTAATCCGCCATGATGGCTGCCGGAATCTGGCAAGCAGCTTGGGGCGACGTCTGTCCTTGCGGGGGCAACAGGTATCCCGCGTGGGCAAACCGCAGGCCGCGCAGGGTGATGTTCGCGACGGGCCGATCTGTTCCGGCGCCGGAGAAGCCGACCAGGGTATCGGTCACCGGCGCCACAACCTCGGCTGATCGCATGTCTTCACCCGGCAACGGCTTATAGTGCAGGGCGCCGTCGCGGTCCAGGAACCACTCGCCCGGCGCGTCCAGGGCGTCGCGATAGTTATCGAGATAGTAACGCTCGTTCTGCGTCCAGACAAAAAACGGAACGCCGCAGGATCCGGCAAGGAATACGGCGTTGTTTTCCGGGTCGACGGAAGCCACCGGTTGGCGCGAGATATTCCAGCAATGGTAGGAGGCCACGACCACGTTGCGGAGGCTGTCGAGCGGCAAGGCGGTCAGCGGCTTGATCTCTTCCGGATTAGCAAAGAACATGTGGTCGTCCAACTTGCCGGTCTTGCCGGTGGCCGGGTCGAAACCCGCTGCGCGAGTCCCGTTCATGAAGAAGTAGAACTGGTTGGGAGTCCGCGCCCGGACAGCCCTGCGACCGTTGACGTAGAGCTGCTCGAAGTGCCACTTGCCGCCGTTGATCCCGGGCACGTTAGCCGTCCACACGCCATCCGCGCCGGGCTGAAAACCGGTAATCGGTCGGCCCCCGCTGATCACGGGCTTGTGGCCGGCGCAAGCTGCGTACGTGACGGTTCCGCCTTCCGGCGCCGAATCCTCCGGCGCGAACAGGATGGGCCGCTCGACGCGGTACGTGCCGCCGAGAAGCAACACGAGCACGTCGCGATCTGGTTTCGCCTTGTGCAACTCGCGGACGGCGTCGCGGGCGCGGTCAAGGGTGGCAAAAGGCTGTTTTTCCGTTCCGGGATTAGCATCGCTGCCGTTGGGCGCGACCCAGAAGTCGGCCTGGCCGACGCCGACCCGGTCGGCGGCGGCAACCGAGCCGCAGACAATCGCCAGGGCCGCGATCCAGGCGGACGCTCGGAAAACCCTGATCGCCTTCTCAAACACACAGTTCATAAGATATGTCATGACTTGGCCCAGTTCTTGGTTCTGACTTTTCATGCGCAGCCTGCTTCAACCACGCGTCTCCGTTCCCAGAATCTCCATGCATGGCAGAGCCGGTTCCGTTTCCCGGGTTGCCACATGTGCCGTTTGAGCTACAACCAGAGACTCTGACAACAGCCCTCATGCGGAATAGCGCAGAATCCGCAGCGACCGTTTGGGAAGCTGCCATTGTTTCGCGGGCGCGGCCGCGAGGTCTTCCGTGGGAACATACGCGTCGGCCGTCTCGATCTGGACGGCGGATTGGCCGTAGTTTGCCAAGACCAGGTAGAGGTCGCGATTGGCGAACGCCGAAGCCACGCATTCTGCCGGCAGAGGTCGGGCGAAGAGGTCCGAGTCGGCGATCTCCAGATACGCCCACGTGCCGTCTTCCGCCATCGGCAGGTACTGCTTGAGCCAGCGGGCGTGGGCCGGTCGCGTTTCGGGGTTGGGTGGAATCGGATCCCAACCGCCGTAGATATAGGGACCGTCGGGATGCTCCTGGTAGTATTTCCACGCCGATCGGTAGAAGCCGTTTTCTTGTACTCCCGGCAAACGCGGAATGGGAATCACAGCCCGTTCTCCGGTAAGCGGCCGGCCGCCCTGCAGCAACGGGAACTGCATGTAGGGAATCGAGTGCAAGAAGTGTTCGCTCTCGCCCTCGAGCCTGGCCGCGGTCCCTTGGATGCAGGGAACGACATAGGGTGTGTGGTTCTTAGTCGCTTCCCGCAAACCGTCGGCGTTTTCGACGTTCTCTCCCACCCAGAGATAATCGTAGACCTTCAGCCCGCCCGTCTGAGGTTCGTTGGCGCGATCGGCGTGCATCTTGTAGATGCCGCCGCGGCGGTTTACTTCCGAGTAGATGAGATACAACAGATCGGTCACCGCGCCGTCGTACTGAGGCGTTTCCTCGAATGCGACGATCTCGTCCGGGGCGGGCTGATTAATTCGTTTCCCGGCGTTGGGAACATATCCCCAGTCGTTATAGAGGCCGTCGAGTTCGTAATCTTCAAGGATCTGCAACATGCGGGGCAGGAAATAGGCCCGCCAACCGGGACTGGCCGGCGAGCAGCGCGGCAAATCCCACCAGCCGCCGATGGCATCGCCGGGCCGCGACCACTCGGTGCGATAGTCCGGGTCGTGCCCGGCGAAATACCCACTCGACGCGTAGGCAAGGATCTTCATGCCGCGACTGTGGACCATCGTCACGAAACGGCGAAATCCCTCCGGATTGACCGCGGTCAGCTTATTGCGTCCGAAGAGCCCGTATCGATCGTTCCATTCGTCCATCACATGGATCAATTGAACTCCGTGGTCCTTCAACCGATCCAGTTCCTGCTCATCGTATTCTCCCGGCTCCCACGGCTGGCGGCTGGGATACTCGCCCAGGTTGTAGACGCATTGCGCGGGGAGATAGTTGGTAATCAGGTGCTTTCGCATGCATTTTCGGATCTTCCGCGTGCAAACGCCGACATTCGCCAGACGCCGCCGGTGGTCGTCCGCCGTGAAGCTCGCGAGAACCGCCGGCGATTGGGATGCAGCGGCAGACTTTGCCGCGGGCGCGTCCGCTGCTTGGATCGTGCCATAGGAGAGGGAAATGGCGGCGCCGGTGACAGTGGCCTTGGCGCCGGTTTTCAAGAATGCTCGCCTGTCCATGATCGACTCCTGACTTCTCCCCCCGTTTCACTCGCAACCTGTCGAGCGAGAGTTGATCCAATTCAAAGTCTGCGAGTGTGTAGGGTTGCTTCGCTTAATGTTCAGCCAAAAACTCGTCGGTCTGCCAGTAGTCCGGGCCGAGGAGTTGACTCACTTGGTGGCGAGTCAGCCTTTCCGCACGATATCTCTCAAGGGCAAAAGCTTCCAGGAGTTGCCGCGGCATAGTGGCGACGCCTCCAAGCTGTTGGACAATCTCATCCGGCAATTGAACCGTCACGTCCATCACGACCCTCCTTTGTGCGGTCCCTTTCTGGAGCATGGTTGTTCGGCGTCTACGAAGGTCGATTTCCTCATTGTCTTCCGCCGCTCCGAGAGAATCAAGCTGTTGCTTCCTTGGACCGAAACGGTTGCTCGGCCATACTATCATGACCCCGTTTCGGGTCGCCGCGATCATGGCAGCAAACCTCCGGTCTTGCGGTCGGCGCCGTGCCCTCGCGATTCTACGGCAGCAGATCCCGCACCGTCAATCGGCCCACCTCCCGGGCATCCAGCATGACGGGTACTTCGTCCTCCTGACCGAAATCTTGCCGCTTCCGATATTCGGGCGCTTCGGCCGGCCCGGTCGGGTCGGTGTGGACTTCAAGTCGGTTGTCGAGAAGGTTCAGGATCCAGTAGACAGGTATGCCGGCAGAGGCATAAATCCGCTTTTTCAGAGTCCGATCTTCCGACAAACTCGAATCCGCCACTTCCACGACGATCGAAACCTCGTTTGCGCTGGGGTGCCGGTCGCGGTAATCCCGTTCCGCCCCGCGTGCGATCACCACGTCCGGCTCGGGAACACTCGCAACCAGCCGA
Organism: Rhodopirellula sp.; assembly: GCA_012728855.1. Taxonomy (GTDB): domain Bacteria; phylum Planctomycetota; class Planctomycetia; order Pirellulales; family Thermoguttaceae; genus JABWBD01. Next base: position 73,455 of record JAAYEH010000101.1, on the reverse strand, counting down.
ACTGGATCTTGCGCTCTTGAATGCCAATCCGGCGGCAGTAATCGGTCAAGCGCCTTGGAGACCAGCTTGGTCGCTAGGACGTGCGGAGGATTCTTGGTCATCTTTGGCACCAACCAGCCTTCCAGCAACTCGACACGATCCTCCGGCCGCAAAATCCCCTGCCGGCCCATTGCCTCATACCGCTCGACCGAAAGCCGGAAAATCGGCACGGAGGGTATCGCTGCCGGCAAATCGCATAAGGGTATGTGACTATCGAAAGCCGTTGTCATATCAGCCTCCTGATGCGTCTGAACACGAGTCGCCGCTTGCCGACGAGGTGAGGTGCCGATTGGCCGAAGCCTCTCAGACCCTACTCGATCGTATCACCCGGATCGCGCAAATTCAATCCGGGCTTTACTGCCCCGAACCCCGCGGAGGGTCGTTCCGTCCGGCACGCACCTGATACAGAGAATAGCCGATTCGTCGGCAGGCTGCGATGGTTTCCGCGTAGGGCGTGTCGCAGACATCGATAAAGCCGTTCTGGAAGTTTTCGCCGTCGTCGCGGCCCGTGGTGGCCTGGTCGCCGTACTGGTGCCAGTGGGTTCCGACGACCAGCGGATTCTCCAGTGCGCTGCGAACGTATTTCTCGTAGGCCGCCCCGCGGGCCTCTTGGTCGGCCACCGGGCGGAGGCTGGCGTGAAACTTGCCGCGGTCGAGCGCGCCGAAGTGAAACTCGCCGATCACCACCGGCTTGTCGAGGTCGCCGGGCAAACGGAGATCCGCCAGGCTCTCGGCGTAGCGGTTCACGCTGATGATGTCGGAGTAGCGGGCGGCGGCAAGGAAGATCCGCGAGTTCGCCCAGCCGGCGAAACGGCAGCCGAGGTAGAGCCCGTCGGGGTCGATCTGCTTGACCGCCTCGCGGCACTGCCGGAAATAGGCGTCGGCCGCTTTGTCGAGAAAGGCGGTCAGATCGGCGCGGGCACCATCGGCGGCGGGCGGCGCGGTGGATTGCAGCAGCGAGTCCCACGAGGCGTAGTCGGCGCCCCATGCGGCGTTGAGTTGGTCAATCTTCTCGTACTTCTTCTTCAAGTCGCCGATCAGCACTTGTTTGGCCGGTTGATCGGCCGGCGATTGCAGCACCGCCGAGGCGAGCCAGGTTTCGTCGTGGCCCCAGGTGAGTTCGTTGCCGAGGAAGTAGCCTAAGCACCAGGGATCGCCGACCGACTTGCCCTTGTGCTGGGCAACCTCTCCCAGCAGTGTCGCTTGGAAGCTGGGGTCGAAGACGTCGGGAAAATTGCCCCAGCCGCCGCCGGCAGCTTCGATCACACGGCTGTCGTCGTGGATCGTCGCCACGTACCCGGTATTGCCGGGAGTGTCCTCGGGGGGCGAGTCGAGACTATAGACCGTCGCCGTGTACGGCGTTCTCCGCGCCAGGTAGATGGCCGGTTGCGAGCAGTTGGCCAGGGTATTGAGCCCCCAGCTTCGCATGCGGCGATGGGTGATGTCGGTGAACGTCTCCTGCCAGCCCGGACCGTACTTTCGCAGGAGGTTAGCGCCGGAAAAGTTGAAAGTCTCGGCGCCGCGCTCGTAGAGCCCCGCGATGGCCCATGTGCTGCGGCCGTAGAACGGACCGAAAGGTGAATCGTGCGGAGGCAGATCGGCAAAGAGGTGCGAACGGCCGCTGATCGGCGTGTAGCCGCACGACCACGTGACGCGGACCAGGCCGTGCGACCAGAAGAGGCAGCCCTCGGGATCGACCAGCCACCACTTGTCGCGCCATTGGGTCACGCGAAAACGGCCGGTCGCTTCCAGTTTGGGGCCGTCGAGCCAACCGCCATACTTATTCCAGCCCTTAGGGCCGAGGTGCGCGGCCAGGTCGCCTGATTCTTGATCGCGGTGCGCGGCCAGATCGGCCTCAGAGCGGACCTTGCCGGGCCAGTCCTCGTGCAGGTACTGCCCGAAGCGGTCGATCATCGGGAACAGTTCCGCGAGATCCTCTGGCAGCGGAAACGCCGGAGCCCCGCCCGCCGCGAAGTCCGAGACCTCGTAGCCGTACTCGGCGCCCGGCTGGTAGACGTAGACCGAAATACCGACGACATTGCTTGGATCGATTCCGTACCCCCGGCGAGTCTGGAAGCCGCCGGGTGTGCCCCGCATTCCGCGCAACGCCGCCTCAAGACTCTTGGGCGGTTGGGCGGCAATCACGGTTTTCACCATCTCCTCCTTGCCGGGCAGAACGGTCGTCGAACCGATCGAGCAGCCTTTTCGCTCGGTTCGATCCGATCCGGGGTTGTCCAGCGCGAGATGCACGTTCAGCGTGCGACTGCCGACATTCTTTACTCGCGCCTCGACGTAGCCGAGCCCCGTCACATCCCAGGCCCCGGCGGATGGCCGGAAGGTGATGCCCGGCCGATCGGCACTGCGACCCACGTGGACCCGCCATGCAGAACCTCGCCGCTCGATTTTCGCATCGGGCGTCGCTTCCGCTTCGTCCATCGCCCTGGCGGGATCGAACAGGCGGTGGTTTGGCTCATCGGCAACGGCCGGTAGGCACAGAAACGCGAGGGACAACGAGAAAACATACGTCGTACGGTTCATGGCAAACCTTTCTGGGGTTCACTTCCACAGCATCTCAGCGCCGATAGGGCCCCCATCGGGCCGAATCGCGCGAGCGGGGCTATCGGGGGCGAGGCGGTAATTCCCGTGGGCGGGATCGAGGAACATCGGATCGGTGAATCGCGATTGCGAATCCAGCCCGGTGGTTTTCTGGTAGTCCTGGAAATTCTCGATCGGTTTACCGAACCAGTTGGTCATCACGCCGCCCGTGCTGAACCAGAGGTTGTGGCTCATCTCCGGCAGCGTCTTCCACCCGCCGGTATAGCGGCTTCCCCAATCCGTGACATTGCAGAAAACGTTGTACTTCACTTCAAAGCCGGACGTCGCCGCCGTATTGCTGTACAGCATGAGGTGGCTGCCGTTGCGATCCGGCCGTTGCGCGTGGGACCAGACGACGCCGGCATGGACACAGGTATTGTTGACGAAGCGGATATTCCGCGTCACCGAAGTCTCCGGATGGTTCCAGTATTCAAACGAGTACTCGCAATTCCAGATGACGTTGTTGCGGTAGACGATGTTTTCCTGCCGCACGGTCGCCGAGTTGTTCTGGTTCGTCAGCGCCGCGTCGTAGACCTCCCAGATGCGGCAGTTCTCGACGAGATGATCGCTGGCCGCTCCCCAGAACTCGATCGCGTTGCCGAAGCGTACAGGAACGCCATCCGGTCTGGTAAGCTGATGCCCTCCGCCGATGTAGCCGAGATCGCAGTTTCGAATCACCAGATTACGCGTATTTCCTCCCCCGAAGCCGTGGGCGGCGCCGTACATCACGGCCAAGCCGTCGTAGACGACATCGTGCGTGTTGCTCTGATGGATCACATGCCGCTTCATGGCGCATTCGATGCTGTCGTGCAGCGTGGCGGGATTCGCCGTGGCGCAGAGGAAAACTCGCCCGGAAGGACCGTCATAATAGTAGTCGTAGGGCTGATCGAGCGCGGCGATCGACCACTTCTTCCAGCCGCACACTTTGCCATGGTCGAAGATGATGTTGCCCACGTCGACGTCGAGCGGATCGGCGATGCTCGGGGTGACGACGTGTGCGCTCCCGGATTGAAACTCGAAGATGGCCCCGTCCGGCAGAATACCGCCCAGGTTGATGTGCAGATGGCCGGTGGTCGAGGATTCCGTTGGCTGCAAAACGACCTGGAAGTCTTGCCAATCGGTGGTGACGTCACCTCGGACGACCCCGGCGGCGAAGCGAGTCCACGGAGCGGCGCCCTCGTGGATCGCGATGTCGGATAGCCGGAAAGGAATGTTGCTGCGGGCGCGAAAGCTCACATCCAGACTGGTGCCTTTCTCGACCGGAACCTTCGGTCCCCACAACTGCACGTGATTGGATCTCTGGCCGCTATTGGCGCATGCGACTCGGACGACGAGGCCGTTGGTGTTTTCTTCGTGAGTGAGCGTTATCTTAGCCCCCGCCTCCTGGTGATGGCGCCACTCGCTGCGACCGAGATCAGTTATCTTTTCGCCGCGACGAAATTCCAACGGCAGAGTCGCCCAAATGCCGTCTTGAACTTCCGTCCAGTCCTCCCGCCGGCTGCGCGGCCGCGATCCTAAGAGAAGAGGCTTGGGGCCTTTGCCGTAAGATGTATAGGTGATGGGCGCCTGCGGGTCTCCACTGAGGGGAGTGAGCGAACCGCGCCATTGTCCGCCGCATTTCAGCCGCACCGTGTCGCCGGGCTTCAATTCCGCCGAGTTGACTCGCTCGAGGCTCTGCCAGGCGTGATCCGCGCTCAGCCCATTATTGCCGTCCCGGCCGTCTTCCGGATCGACGTAGAATGTCCGCGGCGGAGCGTCCGCCGGCTTGTCGCCGCCGTCAGCCCCGCCAGGCGGGGCGGCAAGAAGCAACGACCGCATTGGGCACAAACCGAACTTGTTCAAGACCGAGTTCGCGGCGGGATCCAAGCAGAATAGCAAGACTGCCGATAAGGCAAATAGTGGGAGCTTCGTCATCGGCGGGGCTTCCGAGGCATTGAGGGCGCAACGGTGCTTGCATGGCAACAAAACTAGGACGGCCCTGCTTCTCAGCCGCAGCGAAACGGCGGGACCGTCCCACTTGTTCCGTTAACGATGGTCTGCTTCACTGCTCTTCCACAGCCCGTGGAGGTTGCAGTAGGCACGCGCGGTCACATCCTGGGCGTCGGTCATGAAGACGGCTTCCGGCTTGTCGCCCGGCTTCAATGCCTTCGAGCAAACACCATCCTCGAAGATGAGTTGAATGCCTTCAATCCAATGGTCTTCGGCCATCGGGTGAGCGACGCTGCCGACTTTGACGCGGTAACCGCCGTCGATCTTCTCGATGACCGGCACATGCTTCTCGCGGCCCTTGTCTTCGGTCTTCTCGACCAGCAACTCCATCGGCTCCCCGCAGTGCTCCAGCGAGGGCCGGCCGGGCACGAAGATCTGCACGATCGTGCCGCACTTCTTGCACCTGTAAATCTGGAGCGGTTCCTCAGCCGGTCGGCCTGCCGCCAGCACCGAAGAAGTAGTGCCTGCCAACACGCCCGCGGCGCCGATCCCCGCCGCCGCGGCAAAAAAATCACGTCGCTTCATCACGATCCCCTTTACGCATCAAGTTGGATAACCTCGGTTGTCCTCAGGGGCGGTTCCTGCCCACCGCTCGCTTGCATCGTGCAGCACCAGTCTATTGAACGGTCATGGGCTCTTCAAGTCTCGGAGCAGATCCGTCACGAAGAAAACGGGAAAACCACGGAAACCGCAGAGGACGCCGTGATCGCGAAGGGGGGAAAGAGGAGCGTGGCACAACCCCCGAAAGAGCGTCTTCTGGGGTGTCTTGGTTTTTCGCAGGTAAGCAGAAATCGGGTGCAACATACCGGGTGGTTGCGGCAACAACATCCCTAGGACAAGCGGCCGTGAACGAAGTAGTCCGGTGTTGCGGCGTATTTTGAAAGCACAAAGGAGAGCAGAGTCATGAGAGCTTTAGTAGAGGGTAGGAAATTCCGTGCTTGGCTTGCCGGCGTAACCGTACTGACGCTGGTGGGCTTTCTGGCGATGGGGGCGTTGCCCGGCATTGCCGAAGTGAAAAAGGCGGAACCGCTCGCCAAAGGCGAGCAGGCGACCAGTTATGCGAAAACCCTGTCGACCGCCTTCCGCGGAGCGGCGGATGCGGTACTTCCGTCGGTGGTGATGATCCGCAACGAGCCGAAACTTGCGTCGGCCGAGGAGCGGTCGCCGCGCGAAGGCCGCAACCCCATGGAGCAATTCAAAGGCACTCCGTTTGAAGATTTCTTCGGCGATGGTTTCTTTGGCGAGCAGCCGGAAATGCGGCGATTCTTCAGGGGTGTGCCATCGATCCCCCAAGACCGTGCCCGCGGGATCGGATCGGGTGTGATTATCGACGAGTCGGGAATCATCTTGACGAACAACCACGTCGTCGAGGGCGGTGGCGATATCATCGTCCGACTGCACGACGGCCGTGAGTTGAAAGCCACGAAGGTCAAGACCGATCCGAAGACCGATCTGGCGGTTGTGTATATCGAGGGTGCCAAGGACTTGAAGGCCGCAAAGCTCGGAGACAGTGAGCAAGCGATGGTCGGCGATTGGGTGTTGGCTCTGGGCGATCCCTTCGGCTTGGAAGGAACCGTGACTGCCGGCATTATCAGCGCCAAGGGACGCGGCATCGGCATCACCGATCGCGAGAACTTCATCCAGACCGATGCCGCCATCAACCCGGGCAATAGCGGAGGACCGCTGGTGAATCTCGATGGCGAAGTGGTTGGCATCAACACCGCGATCCACTCGCGGAGCGGCGGCAACCAGGGGGTCGGTTTCGCAATTCCCATTAACTTGGCCAAGTGGGTCAGCAATCAGTTGATCGAGAAAGGTGTTGTCCGCCGGGCTTACCTGGGCGTGATGATCCAGCCGGTGACTCACCAGTTGGCCGAGCAGTTCGGCGTCAAGGCGAAACAGGGCGTCGTGGTTTCCAACGTCCAAGAAGGAACTCCGGCCGCGAAAGCCGGGTTGGAGCCGGGCGATGTGATCGTGGAGTTCGCCGGACGGGAGGTAAGCAGCCCGCAGGAGTTGCAGGGTGTCGTGGAGCAGACTCCGGTTAACAAGGGCGCCGAAATGGTGGTTGTCCGCGACGGCAAGCGAGTCAAGCTTGGCGTCACCCTGGAGCCGCAGCCAGAAGATTACGGTCTGGCGTCCATGCGGGAAAAGAGATCGAAAGACAGCGAGGCCGAGGCATCTCGCTTCGAGAAGCTCGGACTGGAAGTCGAGACGCTCACCGCCGAGGTCGCCGAGCAACTCGACGTGAAAGCCGACCACGGGGTCGTGATTACCGGCATTGAATCGGGCAGTCTGGCGGACCGAGCCGGCCTTGAAACCGGCATGGTTATCCTGGAAGCGGCCCGCAAGCCGATCAAGTCCGCCGAAGATTTCGAGAAGGCCGTCAGCGATGAATCGCTCGCCAAGGGGGTTCTGTTGCTGGTACGGACCGAAACCGGCTCAAGTTTCGTCGTCCTGCGATCGGAGAAGTAGGCTTGCAGCAGGAACAGCGTTGCCGCCGGCGCTTTCGCCTCGCGCCGGCGGCACACCCAAACCTCCGGCGTCGTGGGCGGGTAAGCAGCGGTCTATCGCTTACCCCGCCCGGACGCCCGGAGGTTTTTTCTTGGCAATCCACCCGGCAAGGGTGGATTTTTTCGCGCGCTTGCTCCACAATGGCGTCTTCCCGCACCGCGATCGATCTCCGCCGAAGGATATGCCGATGCCAAACCACTGGGGCCTGCCCGACGACTACCGCCCGCTCTTGTCCATCCACCAGATCGAAGCCGCCATTAAGGACATCAAGGACTTCTTCGAACGTAATCTGGCCGAATCGCTCAACCTTCGGCGAGTAACGGCGCCGCTGTTCGTCCGCAGCGGAACGGGCGTGAACGACGACCTCAACGGCGTGGAGCGGCCGGTCCGCTTTCGCGTGAAGGACGACGGCGATTGCGAGGTGGAAATCGTCCAGTCGCTGGCGAAATGGAAACGGATGGCTCTGGCTCGCTACGGCTTCGCGGTCGGCGAGGGAATCTACACGGACATGAACGCCCTGCGGCCCGATGAGACGCTGGACGCGATCCACTCGATTTACGTCGACCAATGGGATTGGGAGAAGATCATCGCCCCCGAAGAGCGGAACCGTTCGACGCTCGAAGCGACTGTCCGCTCGATCTACGACGTGATCTGCCGCACCGAGTTCCACATTGCCTCGCAGTTCTCTTCGATCCGCCCGATCTTGCCGGAAAAGATCTTTTTCGTTACCACCGAAGATCTGTGCCGCATGTACCCCAAGCTCGCGCCGCGGCAGCGCGAGGAACAGATCGTCGCCGAACACGGCGCCGTGTTCGTCATGGGAATCGGCGGCATGCTTTCCGACGGACAACCGCACGACGGCCGCGCTCCCGACTATGACGACTGGAGCACGCCCCGCTCCGACGGCGGCCGCGGGCTCAACGGCGACATTTTCCTCTGGAATCCGGTCTTGAAACGCGCCTTCGAGATTTCCTCGATGGGCATCCGTGTCGATGCCGCGATGCTCGTGGAGCAATTGAGAATCCGTGGGCTTCAGCAGCGGGCCGAATTGCCCTTCCACCGCATGTTGCTCAACGGCGAATTGCCGCAGACGATGGGCGGTGGCATCGGGCAGTCGCGGCTGGCGATGTTTCTGTTGCGGACCGCGCACGTCGGGGAAGTGAGCGTCGGCATCTGGCCGGAATCGATGCAGAAGGCTTGTCAAGCGGCGAACATCCCCTTGCTCTAAGCTGCCTCGCGGCCGCGCTGCGCGGGGCGCGAAGCGCAAAGAATTTTTCTCGGAGACCCGCCAAATAAAAAGATTTTCGTTTTGGGTGCTTGACAGGTGCGTCGCGGTTTGGCATCGTCATAGGGTCGGCTCGCGAAACAACTTGTCGCTCGCGCCGAGAGGGTCTGATTTTGAAGCCGCACATTCGGGCGGATTGGACAGTAGACAGTGGCTGGGCCGGAAGGCTGGAAAGAAACAACCTCGGCAACCCGGAGGCCGGCGCGCCCTTGGGATGCCAGGGTTGGGTACCGTGGAACTGACCGGCGGCCGGCTGGAACAACGCAACGGAGTGCCTCGCAAGGCACGGATGCCTTTTTCCGTCCTCAACGGGGACTGGGTGGCGATACACGGCAACCAGCAAGCGAAGACATGACCAAGGCGCCGTTCTCTGCCGTGATTCTCTCCTTGATCTTCGCTGCGGTCAGCTCCGCGTTGGACGCGCCGCGTCCCGACTTGATCCTTATCATGGCCGATGATTTCGGCTATGAATGCGTGACGGCCAACGGCGGCGAGTCGTATCGCACGCCCCATCTCGATCGGCTGGCCGCGGCGGGCGCGCGTTTCGAACAGTGCCATACCTTGCCGCTGTGTACGCCGACGCGGGTGCAACTGATGACCGGACGCTACAACGTCCGAAACTACCTGAACTTCGGCACGCTGCCGCGGAGCGAGACAACCTTCGCCCATCGACTCAAGCAGGCCGGCTACGCCACAGGCATTTGCGGCAAATGGCAACTCGGACGCGAGTCGGACGCACCGCGGCACTTCGGGTTCGATGAAGCCTGCCTCTGGCAGCACACGCGCCGCCCGCCACGGTACGCCAACCCGGGGCTGGAGTACGAAGGCGTCGAGAAGGATTTCACAGGCGGCGAGTACGGGCCGGGTCTGGTCAACGACTTCGCGCTCGACTTCCTCACCCGCCACAAGGGCGGCCCCTTCTTCTTGTACTACCCGATGATCCTCACGCACGATCCGTTCCAGGCCACGCCGGACAGCCCCGACTGGGATCCGAACACGGTCGGCGAAAGAGAGAACCGCCATCTCAAGCACTTTGCCGAGATGACGGCCTGGATGGACAAAATGGTCGGCCGCGTCGATGCCAAACTGGCCGAATTGGGCATCCGCGATAACACGCTGTTGATGTTCATCGGCGACAACGGCACGCACCGCAGTGTGACCAGCCGATTCCAGGGCAGTGACTATCGCGGCGGCAAGGGGAGCACCACCCGCCACGGCACGCATGTCCCTTTCATCGCCAGTTGGCCCGCCAAGATCCGGGAAGGCCGCGTCAACCGCGATCTGATCAGCACTGCCGATTTTCTCCCCACGATGTGCGAGGCGGCCGGAGTGGCCGTGCCCACGGATATCGATGGCGTCAGTTTTCTGCCGCAACTGCGAGGCGAGCGAGGTATCCCGCGAGACTGGCTTTACTGCTGGTATTCACCGCGCCAGCGGGCGGATAGGACAGTGCGCGAATTCGCATGGGATCATCGGCATAAGCTCTACCGTGACGGGCGTTTTTTCGATCTGGTCGCCGATCCCGATGAAACGAGCCCGTTGAACTTCACCCAACTTGAAGGCAAATCCGCGGCGGCGGCAGCGAAACGGCTTCAAGCGGTGCTCGATCGGTTTCAAGACGCTCGCCCCGCCGAACTCGACCGGCGGTTCGAGCAGACCACGAAGAGTCCCTTGCCATGAAGACACCCCTCCTTACTCTCGCGGCGTTATCGGTTTTGTCGGTCGCTTCACTTTGCCCGGCGCTGGCAGCCGACTCGTCCCGCGCCGCCGCGCCGCCGCCCAACATCGTCATCTTTCTTGTCGACGACATGGGGGTGATGGACACCTCCGTGCCGTTTCTGACCGACGCGAGCGGCCAACCGAAGCGTCATCCGTTGAACGACTACTACCGCACGCCGAACATGGATCGGCTCGCCGCGCGAGGCGTCCGTTTTAACCATTTCTACGCGATGAGCGTTTGTTCGCCCACGCGGATCTGCATCATGACCGGCCAGAACGCCGCGCGGCACCGCACCACCAACTGGATCAATCCGGACAAGGACAACGCCGGTCCGCACGGTCCGCCGCAATGGAACTGGCAGGGATTGAAAGAGACCGACGTGACCCTGGCAAGGCTGCTGGGGGCCAACGGCTATCGCACCATCCACGTGGGAAAAGGCCATTTCGGGCCGCGCGAGTCGGAAGGAGCGGATCCGCGGAACCTCGGTTTCGACGTCAATATCGGCGGCGCATCGATCGGCGCGCCTGGCAGCTATTACGGAACGGAGAATTTTGGGCAAGGCACCCGCCGCTCCCAAAGCGCTGTTCCGCATCTGGAAAAATACCACGGCACCGAGACCTTCCTCACCGAGGCGCTTTCCATCGAGGCCAAGTCCGGGGTCAGCGATGCCGTTGACGCCGGCAAGCCGTTCTTCCTGTATCTGGCGCATTACGCGGTCCACGCGCCGTTCCAGAGCGACCCCCGCTTCGCCGATCACTATCGCGACTCCGGCAAGCCTGCGCCCGCGCAGGCGTTTGCCACGTTGATCGAGGGGATGGACAAGTCGCTTGGCGACCTGCTCGACCATCTCGATGCGCTGGGAGTTGCGGAGAACACGCTCGTATTCTTCCTCGGCGACAACGGCTCCGACGCGCCGCTGGGCCATCAGCATGAGGTGGCCTGCGCCGCTCCGCTCCGGGGCAAGAAAGGCGCGCACTACGAGGGGGGCATGCGAGTCCCCTTCATCGCCGCTTGGGCGAAAGTCGCCGCGGACAATCTGCACCAGAAGCGTCTGCCCATCGCCGCCGGCGCGATCCAGAGTCAGCAGGCCGCCGTTTACGACATCTTTCCCACTACATTGGCGCTGGCCGGCATCCCGTCGCCGACGAACTACGCGGTCGACGGCCGGCGCCTCGATACGCTGCTGACCGGCAATCGCGACAGCAGCCGCGAGGAGTCGTTCCTCATGCACTATCCGCACGCGCCGCACCGCACCGACTACTTCACCTGCTATCGCGAAGGGCCCTGGAAGGTCATCTATCACTATTACCCATCCGAAGTGTCGGATAACTCGCACTACCAGCTCTTCGATCTCGACCAGGATCCGTTCGAGCAACGGAACCTCGCCGCCGAGCGTCCTGAGGAACTCCGCCGCATGATGCAAGGTCTCATCGCCGCCCTCACGCGGCACGAAGCGGTCTATCCGGTGGACGAAGACGGCGCAACGCCGCGAAAGCCCAAGTTGCCGTAAACCGGACCATTCCCGACGCTGTGAGCTTGTCTGCCGCCAAGTGCTCACCCCACGTGAGGACTCCTCAGGCAAATGGCATAATCCTCCGAATCCACCACTGCGCGCTCGAGGGCGAGAGGCCGACGCGTTGTACACCGGCGGTGGACTGTATCTTCAGATCCGCAGTATCCACCACTCTTACATCCGGCTCCGCCGCGTCACCCGCCTCGTCGCGCCCCGTAGCTCGGATCTCAGTTTGTGGTCTCAGCAATAGAAGGTTAGGACGACCATCAAGAAGAGAAGCACAATGCCCAAGCATCCCGATCCCGAGGGAGCGAGGATATGTCGCTCGGCGGCAATGGCATCCACTGCATCTTTGGCTTCCTTGAGTCCGACGCCGGTTCGCTCTCGATAAACCTTGATTGCCTGAATCTTCTTTCCCTGCTCCAGCAGCGACACGACCTCCCGATCCACGTCTGAACTCGGGGCTTCCGTTTTCGGCAGTGATTCGCCCTGCTCGAACGCCTCCACCGCTTCTTTCGCCTCAGCGAGACCTGCTCCTGTCCGTTCTCGGTAGAGTTTGATGGCTTCGATCTTCTTCCCGTTCGCCAAGAGCAACCGTAGGTCAACCTCGAAACTGCTGTCGTTGCCGCTCATAGTCTTCTCTTTGCTCGAAATGTTGCGTCCAGTGACCAGCGTTGCCGTCGCGTATTGCACCCGTCCGTTTGCGAATCGAGACCCGCCTGGGCATACAGCGTGTTTGGATGCCGGAAGTCATTCGAATCCGACAAGTTGCTTGCTTCCCGCACGGGCGTCGTGGTGGCCCAAATCAGTTTCGCACCTGCTGCGTGTTTCTCGAAGGTCTCCAGCAAACGCACGAGGCCGTCGCGGTACTGCTCTTCCGTGTACCCCCAGCCATGCAGACCATTGTTGAAGTGGATGACCGCGAAGCGGTACTGCTTGAGCAGAAGCTGTACTTCGTCGGGGAAGAATGGATCGGAGACGCACTTCGAGGTGGTCAGGCGAGCAAAGTACGCCTTGCCAGCGAGAGCCTTCTCGACCTCGCCGAAGTAGCCTCTTGTGATCGAGTCGCCGATGAGCAGCACCCTTGGCAGGTCGTCCTTATCGGCGTCCGTCACCCAAATGTCGGCCCATTCAATCCGTTCTCGGATCGGTTCCTCTGCAGACACGAGGTGGACAAGGGGGGCGATGGCGAACAGTACAGTGATGAGGCATCTCATGGGTGCTGTCCTTGTGGTTGGTGGAGGCGAGACGAACGGAAGGGGTTGTTTCTTGCCGCTTGTTCGCCATCGTAGCTGACCGAAGGTGGCTTGGGTAGGCATTTTCGCTCGTTCCCATGCCTCACCATCCAGAAGATAGACCCCACAGTCCACGGGTCACGAATTCGACAGCGTTGCCTGCCGGATCACGGAAGCAGAGCGATTTTCCGCCCCTCGGCCAATCGACTTCTTTTTCGATCTGTATGCCGTGAGCGTTGAGATGCTCTCGCCACTGGTCCAGCGATTCGGTGGGAATTCCCAGAGCGAAATGCCCTGGCCCTCTGGTCCCGTGCGGCGGCAGCATCCCACCCTTCAAGGTCTCGTCGGGCCGGAAGACCAGGAGCACGCTGTCGCCAACCCGAAAGAAGATGTGCCGTTCCGGTTCGTTCGTCAGCACCTCCAACCCCAGACTGCCGCGATAGAACTCCTCGGCCGCATCCAGAACGTCGGCGTAGATCCCTCCTTCGACGAGGTGTTCGATTGGAGGCATGAGCGGTTGATTCCTGCGAGCGACATCAATGTTCGACGTAGTGGCGTCCGCTCACTTCACCGGGAGACAAGCGGGCGCAACACTCTTATCGCCGATCCGATCGATGCAACAAGAGGCTCAAAGCGGCACAAGTTTTGGCGTTGAATATCGACCTTTCGGCGAGTCGATGTCCAAACCATTCGCTCGAACGCCCCCCCCCACGGAGCATTTGCCCTCGCAGGATCATTGCACCGCTGGCGGCGAGACCGACCGGCCGGCCTGCTGGGCGACCTGCGACTGCTCTTCGTAGGTGCCGTAGAAGGGGGCGTTGCCGTCCAGCCAGATACACAGCCGCTCGTAGTCCTCTGAAGGCAACTTGACGTGCTCGGCGTGGGTCTTGTCCGCCAGGATCTTCAACAACGGGCTCTCGTCGGCTCCTATGCGGCCGGGGGCCGTGCCGATCTCCCGGATCGATTTTCCGCCCCATTCGTACCAGCGGACGTAGGGCTTCAGGCTCTCGTAGGATCTGCTGAACGTGTCCGCGGGCTCCGCGGTCAGAACCGGCTCGGCTTTCCATTCACCCTGGCTTCCATCGTGGCAGCGGACGCAGTGCCTCTCCAGCATGGATTGAACGAGGATCGGGTAGCTCCAGGGCCGGGTTCCTGTCGGACCGGGCTCGATGGCCGACGGTGCATGGCGGAGCGCCAGCATGTCCGGGCGGGCCGGCGATATCGTGCCCGGGGGCTCATGACATCCGACACAGCCTCGTCGCTCGCCGGGCTGGAGGTAGGTAATGCTTCGCATGCTCTGCACGGCGCGGCCCGCTTCGTCCACCGCCTGGAAATACAAGGGCTTGCGGGCCGGTGCGCGAAAATACGCCGAGCCGTCCGGCGCGACGGGCACCGTGCCCAGCAACATGCGGGCGCTCTCGGCGTTCGCGTAACCGATGCGAGGCTGATTGGCGACGTGCGTCGATGTCTTCGGGAGCACCTGGAAGATGCGGAGCGTCCGAATCGGTCGTGCAGGAGGCATCGCGAAGAAGCTCCGCCGGACATCCGTCAAGATGAACTCGCCCTCGTCCCCTAGCTGCGGATCCAGACTGCTGGCGACGACGGGCGGGACCGGGCGGGGCGCGAGCGGAATCGGGTACATGCAGGAGAAGTACGGATCCGCGTAGAGCAGTTCCAGGTTTCCGAAACGGTCGAAGTAGTACAGGCCGGTGTAGTTGTCGTCCGCGACCTTCGAGCCCATGCCGGGAAGCGGCTGGAAACTGAACGCCACGAGAAAGTAGTCCTCCGAGAGCGGCCAGGGGCTGTGGAAGAAGCTGCCGGGCCAGCCAACGCCCTCGGGAAAACACACCTCCGGCGTCAGCACGTCAAGGGACTCGAATCGGTCTTCGCCGGTAACGGGGTCGAGCCGGCATCTGTCCGGATCGACCAGCACGAGCGAGCCGCCCACGTCCGCATGATGCGCCCCGGCGATGAAAGCAATCTTCTTCGACCCCGGAACCGCCTTGGCCTGGAAGCAGGCATTGATCCGCTGCGTGTAGTTGCCAAACACAATGGCCGGGTTCGTCCCGTCGGGATTGCTGACCCAGAGCCCATGATAGTTCGCGGCCGAGCGGTCTACGTAGTCCCATCGGGAATAGATAATCCGCCCGTCGCTCAGGACCGCCGGATGCCACTCGTTCGTCTCATGGAAGGAAAGCGTCCGCACGTTGCGCCCGGAGGCGTCCATCCGGTGCAGCGTATACGCCGGCAGAGGTTCCCACGGATTGTGGCATCGCCCGAACCCACCCCGACGCGTGGACATGAAGGCGATCCCGCCATCGGGCAGGGGGCACGGGTCGAAATCGTCGTTGCAGCCGTCAGTCCGTTGACGCAGGTTGTCGCCGTTGGTGCCCATCTCCCAGATGTGAAAGCATTTCCGGTCGGGCGAGTAGTAATCGGGCTTGCTCGGCGCCCGCTCGGCAAAGCCGAAGTACAGCCTGTCGGCGTCGTAGGAAAGGGCCAACGTCGTGTAGTTGCCCTTCGGCAGGCGGTCGCGAACCAGGTCGCGGATTTCGAGCGAGTGTCCGGGCCGCTCCAGGACATAGACGCCGCCCCCCGCGATGTCGCCGTAGTCGTAGAAGTAGCCCAGATACTCGTGTAACATCTGGGAGATGAACCGCCGTCGTTTCATGAAGGCGATCCGCTTGCCGGCGACCAGCGGGTTCTTCAGGGCAATCGCACGGCAGAGGGTCCGGACCTGATAGTACAACGCCAGTCGACCCGTTTCGCCGAGCGTCTTGGCATCGGCCACCGCGGTTGCGAGCGATTCCAGCCGGACACGGTCGGCTGCAAGATCGGGCGACTGGGGCAGGGCGCACAGACCGTCAAGCAGGGTTCCGGCTCGCCGAAAGACGCTCTCGATGGCCTGCGGATCGGTCGGCAGTCGGCCAAGCCTGCGCTCCTGCGCCGTCCAGTCGGCCTGGATAATTCGGCCGAATTCGTCCTCCTCGCCCGCGAAGCAGAGAGCGGGAACCAGGAAGCCCAAAACGAGCATGAAGATCGAACGGTACGTCCGACTCCTTCCCACGTCGATTTCGCAACAGTTATGCATTCGCCGATCCTAAGATGCCGCAGACCTGCGCCTCACTTGAGCGATGACGTTCGGCGAGGAGAGTTATCTGGAGGGGGGCCTGAACCGAAAACCGTTTGCACGGCTTCGAGATACTTCATGCCGTGGACGGTGTCGGGCTCCAGGTAACTGCCCTCGGTCCATTCGTTCCAGCAATTGATGGTCAGGATGCGCGGGCCGCCCGGCTCGGACAACAGGCGCCGTTTGGTCATGGCCAACGCTTCCTGAAATCGCTGCGGGGTGTTGCCGGAGATGGTGTTCATGAATGGGTAGCCGAAATTCCCGAATTCGTCGTCCTGATGGGCGCGAGGGCTGGAATCCCAGCCCATCGTCACATTCGGGAAGTAGGGGACGTCGAATCGTTGCTCGGCCTCGCTCCAGTAGCGGAAGTAGCTGTCGCGCACTTCGTCGTAATCGGACTGCAGTTTCAATAGCGGTACGTGGTGGATCCAGACGTAGGACGTGACCGAATCGAAACGGAGATCCTTGACGAGTTGGCCGGCGTCGGCCGGCTTGCCCTCGCCGGGCAGAATCGGCCGGCCCCAGACAACGGCATTCAGATGCAGGCCAGGAAGGCCGGCAGCCACCGCCTTCGAGCGGAACCTGTCGAGCGCGGCGCGCGTTGCCTCGACGCTGCCGAAACTCTCCAGCAGTTTCGTTAGTTCGTAGAACGAGAAGTACGGCCGCCCGTCGATCCGCCAGTAGGAAGGATGCAGGAAGTAAGATCGGATAACGTGGTCGCAGATCTTTTCGAAGTTCTCCGGTGTGACGACTCCGGGATAGAGAACCTTGCGTTCGGCGCCGCGCCGGTAAGGGTGGAGTTCGAGCCAATCGTGGTTGGCCCACATGAAGGCGAATTTGAGGCGTGCGTTGTTCGCAGCCTTCAGAAATCCGTTGTCGATGGGCCGGTCCAGAAAAGGGCCGTCATTGTAATAGTACCAGTCGAAGATGAACGCATCGATGCCGTGGTCCGCCGCCGCGGCGATCTTCTCCGCCATGATGTCCGGATCCGACTCGTCGGTGTATCCCCAGAGCGGAACGTTCGGCTGGCGATGGCCGGGGAAACGCGGCCTGGCCGCCTTGACCAGTTCCCATTCCGACCACCCCTTCCCCTTGGATTTCTCGTTGCGAGGATCGCCCGGGTGGTAGTTGCCGAAGTAGTAACAGGCCACCGTGACGGGCCGACCCGCCCGCAAGGCTGATTGCGCCGCGGCGGATACCGGGAGGGTCGCTTCCTTGGCATCGAGGGAAACATTGTCGAGGCCGGGGACGCCTTGGGCGGCCTGGAAGGCGATGATCACCGACGTGCCCGCGGGAACGCCTTTGGCAACGAGTTCCTGCCGGAGCCCGGGGCCGAAATCGCTGCCCGCGAGTTGCGCGAAATTGCCGTCGTAGATCGCCGCCTTCAGAACTGCCTCAGGCTTCCACGGTTCGGATACGTCGAACGAGAGCACGACATCCGAATCGCCCGCCACCATACCGGCATTCTGCCGGAAGAATCCCAGCGTCGATGGATTGCAGGTCGGTGGAGTCGCGCCTTTCTGCGCGTGGACTGCGTAGCCGCTGTCCGAGCCGCGCCATCCGTTCGGTAGCCCGCCGTACCAGCCGTCGTTCCCCGCAGTAAGTCCGCTGAGGTCGCTGAAGTCGCCGTTGACCACTTTCAAACGCCGGTCGATCGCATCGACTTGTTTCGGGTTCGACACAGCGGTGAGGCCGGAAAAGCCCACAGGATGCGGTTTACTCCCATCGGTGTCCGCTGCGGTGGCGAGATCCTGGACCGCGGAGGCCGAGAGGCCACAGAGTATGGCGAGAATGAACTTGGTTCGGGTCATGGTCATGTGTTAATGGAGCGATTTTTTGCCAAAACGGAACGGCACACTCGGAGTCGTTCTCCTTTTTGACTCCGCCTACAGTTTGAGTTATTCACTCCGCATTCGTCTGCCGGCAGCAAGACAGCTAGGAGGGCCTCCAATACGAACCGACTGGGCGAAACGACTCAACGCTCAGCGGCCCAGCGGATACCGCGATGCAAGATCTCACGGAAGTTCGGGTTGGCGTAAGCCTTCGAGTCATGGCCAAGCATGAGGAGTGGAACGGTAGTCCGGTTGCACGCCACTCTAAATAGCGACGGGGAAGGCGTCAAGCGAAGCCTCCGGAGGGAGGGAGGGAGGGAGGGAGGGAGGGGAGCCACCTGTCCCTGTACGTCCAACGCTTCGCACACGCAATGTTCTTGAGTTGGACCTCGTAGCCGCAGGCCGGTAGAATGGAAAATACGTGAAACTCGATTCCAGCTCACCCAACCAAAGCACTCCGCCAGCGCCCCCTATGAACCGCCGCCAAGTCGTGAGAAGACCATCCCGCGCTGTACAGTCCGCCGGCTATCGGCTGTTTGCTTCGCTGCTTTTCGCGCTGCTTTCGCTTCCGGCAATTCTCTGGTGTCCCCGGATGAATGCCGAGACGCCATCGGCCGTTGATGCGCCGACAACGGTAATCCATAAGGTTTCGCTTGCCGATCCGGTTGATCCGTCGCGGCCGGCGCGGGTTTATGACGTCGTGCAAGCCAGGGATGGAAGCGGCTTTCCCCTTGAGTACCGCTTGTCGTTCGAGACGCACGTCTGCGTCGACGATCAGTGCAAGCCGGTCGAGGTGACGATGTTTTGGAATGCCGTGGGCTGCTTCGAGCGACTGAAATGCCCGCTCGGAAAACCGCTCACCAAGAAGGAGCACGTGCCGTTTACGGCGCAGGATTACGCAAAGCTGGATCGCATCCTCAAGGATGGCAACTCGATTCTTGGTAGTTGGGCGGTCAGCTATCTGGAAAAGCCGGTGGAAGCGGTCGGCGACGTCGATGCGGTCACCGCTCCCACGCCGGTCACCGTGAAGGACTCGGTCATCCAAGACGCCGCCTTCACCACCTGGGCGCTCTGGCGATGGGCGAACGGCGAGATCGTGCCGAAATTGTGCGGCATCACCGAGCAGAGCTGCACTCCGGCGTATCTGAAGCATCTGCTGGTTTCCCAAGAACGGAGATATGCCGATTTCGCCCTCGACTACGCGATGGAGCATCATCGAACCGATCCACAGTTCGCGGAATCGGTTTTTCATCTGCTCGAGACCGGCGAGAGAGATCAGATCCTGCGGGCGCTGGAGTTTCTCGGCCACGCCGTGCCCGACAAGCCGAAACTGCACGCCCGCTTGATCGACTCGTGCTGCCGCGTGCGTCCTGCCGATGCACCGTTAATCCTGGAGAAACTCTCGGAAGATCCGAGCCTCTCCGCCAACACCCTGGAGGGCCTTGCCGGACGACTGGCTCGGCTCCCTTACTTCCCGATTCACCTGGCGCTGCGAATTCTCGAGCAGCGGAAATTCGCTTCGCAGAAGACGATGTCTGATGTGGCTCGCCTTCTCGATAACGCGGATTTCTTCATTGCCAGGAGGGCCTACGAGCACTTGGCCAAACTGGAACTGGAAGCTGACACCCGGGCCAAGGTCGATGCTTTTCGCCAGCGCTATCGTGACCGGCTCTAGCGATCAGCCGTTTCCCGGCCCGCATGCCCCACTGCCCGGCTACTGCAACTCCAGCACCGCCACGTCTTCGGTCTGGAGCGTCAACTCGGCTTTGCCCCCCGTCCAAGCGATGGATTTGCCGGAAACGAGGTTCCGGCTCGCCGCCGGCGCTTGCCGCTGGAGCGTAATGGTAACGGTACGGGGTTCGCCGCTGTCATTGAACACCGTCAGGAATCGTTCTCCGAATCGCTCCACATAGACTCGCTCGTCACTGGTCGTCGCCGCGGTGATCGGCTCCCAGCCGGCTTCCGCCACTTGCTTGCACAACGGGAGATACTTCTTGAAGAGCGGCCGGTCGCGATCGTAGAGATCGGGCCGAGTGAAGTAATGCCCCTGCGAGGCGTTGTGGCTGAAGAACCCCGGAAACATGCCATAAGCGAGCGAGCGCTTCATATACTTCTCCACCAGCTCGTACGAGAACTTCTCGAACTCCGTGTTCATCAGGAAACAGAACGGCTTCCCCTTGCACATCGCGCGACGGTAGAGCAGGTCGGCGTCGGACATCGGCCGCCAGGTCTCTTGGCGGTGCCAGTCGGTTTCCGTGCCCATCACCTCCAGCAGCGGCGCCAGCCAGCAGAGCCGGATCGGTGTGCTGTTGGCCATCATCAGCTTGCCCATGGCGTGGACGTCGTCGGCAATTCCACGGACATACTCATAGGCAATCAGGCCGCGGAAGATGGCCGGCCGGTGCGAATCGGGAGAGAAGACCAGCGGCGAGGCGGCTGCCGCGAAGTGATCGCGGCGGAAATCCAACTCGTCGGTCACGTAGCCCTCGCTGGAATCGATGTACTCGCCGTCCAAGTCGGCCTGGCGTCCCGGCCCGTACAACCGCTCGCGCAACTTGGGATTCCATTTATTGGCGAAGTCGGTGGCGTCGCCGGTGATGCCTGGCATCGAATTCATGCTCCAGACGGCGCCGTTGCACCAGGGCGTGTCGAGCAGCCGAGCAACGAATCGACCCGCCTCATCGTGATAGCCGCTGGTCGCCAGGGCCTTCGCCTGGGAGTCGCCCTTTTCGGCCAACCGCCGCGACTCCGCTACCGCGGCCTCCATCGTCCGCGGCATCTCTTTGGGCATCCGCATCCACCAGGTCATTGGCTCGGTATAACGGAAGGTGATGATCCCGTGCTCGTCGTCCCAGGCCGTCTCGCCGTCACCTTCCTTGAACCGAAAGCCGAAATCCTCCCAGTCTTTCACGGCGCTGATCTTGGCAAACGGCATCCACAGACCCTGTTGGGGCGTGCGGCAGTGGAAATGATCCGGGAAGATCTGGTAATACTTCGCCAGCGCCGACCGGAAGCCCCACGCCGCGTCGAATTCAAACCGGCAGAACCGCACGTGAGCCGCCGGCTTTTCCGGCGCCAAACCAATATCGTAGGTCAGGAAGAGTTCGCCTGTGCCGGCATGGTAACCGACTCGATAGAACGCTGGCCGTGCCATGTCGATCCCCAGCGCCGTGCCGCGACCATCGTCGGACACCGCTCCGAAGGGATAGTAGGACAGTCGGCCGCCGCCGACTCGGAACTGCGACGCATGGACGTACTCCCGCATCGGCTCCACGTCTAGTGTCTGCCGCGGCTGTTGCAGCCACCGCAGCCCCTGCGGGGTTACTGGAACGGCATAGACGAGGGCAATCGCGCGGTCTTTGCCGGTGGTGTCGGTTAACGTGGCATCGACGAACGTGGCACCTGCCTCCGTCGTTTCTTTCCAGTCGAGCTTCAGTCCCAGAGCTTCGCGACCGATGCGAACAAAGTCCGAACCGGCGGCCACGTCGCGGACCTGAAATCCCGTCCGGGCGGGCGACGCCACCGTGACCGGCACGCCGTCAAACGTGCAGGCTCCCTCGGGGGCCGAAATGACCCGCAACTCCGGATCGCGAAACCACGCCTTGCCGCCGTGCTCGCGAAGCAACAGGTGGCACGATAGCGACTTGACCGGTTTCTCGGGCAACACGAGCACCTGCCGGCGTTGCCAGTCGTGGCTGCCGGTGGCGAACGGCGCCGTTTGGCCCCAAAGGTAGGTTCCATCGGCGTAGACGAGATCGAGATAGAGAGCGTAGTTGTTGTCGGCCCCCCCGGTCACGCCTTCGGCTTTACTCCAGGCCACGGCCACGATCGGCTCCGGGCGTGTCTGGTTGAGCACGACTGTTTGGCTCGCGCCGCGCTGGGCCGACGCATCCGCGCCGTTGTCGCAGAAAAAGAGGCCATCCTGTCGCACAAACCCTTTCTGCCACGGTCGCCAATCGTCCGGCTTCAGGCGGTTCTGCCCGGATTGATTAGCTTGGAGGACCGCCTTGGCAACCATCGCGGACCGATCGGCCGCCGGCAATCGCGTGGCAGTTGTATCGATTAGTAAGAGGAGTAGTTCGATGAAACAAACGCAGTGGAGAATTCTCATGGAAATAATCCTTCGTTGATCCTAAGGTGTTGCTTACCCGGCCAATTCGGGCACATTACGCCCGCCGGACACGGATTGCAAGCGAACACTCTATTAGCTTCTTGCCTCACTCGGTCAACCCCCAGAAGGGGCCCTTGCGGCGGCCAGCGCGAACCGTTAAGGTAAGCGGCTGGGAGGATCCGGACTTCGGCGTCTGGGGCTGGCAGTGCCTTCCCACATTCTTTCCATCCCGTAGCCAGGAGAGCGCCGGCGCAGCGGAGTACCCCAGAAGTCGTTCGTCCGCGCTGGTATGCCCCCAAGGGGCAGGCTTTTTTTGGGCGCATGGGAGTTCACCAAGTTCCCCCCGGGAGTATTTTTTCCCAGGTTTGCTGACACAAGTCCTATTCTCGCAGTCCAACGCCACCTTTCTATATTGAGGAGACAGCCCGTGGCAGAACGACGCTTCGTGACCCTCGATGGCAATGAAGCGACCGCCAACATCGCTCATCTGACCAACGAGGTGATGGCCATTTATCCCATCACTCCCTCGTCGGGCCTGGGAGAGATGCCGGACGCTTGGGCGGCCGCCGGCCGCAAAAACATTTTCGGCACGGTGCCCCACGTGGTCGAAATGCAGAGTGAAGCCGGCGCGGCCGGCGCGGTGCATGGCGCGTTGCAGGGAGGCGCCCTAACCACCACCTTCACGGCATCGCAGGGCCTCCTGCTGATGATCCCCAATATGTTCAAGATCGCCGGCGAGCTGACCTCGACGGTGTTCCACGTCACCGCCCGCACGGTCGCCACCCACGCGCTTTCGATTTTCGGCGATCATGGCGACGTGATGGCCTGCCGCTCGACTGGCTGGGCCATGCTCGCCTCCGGCTCGGTCCAGGAAGCCCAGGATTTCGCGCTGATTTCCCAGGCGGCCACTCTGGAAGCGCGCGTGCCCTTCGTTCATTTCTACGATGGCTTCCGCATCTCGCACGAAGTCAACAAGATTGAAGAACTTACCGAGGACGATTGCCGGGCAATGCTCGACGACGAGCTGATCCGCAAACATCGTCAGCGCGCCCTCTCCCCGGAGCGACCGAAGCTCCGCGGCACCGCCCAGAATCCGGACGTCTTCTTCCAGGCTCGCGAGGCCTGCAATCTCTACTACGATGCCGTCGCCGGGATCGTCCAAAAGTGGATGGACAAGTTTGCCGATCTCACCGGGCGGCATTACCACCTCTTCGATTACGTTGGCGCCCCCGACGCCGAGCGGGTGATTGTCGCGATGGCCTCGGGCAATGGCGTGGTGGAAGAAACGATCGACAAGCTCGTGCCGGAAGGCGAGAAGGTCGGTCTGGTGAAGGTACGGCTGTACCGGCCATTCGACTGCAAGGCTTTTCTCGCTGCGCTGCCAGCGACTGTGAAGAAGATTGCCGTTCTGGATCGGACCAAAGAGCCTGGCGCGGCGGGCGAACCGCTGTACCAGGACGTCATCACCGCGTTGGCCGAGGATCGCGCCGGCAACGGTTCCATGCCCAAGGTGGTCAGCGGACGTTACGGCCTCTCGTCGAAGGAATTCACTCCGGCGATGGTGGCGGCCGTCTACGATGAATTGAAGAAAGCGGAGCCGAAACGGCGATTCACCGTCGGGATCAACGACGACGTCACGCACCTCAGCCTTCCCTACGACCCTCATTTCTCCACCGAACGCGACGACGTTATTCGGGCCATGTTCTTTGGGCTGGGCAGCGACGGCACGGTGGGGGCCAACAAGAACTCGGTGAAGATCGTCGGTGAGAGCACCGATTATCACGCCCAGGGCTACTTCGTCTACGACTCCCGCAAGGCCGGTTCGGTGACGACCTCGCACCTGCGGTTCAGCCCACGGCCGATCAAAGGTTCCTACCTGGTGCATTCGGCCAATTTCATCGCCTGCCACCAGTTGCAGTTCATCGACCGGATCGACATGCTCTCGATGGCCGAGCCGGGGGCGACGTTCCTGCTTAACAGCCCCTACGGGCCCGATGAGGTCTGGGACACCCTCCCCATCGAAGTACAGGAGGAGATTCTCAAGAAGAAGCTGAAGTTCTACGTGGTCGACGCCTACCGCGTGGCCCGCGATGCCCAGATGGGTGTGCGGATCAATACGGTGATGCAAACCTGCTTCTTCAAGCTCGCCAACGTGATGCCGCCCGACAGCGCTATCGCCGAGATCAAAGGCGCGATCAAGAAGACTTACGGCAAGAAAGGGGGAGGCACGATCGTCGAGCGGAACTTTGCCGCGGTCGACGGCGCGCTGGCGGCCCTGCACGAGGTGAAGGTGCCCGACAAGGTCACCTCGAAGCACTTCCGTGTGCCGCCGGTTCCCGAGAACGCGCCGGAATTCGTCAAGAACGTGCTGGCCGAAATGATTGCCAATCGCGGCGATGACCTGCCGGTCAGCGCCATGCCGGAAGACGGCACTTTCCCCACCGGCACCACGCAATACGAGAAGCGCCGCATCGCCCAGACGATCCCCGTTTGGGATGCTACGATCTGCATCCAGTGCGGTCTCTGCTCGTTGGTCTGCCCCCATGCGACAATCCGCATGAAAGTGGTCGATCCCAAGGCGCTGGAAGGCGCTCCAGAGCAATTCAAGTCGGCCGACTGGCGCGGCAAGGAGTATCCCGGCTGGAAAGTCACCCTGCAGGTTGCTCCGGAAGATTGCACCGGTTGCGGCGTCTGCGTCAACGTTTGTCCGGCCAAAGACAAGAGCCAGCCCAAGCACAAGGCGATCGACATGCTGCCGATGCTTGAGCACGTCGATGCGGAGATGGCTAACTGGGAGTTCTTCCTCAACCTTCCCGACGTGGATCGCAACAACGTCAAGGCCGATACGATCAAGGGCTCGCAGCTCTTACAGCCGTTGTTCGAGTTCTCCGGCGCCTGCGCCGGTTGCGGCGAGACACCGTACGTAAAGCTGATCACCCAGTTCTTCGGCGACCGCATGCTGATTGCCAACGCCACCGGTTGCTCGTCGATCTACGGCGCCAATCTCCCCTGCACGCCCTACACGACCAACCGCGACGGCCGCGGGCCGAGTTGGTCCAACTCGCTCTTCGAGGACTGCGCGGAATTCGGCTTTGGATTCCGGTTGGCGGCCGACCAGCAGACGGAGTACGCACGCGATCTGCTCCGCCGGCTTGCCTCGCAGCTTGGCGACGAACTGGTGGCAAAACTGGCGGGAAACAAGCAGGAAACCGAGCAAGAGATCGCCGATCAGCGACAGGCGGTCGCGCAGTTGCGCGAGCGGCTGAAGGGGATCGACTCGCCCGACGCCCGCAATCTGCTCAGTACGGCTGAGCATCTCATCCGTCGCAGCATCTGGAGCTTCGGCGGCGACGGCTGGGCTTACGATATCGGCTTCGGCGGCGTGGACCACGTGCTCGCCTCCGGGCGCGACATCAACGTCCTGGTGCTGGACACCGAGGTCTACTCCAACACCGGCGGCCAGGCATCCAAGGCGACGCCGCGCGGGGCTGTGGCCAAATTCGCCGCCGCCGGCAAGCCGAGCCGCAAAAAGGATCTCGGCCTGATCGCCATGTCCTACGGCAACGTGTTTGTCGGCCAGATCGCTCTGGGAGCCAATCCGCTGCACGCCTTGAAGACGATCCTGGCGGCCGAGTCGTATCGCGGGCCGTCGATCATCATCGCCTTCTCGCACTGCATTGGCTGGGGCATCGACATGACCACGGCGATGGACCTGCAGAAAGAAGCGGTGGCCTGCGGCTACTGGCCGTTGTACCACTACGATCCGCGCGACCACGAGCAGCCGTTCCACCTCGACAGCCGTGCGCCGAAGGGCGACTTCAAGGAGTTTGCCATGAAGGCGGCGCGGTTCGCCATCCTCGCCCGCTCCAAACCGGAAGCGTCGGAGCGGCTGATGACGCTGGCCCAGGAAGACATCCTGGATCGCTGGAACTTCTACGAGCAACTGGCAAAAGTCACCCACCCGCCGGTCTCCGTCAAGGCCGACGGCGGTAATGGCGAGCAATCGGCGAAAGCCACGAAGGAGGTGGAAGCATGAGCATTGATCTGAGCACCAAGTATCTGGGACTGAAGCTGAAGAATCCGGTCGTCGTTGCCGCCTGCCCGTTGACGGGCGAGGCCGACAACCTCAAGAAGCTGGAAGAAGCGGGAGCGGCGGCGGCGGTGCTGCCGTCGCTCTTTGAAGAGCAGATCTCCTTCGAAGAAGCCGAGACGTTCAACGTCTACGAGCGGGGCGCCGACAGTTTTGCCGAAGCGCTTCGGTATTTTCCGGAGATGGAAGATTACAGGGTTGGTCCCGATGCCTATCTCGACCACATCGAGAAGGCCAAAAAGGCCGTTTCGATGCCGATCATCGCCAGCCTCAACGGTACTTCCGAGGGCGGCTGGATCCGCTACGCCAGGCTGATGCAGGACGCCGGAGCCGACGCCTTGGAGTTGAACATCTACTTCATTGCCGCCGACGTCAACAAGTCCGGCCAGGAAGTCGAGCAACAGTACGTCGACCTGGTCGCAGCGGTGAAGAAGTCGATCTCGATCCCGCTGGCGGTTAAGGTCGGACCTTATTTCAGCTCGCCCGGCAACATGGCCATACGCTTGTCGGAAGCGGGAGCGGACGGTTTGGTGATCTTCAACCGTTTCCTCCAGCCGGACATCGACCTGGAGGAGTTGGAAGTTTCGCCGCGACTGGTGCTCAGCAGCAAGTTCGAGGCAATGCTGCCGATGCGTTGGGTCGCCATCTTATACCACCGCGTGAAAGCCTCAATGGCATTGACCAGCGGCATCCACGATGCCCAGGGCATGCTCAAAGCCCTGCTGGCCGGGGCTGACGTGGGCATGATCGCCTCGGTGCTCTACACCAAGGGCTTCGATCAGATCTCGGCCATTCTCGAAGGCATGAGGTTCTGGATGGAGGAAAAAGAGTACGAGTCGATCGAGCAGCTTAAGGGGGCGATGAGCCAGCAGAACTGCCCCACTCCGGCCGCTTTCGAACGCGGCAACTACATGAAGGCCCTCACGTCCTTTACCGGAGAACTAATCTGAGCGCCTGCAGCGTTGCTTGAGACAAGCAGAAGCCCGTCGGCCACGGCCGGCGGGCTTTTTTTCAATCTCCGGTCAGCACGTCGCGCCAGTAGCTGGGCATTCCGTCCCAAGCCAATTGATAGGCCGCTTCCAGCGGAACGGGAACGTACACTTCGGGGGTTAGAAAAAGAGGCATGTCGGGCAACTCGTCACCGACGGCGACCGGTTCGATGAAAGCCTCTGCGCCGGCTCCGCCGATGCAGGCAACACAAGTCAACGGTTTGTCTGCGGGCATCAGAAAGCTTTCGCCACAGTCGTCGCCCCAGATGGCCCGGTGAATACCTTGCGGGTCTCGAGGGCTGGGCGGAAAGAGATCGACGATCAGCAAGTGAATGCCGGCATCGACGCGAGTCCAGTCGTGGATGGACATGAACTTTCGATCCCCACTTCTTGAATTATCGACCCCTTTCGGACTCGCTGGCCCCGGGGAATTCACCAGTTGTTCTTCCCCCGCCCTTCACGCTCGGCATCAGCGACTCACATCTGATCGGCGGCCGGAACGACGAACGGTTCGCGGTAGTCGCGCGTGAGCATGGCGTTGGCCGCGTCGTTGCCGACGAAGGTCTCCTTGTCGGAATCGATCTGGAGCCAGGGACCGAGTTTCAACGGCTGTTTGTCGATATCGATATCGTGATCGGCTAGGTGCTTGCGGATGCTCTCGAATGTCTCCAGCGTCTTTTCCGCCGCTGGCAACTTTTCCAAGCGGGCCTTGATCTCGGCGGGCGAGGCATCCTCGCCCAGGCGCTGCGAGATGTTGGCCACGTGGATCACGGCCGTGGAGATGTGGCCGTTGACGATCTCGGCGTTGAGGTCTTCGCGGTTGCGGCTGCGGACGGCTTTGACGAAATTGGCGAAATGGTCGTCGTTGGGGGCCTCGAATTTCTGGGCCAGTTCGCCATCGGGACGGTAGGCGGAGGCGCCGCTGAGCGTGCTGACGAGGTAGCCTTCGCTGCCTTCGACAAGGATTGCGCCGCCGCGCGCGGGAGGCGCCGTTTTCAGATTGCGGACTTCCTGTACGAGAACCATCTCGCCGAGATCGTGGATGGTGACCTGGGTGTTGGGCGTTTGGCCGGCGTCGTCATAATGGCGGGCGCCGTAGCTGAGCACCCCGCGGCCCAGCCCGGTTCCGCCGACGATCATCCGCATCGCGTCGACCGGATGGACGCTGTTGTTGCCCAATTCGCCGTTGCCGTAGTCCCAGATCCAGTGCCAGTCATAGTGGAAATTGGGACGGCGGACCGGCAACGGCATGGGGGCCGGGCCTGCCCAGAGATTATAGTCGAGCGATTCCGGAGGCTGATACTCGCCCGGCGCGCCGATGGGGTTACGCGTCCGATAGGTGTAACAATGCGCGTAGCTGACTTTGCCGAGTTTGCCCTCGGCAATGTAGCGGGCGGCCTCGCGATTTGGGCCAAAAGAACGGTACTGGGTGCCCCCCTGGCAGATGCGATTGTGCTTACGCGCGACTTGCACCATGCGGCGGCCTTCGCTGACGTTGTGACTGACCGGCTTTTCCACGTAGACGTCTTTGCCGGCCTGCATGGCCCAAATCGCGGCGAGGGAATGCCAGTGGTTGGGCGTGGCTACGGAGACCATGTCGATCGACTTATCCTCGAACACGCGCCGCAGATCCTCGACGAACTTCGGTTCGCGGCCTTTCTGGATCTCGCCGATCTTCTTGACGACCGAGGGGGCGATCGCGCGATCGCACTCGCAGATGCAAGTCACCTCGCAGTCGGGCATGGCGGCAAAGGCCCGGGCGTGGTCCTGGCCGCGGCCGCGGACGCCGATGATCGCCACGTTGAGTTTCTCATTGGGACTCTTCGACGGCTTTTCCGCGGCCAGGATACGGCCAGCGGGGCCGATCGCCGCGGCAGCGGCCGAGGAGGTCATTGCGTGCTGGAGAAAACGACGTCGGTCGATAGGTGTCATGCTAGGCCTTTTCTGTTGGCGGGAATGTACTGCCGGTGGGGTTGCTGCCGGATCATGCATTTGAGGACGTAAAGCGTTATTGTGGCCGGATTCGCAGGAAGAAGCAAGTTACCTGTCGGTGGACGGGCTCTCAAAAACGCACCCACTCGAGCCCGTCTACCGCCATTTGCGCCGTCGAGTTCTCTTTGGAGTTGATGCCGACGAGAATTTCGCGAATCTTGGCCGGCTGCAACTTTCCATCCGAGTCGGGCTTGGAGAACGAACCCCACTTGCATTGCCGGAATAGCACCACGGCCCGCTGAAGCTCGCGGCGGGCCGTGTCGATGCTCGCTTCGGCCAGGTACGACGCTCCGCCCTCTTCAACAAACTGCACCCGGATCGTGCCCGTCCCCTCCAGCACTGCGGCGTTCAAAGCGAGACCGTCGCAGCGGTCGTCCGGCACCTCCTGTTCGATTAGCGCCAAGCGCGGATACGCCCAGGGGTCCGCGTCCGCAAACCTCATGTCGAACAGAACTCCGGAAGGTGTCCGCGCCTGATGGCTCATCTTGCCGCCAGGGACAATATTGTCTTTCCAGCGGGCAGTCTCATTCGCGGCCGAGATCGGACAGGTTTCCGCCGGCCGCAATTTCAGCAGGTCGGCGGCCAATCGAAATGCAAGCACGGGACGTCCCATCGGGCCGAAATCGCCGCGCAGTTTGATCCAAGCGCCCGCCAGCAGGTTGAGCCCGCTTGCCGGGATGGTGACGCTGGCCGGCACCGTCTGCCGCCCCATCGGCTCGATCCGTACCGGTTCCGATCGGAGTTGTACCTGCCATCCTGGCGGCGCGTCTTCCACCGCCAGTGTGCCGGAGACGGGCTGCTCGGCGAAGTTATAGACGAACAACGGCAGTTGCGTGTCGACGCCCGGCTCGATCTCGTGCGCCTGGTTGTTCAATCTTGCCGTGTGGGCCGGAAGCGAGATCTGCAGGACGACTGGCGACGGCTCTCCGTCGCGTCGCGGCGAGCGGGCAGGCGGGGCTTCGAGCTGCAGCTTCTCACATTCTCCCGGGGGCATCACGATGAAGACCGCCTCTGGTTTGAGCGTCGACGGCGGAGCGGTGCCGAGCGATCGGCCGAAATGATCGAACACCGACTCGACGCGTAGAGTCGCCGGCAGCGGCGACGCCGCCCCGTCACCCCAGGCGACGAGAACCTCGCGGTCGCAGCCGTCGGGCTGTGCTCGGAAAGCGTGGATTGTTGGAGCGAGGCGGCCCAGGCATTTCGCGCCGGCCAGGAAGCGTCCGACGGCAGCCAAAGCCAAATAGCCCGGCCGCGGCGTGTGGTCGTGGCGAAGCAGACCGAATTGCACGTCCCCCTCGACGTAGTTTCCCAGAATGAAGAAAAAGTGTCGCTCCACCCCGGCGAAGAGGCTGCTGGCGTAGGACGGCGCGATGAATCGGGCCTGCACGCGCTGGTCTTCCGCGGTAAGATCGCCCCACGGTTTCTCGCCTCGCGTGGTGAGCCGAATGCCGCACTCGGTAATCCAGATCGGCCGCCCGCAGGCGGCATCCCGGGCCGTGGCAAACTGGCTCTCGTACCGGTCCGGCGCCGAATAGGAGTGGATGTTGTAGGTCTCGAAGTAGGGCCACGATTCGTTGGCGACGACGCCCTCGCTGTGCAGCGGAGAACCCGATCCGGCATAGACGTTCCAGCACACCGTCAGATCGGGATCGGCCCCCTTGAAGCCAAGATAGGCAGCCTTTTGCAGGGAACACATTTCGTCGATCGTATGCCCGCCGAAGGGTTCGATGTTGGCCTCGTTCCACGGCTCCCATGCACGGACCGATTGCTGAAAACGCCGGCCCATCGCCTTGGAAAACGCATAGTGGTCGCGCAGGTCGCGTGGAAAGCGGGACCAGGCCCGCCGGCCATCGAGCTTCTTGTCGATGGCCCAGCCGGGCGTGCTGTGAAAGACCTGCAAGACGTTCAGCCCGTGCTTCGCTGCCAGGGCCGCGGAGCTGTCGTAGATCGTGTCGGTGGCAAACTCGCCGCGATCTTTTTGGATATCGCCCCACGAGAGACGATCGCGAATCCAGTTGACACCGGCCAGGGCAGCGAGATTTGCCAGGATCTCTTGATGGATGGGCTGGTTCTCGTATCGCCTGGCAAACCATGCCGTGGCCGAGTCGGCCGAGATTGGCGAATCGGCGGGCACCGGGGCCTTCAATTCCGCCAGCACGCCGATGGTCGTCCAGTCGAGCGGCTTGCCCTTGGCGTCGAAGAAATCGGCCCGATACCAGCCGATATCCGGCCTGCCGAGCGACACTTGCTGCTGTCCGACGTCGAGAGCGCCGCTGCCTGCGGGTCTGTCGTCGATATCGACCAGCTTCCATTGTGCGGCCTCGGCCGCGGCGGGAATAATGGCTTCCTCGCCGAAGAGAAAGACATTGCCCGGGTGCTCCGGCAGGGGTTTTGGGACTTTTCGTAAGGCATCCTTCGCCGACGCGGCGCGGCAGTAGGCGACGAGAACAATAACGATCAAGGCGAAACGGATAAAATCGCGGAATGGGGACATTCGAAACCCTTTCGCTGGCATTTGAAAAACGCGCCGTCATAATGATACGGTGCGCAAAGGGGGTCGGGAGTCTTTTTCCGTATCGGCCTCAACGCCGCTCGGCATGATCAACGCGGTCGGCGGCCGATACGGAAAAAGACTCCCGACCCCTTCTTGGTTGCATTACGTATCCTTTTACCGCGGCTTACATGTCGCTCCGCAACGGCGGCTCGAACACGTCGAAGGCGTCCACAGTCACCGCTTTGTCGCCACAGCAAATGAGCTTCAACTCGTGTGCCTGGTTGGAAAGGCCGGATGCCAGCCGCAACCGAAATCTTCCGCGGGAGTCCGCCTTGAAGGAAACTTTGCCGACCGTGGCGCGAACCACCTCGAACGTGAAGCGGTCGCCTGCGCGGTTGTCTTTCGCGCCGCGCCAGAATTCCGGATCGATGAGGACTTGCCCGGAGACGCTGGTGAAGGGTTTCAGGGCGTTGCCTTTGCCATCGGGGCCCGTCTCACTGCCCAGCAACTCGTAGTCGCACGCATCGCTGATCATGGTAATGGTCCACCGTTGCGGGACGAGGTTCGTGCCCAGTGAGACGGCGTGGGGGCAACGGTCGCGCGGCGGATTGGGCGGATTCAGCGCGTTCTTGGGATCGGGCTGGATGTAGGTCGCATAGAACGCCTCGACTTGATCGGCGGGCTTGCCGTCGATTTGAACCTCGGCTTCGCCGCCCTGCGGCCCGTGCCAACCGATTAACTCGATGCGATTGCCCGTGAAAGCCACCGTCATTTCGCTGCCGCTATTGGTGGTCACGAGGGCCGACCCGCCTTCGGTGGGTTTCCAGTCGCCGGGGGATGTTCGCACCTCGGTCGCTTCGGCCTGGATGCGGCGCTCGCGACTGGCCGGATGGTAGTCAAATTGGTCCGGTCGATGAAAATGGCGGGCGATATTCATCACGGTCATCCGCGAGGCATAGCGGTTCTCATGGACGGAGTCGGCCAACAGGTCTTCGATTGACAGCCCGTTGGCGACCATGTACTCAGTCATCTCGCGGCGATTCTCGACAAACTCGACGCCGTACTTGTCGGCCAGCGCCCGCAGTGCTTGCGGATCCTGGTGGCTGTTGGCGGCGTCCGGATCCGGCCAGACAGGCTTGTGGGGAATGCACCAGTGGAGGCTGCCGATGAGAATATCGGCCGTCGTGTTGCGGCGGAGTTCCGCGATCAACTGCTCGAGGTCTTCCGTCTTGCCGAAATTGTAGATCAGCACGACGTCGGGCTGATCGGGAATCACCAAATGGCGAGCCCAGCCGTGCGAAAAGTGGTACGAGGTGGAATTGCCGGCCATTTTCTTGTAGACGATCGGCGGCGCGGCGGAAAATCGCTGCCGGATCAAATCGATGAGCAAGTCGCCGTTGCCCAGCCCGTTGGTGAAACTCGATCCGATCGCCCAGATCAACAGTGGGCGTTGCGGATCCATGCCGTTTTCGAGCTTATCGACGGTCAGCGCCATCCGACGTCCGTCCGTCGGCCTCGGCAACGCCTGGTACTCAGCGGCGCCTTTCGGGGGCTCGACCGCCGGCTCGGCGGCCGCCACGGGGCCCGATGGGCCGGTGAGAATGATTGCCAAACTCGCCGTCCACGTGATTCGACGCCACATCGTCCCTACCTCCTCATAGCACAGTCGAGAGACAAGAGTCGAGGGTCGAGAGCCAAACCCTCCGACTGGCCCTCGACTCTCAACTCGTGACTCTTGGCTCTCGACTCGTGACTTCCTCAGTCCTGCTGTGCGGCCAGTTGCTCGTCCTGCTCCCGGTTGAAGACCGCGTGGCGATTCCAGTGGGTGTCGTCGCGTTCGGGGAAATCGGTGCGGACGTGGCAGCCGCGGGTTTCCTTGCGGTCCAGCGCGGCGCGGATCATCAGGCGGGCCACGCAGAGCATGTTCTGCAACTCCCACCCGATCGGTCCCTGGAACTGCAGGGCCAGCACGTAGCGGCACCAGTGTTCGATGTTGTCCATCGCTTCGTGCAGTCCGTCGGCGTTGCGCCGCACGCCCATGCCGCGCCACATGAGGCTCTTCAGCGAGTTGTGGATATCGGTCAGGTCGAGCCGCTCGCTGGAGAGCCGCGAGCGCGGGTTTTCCAGGGCGAGGGCGCGGAAGGTGTCGTTCACACGGGCCGCTTCGCGCGACGCGCCCTCGCCTGTGTGCGCCCCGTAGACCAGCGCCTCCAACAGGCTGTTGGAGGCGAGGCGATTGGCCCCGTGCAGGCCGCTGGAAGTGACCTCGCCGGCGGCCCAGAGGCCGGGCAGCGTGGTGCGGCCTTCCATGTCCACGGTCACGCCGCCCATCATGTAGTGCGCGCCGGGACGGACGGGAATCCGATCTTTGGTGATATCGAGGTCAAACTTCTCGCAGATCGCGGCGATGCCGGGAAAACGGGAACGGACCACGTTGGAATCGAGGTGCGTGAGATCGAGGTAGACGTTGGGATGCCGCGTCTTCTCCATCTGGCTGACGATCGACCAGCTCACCACGTCGCGCGGCGCCAGTTCGGCGCGCTGGTCGTAGTCGGGCATGAAGCGGTAACCGTGGCGATCGACGAGGTGAGCGCCCTCGCCCCGCATCGCCTCAGTGATCAGATGGCGGCTGCTGCCGGCAATATAGAGCACGGTGGGGTGGAACTGCATGAATTCCATATCGCGCAGTTGTGCTCCTGCGCGGTAGGCCATCGCCATTCCGTCGCCGGTGGCTACGTCCGGATTGGTCGTTTCGCGGTAGACCTGGCCGACGCCGCCGGTGGCCAGGACCGTTTGTTTCGCCCAGATCACGGTCTTTCCGTGCCGCTCGTTCCAAACGATCGCACCTCGGCACGCGCCGTCGTGGGTCAACAGATCGATCGAGAAGGTGTTCTCCCAGACGGAGATGTTTTTGGCCTTCTGCACCCGCTCGATGATGGCTCGCATGATCTCGCGACCGGTGGCGTCGCCGTTGGCATGCGCGATGCGGTCGCGGCCGTGCCCTCCTTCGCGCGAGAGCGCCAACGTGCCGTCGGCCTGGTCGAATTCGGTTCCCCATTCGACCAATTCGCGGACCCGCGAGGGGCCTTCCCGGACGACGTGCCGGACGACATCCAGATCGCAGAGGGTGCCACCGGCGAGCATGGTGTCGCTGACATGGTCCTCCCAACGGTCTTCCGGACCCAGCACCGCGGCGATGCCGCCCTGCGCATGAACGCTGTTGGACTGTTCCAGTTCGCTCTTGGTAATGACCAGTGCCGATCGGCCCGAGTCGACGCCCAAAGCCGCCCGAAAACCGGCCAGTCCGCCGCCGAGGACCAGCACATCGGTGAAGAAGTGTGGCACCCGCTTGGGGTGAAAGGGTACAAGGTAGCGTGGCACCAGGGCAGGCATGGTCGTCGGTGGTCTTTCGAAATCGCTCGCGGAGGATCGGCGAGGTCTCGCGGGCTGGGGCAGAAGGGAGGGGGACAGGTCCATGTTTTCGGCCAACGTCGTTGGCCTCAAAGCGGATCGACCGGCCGAAAAATGGACCAGTCCCCGACCGGTAAATGTTTCTAACTATTGTAAGTAATCCGCGGCGGGAAAGAAAGTCGCTCCGCCGACACTGCAATTCGGCATGCCGCGCTGGGCTTGGGATTCAGCGAAGTTTCGCCCATAATAGCCAGACGTTGCCTGGCCGATTCGCCGCGGTTGGCCGTCGCGGGTCGTCGCCGTTTCCCGGAGAGCCAATTTCCATGAAGATCCCGTTTACGCCGGTGATTTACGAACATGCCGCCCACTTCGTCGGACGTACGCCGTGGGAGGTGTCGCGCAATCCGGAGCTGATGTTTGCTGCGCACCGTGCCGCTTACCTCCATTACCGTCAGCAGGTCATTGCGGTGGCCATCGACATCTACAACCTCGAGGCGGAGGCCTATGGCGCCACGGTCGCTGCGTCAACACCGGATGCCATACCGGCAATCCACCAGCCGCTGCTCTCTTCGACGGAAGAGGGAATCCACCTCCGCCCGTTCGATCCAGAGCGAGATGGCCGAATCGCGATGATGCTCTCGGTCGGGCAGCGTCTGAAACGCGAGTTCCCCGACGCCGACGTGCGTCTGCCAGTAGGAGGCCCTTTCTCGATCGCCTTCAATCTTCGCGGAATCAACAACCTCTGCCTCGATGCCGCACTTCACCCCGAATCACTGGCCGAACTGCTGATGCGGCTGGCCGAGAACCAGGCCGTTCTCTGCCGGGCGGTGGCGAAGGCGGGGCTCGACGTGGCCTTTTTCGAGTCGGCCGCGGCGCCGCCGATGCTCTCCCCACGGCAGTTTCACGAGTTGGAGATTCCGGCTCTCCAGCGAGTGCTGGATATCGCCGCCGACGCCGTCGGCCATCCCGTCCCCTGCATTATGGGCGGCAACACCTATCCGGTGCTGGACGATATCCTCTCCACCGGCACGGATTACCTGGCCTGCAACGTGGAAACCAACCAGGCCGCCTTTGTCGAGCGTGTCGCTCGCACGCATCCCCACGTGAAGATCCGCGTCAACCTTGACCCGGCTGTCGTCGCCTGCAACGAACCGCAGCGGCTCTATCGCGCCATCGATCACGTGCTCGAGATCGTCGGCGGCCGCGCCAACTGCGTGATGGGAACCGGCGCCATGCCGCTAGAAACGCCGCCCGACAATATCCGACTGATTCGGGAGTATCTTGCCGGCTGAAGGTTGCTCGACGTCAGTCATGGATCGGATACTCGCCGACCTGCCGCCAGGTATCGATCATCGCCATGAAGTTCTCCGGCTTGACCGACGAGTGAATACTGTTGGAACTGGAGAGGCAGTAGCCGCCGCCGGGAGCAGCTTTGCGGATGGTCTCCCGCGTCGTGCGGCGGACTTCGTCCAGCGGCGCCTGGCTCAGCACGTAGCCGCAATCGATATTGCCGATCAGGGCGGTACGGTCGCCGTAGCGCTGTTTGATCAGTCCGATGTCCATGCCCGCTTGTGGTTCGAGCGGATTGAGGGCGTCGATGCCCGTGCCGACGACCATGTCGAGAATGCCCATGATATTGCCGTCCGTGTGCTTGACCACATAGGCCCCGGCCTCGTGAGCCGCATCGACGCAACGTTGAAGGCCCGGCAGGATGAACTCCTTGAAGTGCCGGGGCGACATCATCGTGGCATTCTTATCGGCATAGTCGTCGCCGATGAACTCCACGTTCTCCCGGCTCCACGAACTGCGGTTTTGCCCGACGTTGTCCATGCCGAGCCAGTCGTTGAACTGGAAATAGTCGCAGCCGGGAAGCAAGTATTGCATCACCCGCGTGTCGATGGCGCATTCGAAATACGGCACCCGATCAGGCACGCGCCGTTCCAAAGCTGCTACGACGCGGTGAAGACTATTCATGCGAGTCACTCCTTTGGCATCGGCAATCGAATAGGTGGCGGACTTGCCAGAGGCGGCGGTTCAATAGGTCAGGCTTTCCGGCCCGACACTGCAGCACGAGGCTTTCCAGCCTGACTCGGGGCCGATGTCAGGCTGGAAAGCCTGACGTACATCAAGTGCTCGGCTCGATCTGCTTCAGCGACGTCTGAGCAGCCTGGCGGACGTCGAGCGACTCGTCCTCCAGAGCCCGCTGCAACGCCGGTACGGCCGTTTGCGCCGCCGGGCCGATCCGGCCCAGCGCTCGCGCCGCCTCGAATCGCAAGAGCGGATCGCTCGACTGCAGGTTTTTCGCCAGTTCCGGTACGGCCGCCTTGGCGGCTTCTCCGAGTTCACCTAGCATCCGAGCGGCCTCGGGCGATGTGCCAAAACGATTGAGATCTTCGATGAGCACCGGAACAACGACATCGGGATCGCGCGTCAACTGCCAGAGTGTGTGAGCCGAGCCGGCCAACGTGCTCATCTTCCCTTCGCGGATGGCCGCTTGAATTTCGGCAACGGCCGGTTTGGCCAACTCGCCCAACTTGCCCAGCGCGGCCACGGCATCCTGGCGGACCGGATCGACCGGATCGCGGAGCGCCTTGACCAGCGCGTCGAGCCCCGGCGGGCCAATTGCCGGGCCAATACTACCCAGCGCCGCGGCGGCATGACGCCGAACCGAAGCCGGACCATCGGTCGTGAGGCGGCAAAGCGCCGGCACCGCCGCGGCTGCTGCCGGGCCGATCCCGCCCAACGCTTGACAAGCCCAGTAACGAGTGTGGAAGTCGTCGTGACTGAGCAGTTGAATCAACAGCGGAACCGCGGGGTCGGCGCCCGGACCGATGCCCTTCAATCCGTACAGGAGCGTGATCCGTGTCTGCGGATCATCTTTTTCTAAAGCAGCGATCAGAGCCCCCACCGCTTCGCTGGCGGCAGGACCGATGTCCCCCAGGGCTGCCGCAACGCCCTTTGTTACGTGGGGGTCCGGGCTTTGCAATGGATCGATCAGTTGCGGCACGGCCTTAGAGCCCATCTTGCCCAGCGCTTTGGCGGCCAAGATCCAAACCGGATCACCG
The DNA here is from genome assembly GCA_012728855.1 of Rhodopirellula sp. GTDB lineage: Bacteria > Planctomycetota > Planctomycetia > Pirellulales > Thermoguttaceae > JABWBD01. The sequence continues at coordinate 35,454 of JAAYEH010000101.1, read as the reverse complement.
ATATCCGGATAACCGTCGTCCTCCAGCGCGCGAATCAGCGACGGCACAGCCTCCACAGCCTGTGGCCCCAATTGCCCGAGCCGCCTGGCCGCCGCGGCTCGGAGGTTCGGATTGGAATCCGAGAGCCGCTTGACAAGCGTGGGGACATCGCTTTCCGTGCCCGCTGCGTCGGGGCTGTCGGGCGTTGTCGCTTCGATTTCTCCGACCGGCGGCTTGCCTTGTTCGCCTGTGGCGGAAGGTGGCGTCGGCTGCTCCGATGCATTTGCCGGACCGGGAACCAAAGCATTTAGCACGATCAGACAAACGAACATCGACAAAACGTACTTCATCGTATTGTTCTCCCTGGTTGCGGGCCTGGCTTTCACATCGACCCCCTACCGATTGGCCACATTATATCATATCCTCCAGGGGTCGCCGGGTGCAAAACGTGCGGCTTGACAAGTGCCTCCGTCCAGAGGATGCTCCGGGCATGATCACCGCCTCGAACCGCAATGAACCGCCGCCTTCTTCCGATCCCCACCACGAGCGGCGGGGAATTCCGCTGCACTGGAAGATCGTGATGGGGCTGGTTCTGGGGGCCGTTCTGGGAACGGCCTGCCATATGGTTTTTTCCCGGCCGGACACGGCGGGACTGGAGGATTTTCGCGACGAAGACGGCAACGGCGTCGACGACCGGCTCGACTGGTTCGCGACGAATGTCGCCGATCCGTTGGGGCGCGTCTTTCTGCGTCTGATTCTGATGGTGGTCTTGCCGCTGATCTTCTCGGCCTTGGCGCTGGCGGTCGTCGAATTGGGTGATTTGAGGCACTTAGGACGCGTCGGCGGGTGGACGCTGGCCTTCACCGTGCTCTTGTCGCTCATCGCCGTGGTGATCGGGATTACGCTGGTGAACACGGTCCGCCCCGGGCACCGCCTGTCGCAGGAAAAACGCGAGGCTCTGGCGGAACAGTATTCCAAAGGCGCTTTAGAGACGATCGAACAGGCCCGCCGGGCGAAACCGCTGAAGGACACGCTGCTGGATATTATTCCCGAGAACCCGCTGCAGGAGATGGTCGGCGCCCTGGACGGAACCTCGAAAGGCAACGGCATGTTGGCGGTGATGTTTTTCGCCCTGGCATTCGGCCTGGCGACGGCGGCCGTCGGCGAGAAAGCGGCGACGTTGGTGGCGGTGCTCCAGGGGTTGTTCGAGGTGTCGATGGCGATCATCGGTTTTGCGATGCGGCTGGCGCCTTTCGGCGTGGCATGTCTGATCTTCGCCATGACGGCTCGACTCGGCGGCGAGTTGCTGACCACGTTGGCGTGGTTTCTCGGCGTGGCGCTGGGTGGTCTGGGCTTGCAGCTCTTTGTCGTTTATCCGCTGTTCCTGATGGTCGTGGGCCGGCGCAACCCGCTGCGGTTTTTCTCGGATGTCTCCGATGCGATGCTGATGGCGTTCGGCACGTCCAGTTCCAATGCCACGCTGCCGACGGCGCTACGGGTGGCGGAAGAGAACCTGCGACTGCCACCGGCGATCTCCCGGTTTGTGCTCACCGTGGGGGCGACGGGGAACCAGAACGGCACGGGGCTTTACGAGGGGGTTGTGGTTCTTTTTCTTGCCCAGGTGTTTGGCGTGGAACTCACCGTCGCCCAGCAAGTGATCGTTGTGCTGATGGCGGTGCTCGGCGGAATGGGAACCGCCGGCGTGCCGGGCGGTTCAATCCCGATGATCGTGATCATCCTGCAGGCGATTGGCGTGCCTGGCGAATCGATCGCCATCATTCTCGGGATCGATCGCATCCTCGATATGTGCCGCACCGTGCTGAACGTTACCGGCGACCTCGCGCTGGCGGCCTGCGTGGCGCGGTGGGAGAAGAAGGTGGTTTACGGCGTCGCTGGCGTAGGCGGCGAGAGTTGAAAAGAACTGATTGCTACGCCTCGGTTTGTGGATTTCTCGGCGCCGTTGCGGCGTCCCGGACCACTTTGCCGTCGTGCAGTCGCAAGAGGGTGTCGCCGAGGCGGCGGGCTTCGCGGCGGCTGTGCGTGACGTGGAGAACGGTCACACCGGTCTGCCGGCAGACATTCTGCAAGAGCGAGTACATCCGCTGCCGGGTGCCGGAATCCAGGGCGCTGAGCGGCTCATCGAGGCAGAGCACCGAAGGGCGGAAGGCCAGGGCGCGTCCGAGAGCCACACGCTGCCGCTCGCCGCCGCTGAGCCCCGGCGGACGTCGCGGCAGCAGCGGTTCGATGGCGAGCATCGCCGCCAACTCGCCAACCCGGCGGCGAATCGCCGCCGCCGGCCAGCGGCGGAGGTGCAACGCGAAGGCGAGATGCTCGGCGACGGTCATCGAGGGGAAGAGCACGCCGTCCTGCGGCACATAGCCCAGATCTCGCTCGCTGGGGCGGAGGTGCGTCACGTCGCCCGCCGGTAAGAGGATTCGCCCTCCTGCCACCGGTCGCAAACCGCAGACAGCTTCCAGGATGGTGGTCTTGCCGGAGCCGGTCGCGCCCATCAGCACTCCATAGGCGCCGGCGGGGATCGAAAAGGAGACATCCGTCAAGCGGAATTCACCTTGTTCGATCGCGACGTTTTCGAGAGTAATCATTGCTTGGGGCGATCTCTGTTTCAGCAGCCCGGCTGCTCGGCTATCGGTTGTCGGGACGCCAGCGTTTTTCTTGATGGTAGCAGCCGGGCTGCCGGTTAAAGGATCCACTCGCGGCTGCCGGCCAGCCGCATGATGGCCAGCACCACGGCGGCGGCGACGATCATGATCATCGAGACAGCCACGGCCGCCGGCAGGTTGCCGATGCTCAATTCCAGAAAGACGGTGGTCGAAAGAACCTCGGTCTTCATGCGGGTGGCCCCGGCGAAAATCAACAGGGGACCAAACTCGCCCAGTGCCCGTGCCCATGCCAGCGTGCCGGCGGTGATGATTCCGCGTTTGGACTCCGGCAGCACCACTCGCCAGAAAGCCTGCGCCCGGTTGCAGCCGAGAGTCAGTGCGACCTGTTCGCGGCGCGGGTCGATCAGTTGAAAGGTCGCCTGCATCGTACGTACGGCAAACGCGCAAGCCACGACGAACTGGGCGAGGATCACGGCCGGCACCTGATAGACCACCGCCTCACGGACGGCGCGGGGCGAGAATTGGAAGAGAATCAGCAGGCTTAGCCCCAGCACCAACGGAGGCAGGACAATGGGAATGTCGAGAATCAGGTCGACCAGCCCTCGACCGCGGAACGGCACCCGCGCTAGCACGTATCCCAGCGGCACCGCCACCCAGAGCGAGACGATCGCCGTGATCGTACAAGAAACGAGGCTCAATACAATGGCGTAGCGGATCTCCGGTTTGGCCAGCGCCGCCAAGAGGTTGACCAGAACATTGGCCGGCGCGCGAGCCACGGCCGGCCACGGCGAGATCCGCCGAGCCACGTCGGGCATCCAGCCGGCCTCGGTGGCGTCGCTGGTGGCCATGTAGGCGAGGTCGGCCAGCAGCAGCGCAACGATCACCAGCACATAAAAGCCGCCCAATACGCCCAATGCCGCATAGAACCGCGCATCGTTCGGCGGCCGATGGGGATTGGGGGAGGTGTTGTGAGTTGGCATGGGAGCGTGGGCCATACGATATCAGGGCTGCGCTTCAGTCCTCAAAACCGGGCGCGGGACAAATCATTCGCCAACCGAAGCCGGCCGCCTCGAACTTCGCCTGCGATTCGGCCAGCGCCTGGAAGAGCCGGCGAGCGAGCTGCTTGTGCTCGCTCGACTTCGCGATGGCGAACGGCTGGATGGCCTTGGTGTATTTCGAGTCGATGCGGACGATTTCGATCCGGCCGGGTTCCGCCAAGGCGTCGGTATCGTAGGCCAAGGCAACGTCGGCGGAGGCGGTGGTTACGGCCGGAAGCAGCATCGCCGAAGTGGCCGTCTGCGAAACGACATTCTCCATTACCCCTTCGTAGAGCCCTTCGTTTTCGAGCATTCGGCGGGTCAGGGCGCCGATCGTACACTGCTCGGGCTGGCCGACGACCACGCGAACCCCGGGACGCAAGAGGTCTTTAAGGTCGTGAATGTTCTTGGGGTTGTCTTTCTCGACCACCATCACGATCTGGTTGTCGGAGACTTCGGCCGCTTCCTGGAACCACTCCTTGACGTTCTGCAGATAGTAAACGTCGCAGGCCATGTAGAGATCGGGAAAACCGCCGGACTGCTTATCGCGGATGCTCTTCATCTGAGCGGTGAGGATGCCGCAGCCGTTGTAAACGGTGTTGACAGTGACTCCTTCGCGCTGTTGGAATGCCTTCACCGTGTCTTCGATCGCCCGACGATTCACCGACCCGACGAAAAACGTGATCTCCGGCGACTCGGCCCAGAGGTCAGCGTCGACCACTTCGTACCCCTTGGCGGTGAATGCGCCAAGGCCGCGGTCCTTCGCCGTCAGGTACCGAGCAAATCGCAACGCGGCCGGCGGCCGATTCGCCGAGGTCAGCACGGAGACCACCATGCGAGCCGTTCCAGCCTCCAACGCATTACAGCGAATCGCCTCCAACTCCGGGTACTGTGCGACTGTGGCGTTCCAGAGAATCGCGGCGTCGACGCTGCCGAGTTTCAGGTCGTTGGCCAGGTCGGTCACCGTGGGCTTGAACACTCCCCGCACGGTCACCTGCCGCTGGAGCTTCGTCCATACGCCGGCCGACTCCAGCAAGTCCCGGGCCAGCTTGCCGATGGCGGCTTGATCCGGGTTGGCTAGCGCTACCCGGACGTCGTCCCGCAGCAGGTCGTCGAGCTTCTCGATTCTCTTGGGGTTGCCTTTTGCGACGGCGATCACCGGCCGCTGCAGGGCAATGGGTAGGATCTCGCGGGCGAGGCCCTTTTGTCTGGCCTGCTGGGCATAGATCTCTTCGCCAGCCAGGTACAGGTCGCCGACGCCACCCGCTTCAATCTGGCTCAGCAGGGTGTTCGACCCGCCGTACTGCACACGGACCGGCACCTGGTATCGCCGTTGGTACTCGGCGACGACTTCTTCGACGGGCTGCCGCAAGCCCGCTGCGCAGAACAAGTTCAGTTCTTCCGCCGATTCACCGTGCTCCGAGCGATCGAGCATCGTCAGAACCAGGACGAGCCCGCCCAATGCGGCAATCGTGGCGAGAACCAGAAGCAGTGCCGAGTTGGCACGGCCGCAAGGGGCTGGGCGACCGGGTGCGGGTGTCATGGGCATAGTATTGGGAAGCTTCGACATCTGTGTCTCATTGGGGCTGGAAACCGGCGAGGCCCTTTCATTGAATCCCGAAACCTCTTCAAAGGCAACCCGTCCGGGGCTGAGAAGACTACTGGAAGGATGGCGATGCGCATGAACTGGCTCGTGACGCGACGAAGCCAATCCGTTATGGTATGGTTTGTCGGCGAAGGCAAGTGTAGGTTGAAACGCTAACCGTTGAAAAAGGGACAGGCACCGAGCGGCCGGCGTTTCCTCGGCCGTCCCGGGCCAAAACCACGCTCGGAGCCAGTCCCCTTTTCAACTCCGTTTACAGTTTGAGTTAGTTACTCAGCCCCCTATTGGTTCTGTCTTGGAGCACGAATGTGCCGGAAATGCGTCTCAAACCGCGTGAGGACATCGCACGAAATCCTCTCCGCCGAAAACGAGCGATTCGGCTGTTGATCCGCTGCGTGTTTTTCGCGGCGATGGTGCTGTTGTTGACGGGCCTGGTTCGGCCGTGGTCTTGGGCGCCGTTATTGGTGCCCGCGCTGAGCCCCTATGTGTTGATTGCGTCGGCGTTGGCGGGCCGGACTGTGACGGCAGGGTGGTTCTCGGACCTGGGCAGTTGGTGGCGCGTGGCGTTGCCGCCGGCAGTTTGGGTGGGCCTGCCCGTTCTTATGCTGGTGTTGTTTTCGCGACGATGGTTCTGCCGCTACGCCTGCCCCGTTGGGCTCTGCACGGCTCCCCTCCAGCGACTGCGCCCCAGCGCGAAGACCGCCTTTGCCTCGCTGCCGTATCTGGGGCGGTGGATCGCGGTGGCCACGCTCGCCGGGGCCGCGCTCGGCTACCCCTTGGCGCTGTGGTTCGATCCGATGGCAATCTTCAGCGGTGCATTTACGCTGTGGCACGACCCCGCCGCCATCGCGGGGTGGGCCGCTCTGGGCGGCCTGGTGCTGATCGCCGCCAGCGCGGCGCTGTGGCCCCATGCGTGGTGTCTGCGCGTTTGCCCGCTAGGCGCAACGCAAGAGTTGCTGTTTCGTGGTGTGCGCTCCGTGCCCGCAACGGGGCGAGTTGTACGAAAAGCCGGGAGAGCTTCTGATCGCGGACCGATCCGAGTCTCTCGTCGTGCGGTCTTTTCCTTCGGCACGGGGGCGCTGGCCGCGGCAGCGGGCGCCGGCGTCGCTCGATGGGCGCGGGCTGCGGCGAGCCGTTCGACTGCGGCGCCGATCCGACCTCCCGGCGCGGCGAGCGAGGGGCAGTTTCCCTGGCTCTGCCTGCGGTGCGGGAACTGTCTCCGCGTCTGCCCGGAAGGAATTCTCCATCCGGACCAGTCGCCGGAAACCATCGTGGGCTATCTGTCGCCGATAGTCCGCTTCGACCAGAGCTACTGCAAGGAAGATTGCCGCCGTTGCACCGAGGTCTGTCCTAGCGGCGCCATCGCGCCGCTCATGCTGGAGGCCAAGCCGTCGCATCCGATCGGTCTGGCCAAACTGGACATGAGCTTATGCCTGCTGTCTCCGGAAAACGGTGAGCGAGAGTGCGCGATCTGCCGTAATGCCTGTCCCTACGGGGCGATCGAACTGGTATTCGATTACGAAACCTACATAACGACCCCCCGCGTGGACCCGCAGAAGTGTCCCGGCTGCGGCGCGTGCGAAGCGGTCTGCCCGGGGATCAATGAAAGGGGGGGCGAGCGGCTGGAGTCGATGGAGCGAATTGATTCTCGCAAGGCGATCTGGGTTGCACCGCACCGCGAGAAGCGTGGGGAGATTTGACGGAATAGACCGTACAGCCCGAAAAATCGCCGGGGGCATTCATTCCCCGTTGACCGAGGGAAGAATCGGTCTATACTCAATGTGGCGCCACCGGGAGGGAATTGGGCTCTCGGCCACACTCGCACTCTTTGCCATTTCGTTGACTCCCTATGTAAAGGAACGGTGTTATGGCTCGTAAGTCAAACCTCGGGCGAGGTTTTACCCTCGTCGAATTGTTGGTGGTGATCGCGATCATTGGTATCTTGATAGCTCTGTTATTGCCGGCGGTGCAGGCCGCGCGCGAGGCCGCCAGGCGGAGCCAATGCTCCAACAACATGAAGCAACTTGGCTTGGCTTTGCACAACTATCACGACACGATGCGGGCATTTCCCATCGGTTCGGAACTGAACAACTCAAATTCTCGGGCATGCAACTGGCGAGTCGGTATTCTACCCTACATGGAACAGGAGACAGTCTACGATCAGATCAATTTCTTGAGCGGAAGCTTCTGGGCTCATAGTGGTTTCGGGGTCAATAGCGTTCTCTACACGGCGCGAATCGATGGATTTGTCTGTCCTTCCAGCCCGCACGGCGCGACCAATGTCGGCGACATTGACCTTTCGGACAATACCGCCAACCCGAGTTTGGTGAGCATGGTCGTCGATTATGTCGGCATCAGCGGCACCACGCCCGACCCGATCGGCCGGACGAACGTTTGCACCGGCGATGTACTCGCCAGCAGTTCGAGCAACTGCAATAATGGAATGCTGGTTCCCGACGCGAGCAAGCCAATAAGCACTTGCCGGGACGGCACCTCGAACACCATTCTTGTCGCGGAGCAGTCGGGACAGGTGAACGGAAGAGAGCAGAGCGCCAACGCGCTCGGCGCCTGGCATGGCTGGGCGAATGTCGGCTGGTCGACTTGGAACGCGAGGACGACTCTGCCGCTGGCTGCGGGCGGTTTCTGGTATACTGCCGGGACGACCACCGTTCGCTACCAACTGAATGCCTATTGGCTTTCGGGCGCCGCGACTCCTGCGAGCAGCCGATATTCAGCCAACACGGTGCTCAACTCATACCACCCGGGCGGGCTGCACGTTTTGCTGACGGATGGCTCCGTTCGATTCGTCGCGGAGACGATCGAAATGAACACGCTTCGGCAACTGTGTGCTCGGGATGACGGCGGAGTCATCGCCGAGTTTTGATTTACCCCGTGACGACGAGACTCGGCAGCCGGTAATTTCAACTACCGAACGTGCGGTCGGGGCGTAGGGAAAGGGATTCGGCCAAACGGGAAAACCCCGCACAGTGAAGAATCACCGGGCCATTCACTCCGATTGACCGGAGAGAAGATCGGTCTATACTCGGTTTGCTGCCGCCAGGGGCGGCTCTGGCGTTCGCTTCTTGCTTTTTTCCTCACACTTTCTTTTAGGAGTCGCTTCGTGGTACGCAACCCAAACCGTGTCCGAGCCTTTACACTCGTTGAGCTGCTGGTGGTGATCGCGATCATCGGTATCTTGATAGCTCTGTTATTGCCAGCGGTGCAGGCCGCGCGCGAGGCCGCCAGGCGGAGCCAATGCTCCAACAACATGAAGCAACTTGGCTTGGCTTTGCACAACTATCACGACACGATGCGAGCTTTTCCCATTGGTTCTCAACTGAACAACTCGCAATCTCGGGCATGCAACTGGCGGGTCGGCATACTGCCTTACATCGAACAGGGATCGGTCTACGATCTGATCAGTTTCACGAGTGGAAACTTTTGGGCTCACAGCGGTATGGTCGGCAATCCCGTGTTGTACACCGCGAGAATCGACGGTTTCGTCTGCCCTTCCAGCCCGCACGGCGCAACCAATGTCGGCGACCTCGACCTGTCGGACGACAGCACCGGCAGCTTGGTGAGCATGGTCGTCGACTACGTCGGCATCAGCGGCGCTACGCCCGACCCGATCGGCCGAACCAATGTTTGCACCGGCCCTGTGTGCAATGGCGGTTCGAGCAATTGCAATAATGGAATGCTTGTGCCCGATGCCAGCAAACGAATGGGTGATTGTCTCGACGGCACCTCGAACACCATTTTCGTCGCCGAGCAATCGGGACAAGTCAACGGAAGAGAAAGAAGCGCGAACCAACTGGGCGCCTGGCACGGATGGGCGAATGTCGGCTGGTCGACTTGGAATTCTCGGACTCCGCTGCCGCTGGCTTCAGGAGGTGGATGGTATAGCGCAGGGACGACGACCGTTCGTTATTCTCCCAATGCCTATTGGCTTTCGGGCGCCCCGACTCCCGCTGGCACTCAGTACTCGGCCAACACCGTGATCAACTCGTTTCACCCGGGTGGTCTGCACGTCTTGCTGACGGACGGTTCAGTTCGCTTTGTAGCGGAGACGATCCCCCTGGATACCCTGCTGCAACTGTGCGCTCGCGATGACGGCCAGGTCATCGGCGAGTTTTAATTGGCTCCGTGTATATACTGAGCCGTTGCAGCTTCTGCCGTCGCGGTTTGCTTTTGCAGTTCCCCGGAAATCTCCGTTATCGAGGCCAATCATGAAAAACTGTCGAACGATCTCACAACCGTCTGCCTGCCTGGCATGCTCCGCTGCTCTGCTTCTCGTTGCTGGTCTTCTTGGCGGTTGCGGCAATCCGACGCCGCATTCCGGCAAAACGACGGCCGACGTCACCGTGACGGTGACTTACGGCGGAGAGCCGGTCACCGAAGGCCGCGTTGATCTGAGCAACCCACAGACGGGCGAGGCCGCGGGAGGCGAACTGAACGACGAAGGGATCGCCGCCATTTCCGGCGTGACCCCGGGGAACTACTCAGTGATGGTCCTTCCGCCGATGGCCGATCCGGTCCCCGTGGAACCCGGCCAGCCGGCCGCGGCGGCGAAAGAGTATCCGAACATTCCCAAGAAGGTCCGCGTGATCGGGACCAGTACCTTGAAGGCGGACGTGACAGAAGACGGGGCAAACGAGTTCACGTTCGAGTTGAAGGACGCCGGATAAGTGCTTTGGTGCTACAGCACTTCGATGGGGTAGTCGATCCACAGAGGTGTTCCGGCTGCGGGGCGCGCGAAGCGGTCTGGCCGGCGACGAGTGAAGGTGAACGGACCATGCCGCCGAACCTGCCTGGCGTACGAAAAGCAATCTATGTCGTGCCGTGCGTAGGAGGTGAATTGGGGCTGCGACGCGTTGACGACCCATCGGAGGACACTGGCGTCACCTCGCCGTAAGTGCTATAATTCAAGCGTACTTGGGGGTGCGCGATATGGCTATTTTCGTAGAATTGATTGCCGACTTGGAACAGGGCGGGTTCACCGCGCGCGTGCCGGACATTCCAGCCTACGGCGAGGGGGAGACGGAAGAGGAGGCGATTGATGATCTGCGCGAAGCACTCGCCGGCTACATCGATGTATTCGGGCTGGACGACGCGCTGTCGCGGATGCATTCCCCTGCCATTCGTCGACTCGACTGGGATTTGGCCGAACTGACCCGTGGCTAAACTGCCCCGCATCACCGGCGCAGAGATGGCAAACTTCCTTCAGGAGGAAGGTTTTGTCTTGGTTCGCGTTCGGGGCAGTCATCATTTCTTCGCGCGCGGCGACCAACGCACCTCGGTGCCCGTTCATACCAATCGGTCACTCAAGATCGGCACCCTTCGCAGCATTCTCCGCGATATCGACATGAGCCCTGCCGAGTTCGCAGAACGTTTCGGTTTTTGAACTGAAGTATGGCTGTGAAGCCTGATGTACCGGTCAGTCCAACCGAATCACCGAGAGCGTACACGGCTCATTGTAGGTCTGGTTGATGCAGCCGGGCACCGGCCAGTCCATGTTGGAGACGATGACCTCCCGACCGCGGAGCAGCACTTCGCAAGGCTGATCCATGCCGCCGTCCAACCCGTCCGTGTCGCCGTTCTGGGCCAGTGTCGTGACCGTGCCGTCCGGATGGACCATTTGCACGGCGTTGGCCTTGGAATCGGCCACGTAGATCACTCCGCTGGCGGTGTCCATGAACAGGCCGTCGGCGCTCTTCATGAAGTCGGCCTTGGCGAAAATCGTGTTCGACTTGACTTTGCCCGCCTCGTCGAACTCGAAGCGGTGGACGGTGCCATCGGAGAAATTGCCGATGTACAGGTTGCCCTCTTTATCGAAACAGAGGCCGTCGGCCCCCAGCGGAAGCTCCTCGTTGTGGACCAGGATCGTGTCGAGGAAATGCGGATCCTTGGTCTCGTCTTCCGCCAAAGCGATCGGTTCGCCCTCCAATTCGTCGAGTTTGAACCGGAACACGCCGCTGGTGGCCGGCTTGGCTTTTGTGTCGATCTGGGTCTCGCTCACGTAGAGGAAGCCGTCGCGGCAAATCACCGCGTTGGAGACGTGAAAACCGGTGATTGCCGGCTTGACCTCCGCCGGCTTGCCGTCCTTCATCACGATCCGCAGCACGCGCGACTGACGCTCGCCGGTCATCTGGTAATCGGCCAAATACAGGTCGCCTGACGGCGCTACACAAACGCCCAACGGTCCCACCGGTTTCTTGGTCTGAGGGTGGTTCGGAAGCTCCAGGAATTTCTCAGCTTTGTTGTCCGGGGTAATCCGCATCATGAAGGCCCCGTCCTCGATCTTGTTAAAATTCGGCATGGAGAGGATCACATTGCCGTCGGGGAGCAGCGCCATGGCATCGGGCGTGTTGCAGCCCTCGGAAAACTTGATCAGCAGCTCGGCCTTCTTGAGCGATGAGGATGCCTCGGCGGCCTGTGGCTGGGCGTCGGTAGCCGTATCGGCTGGCCCGGGCGCCGCCACGTTTTCCACGGGTACCGTGGTTCGCGGGCTGATGCCGCGAGAATTGGGCCGCTCGGCGCAGCCTAAACCGAGGAACAATGCCGAAGAAAAGACGACCGTCGCGGCGGAATTGAACGACTGGGACATGGGGGTGGCTCCTGGGTATTCAGTGCAGTCTCGCTTTGCCGGCCACCATGCTATGTCCGGCAGCGAGATAATACAAGCACCCCCCAGGAGACGCCTCTCGGCGATCCGTCAAATGGAGAAAGCGATATTCTCCTCCTCGGCCGCCAACCTCAACTTCCGGAGGGCCCGGGCCTCCAGTTGCCGGATCCGCTCCTTCGTCACCCCTAGATCGGCGCCGACTTGCTGAAGTGTCCGCGGCTCCTCGCCGCGATTGAGCCCATAGCGCGATACGATGATTTCCTGCTCACGCTCGCCGAGCCGCTTGAGGATCCGCTCGATCTGGGCTTGGCGCTGCGACTGAGCCATTTCCAACTCCTGCTGGTCGCTGCGGATATCCTCTCTCATGACGAATAGCTCTCCCAGGCCAGTACGGAACCGGTCGATCTGGCGCAGCTCTCCCGGAATGCTCCGCGCGAAGTTCTTCATAATCGCCCAACTCGCATAGGTGCTGAACTTATTGCCTCGCGAATAATCGAACTTCTCCACGGCCCGGATGAGTGAGATGTTTCCGTCGCTGACCAGTTCGAAGAAGCTCACCGTCGGCCCGACGTGCCGTTTCGCAATCGATACCACCAGACGGAGGTTTGCTCGCAGGATCTGGTTCTTGACCTTCACCGCCTCTTGATGCAGTCGTTCGATGCGGTTCATGAGGCGAACGCGGGGCCGCTCCGGATCGAGTTTCGCGCGAATTTGGTGGGCCTTGTACTTCAGGCAGTTCATCTGCCGAAAAAGGTGGGCCTCCTGCTCGCGCGTCAAAAGGGGCACCTCGTAGAGGCTTGCGAGGTACGACGGCAATCCCTTCGGCAGACGCACCTTCCTGGCCGGCTGATCACTTTCGGGCATTGGGCCGAGAATCTCGCGCTCCTGCGTCGACGTCATCTCGACAAATTCGTCACTCGGAATGTAGTCGAGCGGGAGTTCCAGAATTCGCTTCGCCCGCATCCGCAGGACGATCCGTTGGATACTCGCTTTCGTGCGGCAGAAACGCTTGCTCAAGGCTTCGAGCGATTCGCCGCGGCGGAACTGCTGATAGATCCTCTGCACGGTTTCCGGACGCGGCGGCCCGTAGTGATCCGGAAAGAGAGGGTCTCCAGGACACTGTTGGTCATGGTGTTTGAGCGTATAGCGGATCGTTTCGACGTTGCGGCCCGTGACCAGCGCAAGCCGTTTCGTCACCTCGGCGGGCCAGCAGCCGTCATGAACGAGCTTACGAGCCTCCGCCACGATGTGCCGCCGCTCCGCATCACTGAGTTGGCTGAACTCGGAGCCCCGCCGAACCCGGTCCCCATTCTCAGACACAAACTGCTCCACGGAACTCCGCAAAAACCCGACGCGCAACCGCCCCTCCGAGACAAACCGCCGGCTCACGAGTCCCTGCTTCCGCCAGCGTGCGATCGTTTTCGTCGATACGTGGAGTTCGCGGGCGAGGTCTTGCATGGTAAGCACGGGCTGATCGGCCGAATCGGGAGTCAGGCCCGCCGCCTCCGTGGCGTCTTCGATGAAAAGCCGGAGATCGCTACGCAACTGTCTGCCGGCAACCACTTCGGCCGATTCGATGTTCCTGCCAGACTTCTTGGCGATTCGCGCAAGCAGGTTGGCTGTGGAATAGGTTCGTTTCGGGTCGAGTTCCCCGAGCAGCAGTTCCGCGCGATCCGCCTGCCGGAGAATGTCCTCTGCAGAGGCGTCCTGCAGTTGACGGTCACGGAATTGCCGCACGGCGTGGGTCGTGTAGTGGGTATGCATCGGGTTGCCTTTCGGTACAAGAATCCTTGCCAGCCACCGCCGCACGGCGGACCGTATTCCGATCCACCACCATGCAACCGGCGCGCCGCATGCTCAAGCTAGCCCCGAACGAGGGTTGCGCGACTGCGCCTGCCCACGGTTCGTCATGACCACGAAAGCGGTTTCCGACAGGATGACCGATTCGATAGACAACACGCCATAGGGTTTTCCCTGATTTAGGGATGGAGACTTTACCATCGACCCAATCTGCCATCCCGGATTCTATGACTCCGGACGACCCTTGCGCTCTTCACGCTGCCTGACTGGCAGACGGTTTTTTCTTCTTGCGTGTGTCTTTCCAGCGACGATGGACCCACCAATACTGCTCGGGCCAGCAACGGATGAAGTCCTCCAGTTGACGCGTATACCACTGCGTTAGTGCGGGGACGCCGGCCGACGAGAATTCGGCGTCGCGCGGATCCGCCATGGCCGCGCAGCACATCTCGAATCGCATCGGCTGTTCCGCGCGCCGTGCGTAGGTGACCGCGACTAACGCCTGGTGTTCCAGCGCCAGAAGTGCGATCGCCTTATGGGCCGAGGCCGGACGATCGAAGAAGCGGACCCAGCATCCCTTCGGTCCCGCGTACTGGTCGGCCAATAGCGAGAGCGTGCCGCCGCGGCCCAGTACGGCGAGGATCTGGTCGTAGCCGCCGTTCTTGGGCACGATGTACTGCCCAGTCGCGCCGCGAAAGCGGTTGACGAAGCGATTCAGGAAGGGATTGTCCAGCGGCCGTGCGACGGCATACGTTGGAAAACCGAGAATGCCCAGCAGGTATCCGCCCGCCTCGAAATTGCCGAAATGGGCCGTGACGATCATCGTCGGCCGCTCGGAGAGAAGCTCGGCGACCAGCGGTCCGATGTTTTTCAATCGAACGTACTGCCGCCAATTGGTCTCGTGAATCTTCCGCGGCGCATGGGAGACTTCCATGACCAGGAGAAAGAGGTGTTCCCACATCCGGCTGGTCAGCCGGCGGCGCTGCTCGCCGGAAAGGCTGGCAAAGGCATGGCGAAGGTTTTCATCGACGACTTCGCCGCGGAGACGAACAACGTTGGCCATCAGCCACGCCAGGCCGCGGGCCATTCGCACGCCCGTTTCCAAGGGAATCGCCTGAACCACGCAGATCAACAGACGGACGGCCACATAAACCAGGTAATCGACTACGCGTGCCGGTTGCACGATCGCACCTTCCTTGGATGAATTCCTGTTGTGTACGCACGGTCCACGGAACCGCAAGCCGAAGCAGGCTCGCATTTTGCCAGGAACTTCCGCAAGGGCCAATACCGTCGCGAGGGGATTTTTCCGCCTCTTTTGAATTTCGGCAAAAACCGTCTTGACGTGGCCCGTCACTTTTTTGTATTCTCGCCGCCTCAAGAGGAAATCAATACGAACTAACGGTGAAAGTTTTTGCGAGCGGATGGATTCCAGAAGAACCATTCGTTTGCAGCCAATATCGACCAACTGCTTCCGCGTGGAAGGGTCTGCACTGGGGGCGCCCACTGAAGCCGGGCACGAATGTGTTTGGCCGAGTGTGAGTTCCTGCGGACCACGAGGCGCTTCCGCCGGCATGGACGCCCATGCGGTGCGCTTCGAAACACCCCCAGCGGCAACGCGACGTTTGCCGCCGCTTGCGACGTATCGACTTGCGCCGATTTGGCGCTGGCGAGCCAAATGCTCCCGGAATGTGAAGTGTCCTTTGCCCCCCTGGGACGCGGCCTTTCCGGGAGTTTTTTTTGCGCGACGGCGGCGTCCGCGCGCTGAAAACACGCAGTCCAAACACTCCGTGGCCGGACGAGACGCGTTACGGAGTGCCTCGCCTCCGCCAAAACGATGGCATGGTTCAGAAAAAGGGGACAGGCACCTCACCGAACCGTGTTTTTCACCCGCGAAAGGCTATTGGGCTCGGAGCCAGTTCCCGGTTTTTGAGCCATGCCAAAACGATGACTACGACCAGTCCGGATGCGGTTTGTTGAGGATCTCCGGCTCGGTTCCTTCTTGAAGTCGGCGCACGGTTTCCAAGGCGTCCGCGACGCCTTGGGCGGTCGTGTGGACCTCAAGCGTGAGTTCGAAGCTGCGGGATTCGCCAGGCGCGAGCACCGCCACCCGCCCGTGCGTTTTCTCGAACGACTTGCGGTTGGGGAAATTGATGCCTGGCTCAATGCCGGTGACGTAGCCGTCGCTCACCGCCTCGCGGTTTTTCCAGAGGGTGAAGCAGGGCAACTCGTTCACGTTGAAGTGGTAACTCACTCCCTGATCGGCCGCCGGATTCGTCAGCACGGCGCGGGTTCGCCCATCGGCATCCCCTACCGGTGCTATGAAAAAGACCGCTTCACCGGCCTCGGGCTCTTCCGGTCCATACGTGTCCCATCGGCAAACATTGCCCACCGCCACCTGGTCGCGCGGCGCCAATCGGCGGAAAGGCAAGGCCAACTTGGAGCCGGTCACCAACCACGGGCGGCCGAAGTTGGTGTGGTAGAGCAACTCCAACTCGCCCGGGAGGGCGGAAAGGTTGGTAATGGTGTCTGTGATCGTTACGCCCGGCTGCCCCACTCGGGTTGTGTAACTCGAGACCAGCCGCATCTTGTTGCCAAAAAGGCGGGCCTCGTCGACTGTGCCGGTTACGCTCAGTTCGCCGCGGTCGCCATCTATGGCGACCTCGACCCGGTGGGCCGGTTGGTTGGCGATCTTGCCGTGTTGCGGCCAGCGGAGAGTGCCGTTATCGTTGAAATCGGGAGCGCCGTTGCTCTCGAGCCCGCAGCGGCAGAGCATCTCGTCGAAGCCGTCGAGCCAGCCGATGCCGCCGGCTTCGTTGAGCCGGACGAAGCTGGGATGAACCGGCCCCTTGACCGGTGAGCGCCAACCGAGCGTGATATCACCCTGACGGGCGTGCCATATCCCCATGCCTCTAGTAGGAATGAGGACATAGCGGAACGTGCCATTGTCGACTTCAACGACGTCGACCCCGTCCCGGAGCCCTCCCCGCAGAGTCCGTTTGGTCACGGAGTAGCCGGTGGCCGCTCCCTCCACGTTTCGTGGGGAAAGAGAGATGCTGTCGACATAAAGATCTTGGTCGACGTCAGTGAGAACCCACGTATTTTTGGCCATCGCTTTGTCTCCTTGATGTAGTTTTCGTATCAGCCCAGGCGACCAATGTACACCGGGCAGCGAATGTTTTCCAGCACCCTCGCCGCGAGTCTGGCTGCCGGCCCTGCTTGATGTTCGGGCGGGTGGTTGCTAAAACAAGGCTTCACGAAGCGCCGTGTTCCACCGTTCTCGGGGTGGCGGCAATCGTTCAGATCCCAGGAGTTTTCCACCATGTGTGCTTCACCGGCAGTGAAAACGGACAATGTGGGCGCGATCCTCGATCGCGCGATGGACGCGACCGATGGACTCTTGCGTCTGGCCCCCGCCTGGGTGCCCCGCAGCTTTCTGCACCCCGGCAAACGGATCAAACTGGCGCCGACCGACTGGTATGCCTTGGGTGCCAACCGCGGCGGGATCGACGAACGGTGGTTCGCCAGCACGACGGAGGCGGCCAATGACGGACGGTCGTGGGACGAAGGGCTCAGTTGGTGCCTTTTCGACGGCCAGAAATTTTTGCTGCGGGATGCCGTCGCAGAAGGCAAGGGGCGGGTCGTCGGCGACGCGATCTGGGAGAAGTACCAGCGGTGGCCGGTCTACTCGAAGTTCTTCGACAACATGGGGCCGATCCCCCACCATATGCATCAGCGGCACGAGCATGCGGCGCTGACCGATCAGCAAGGCAAACCGGAGTGCTACTACTTCCCGCCGCAACTGAACGCCGCCGACAATCACTTCGACTATACCTTCATGGGCCTGGAACCGGGCACGACGAAAGAGGACGTTCGCCGCTGCCTGGAGAACTGGAACCAAGGTGACAACGGTATTCTCGACTTGTCGAAGGCCTACCGGCTGAAGCCCGGCACCGGTTGGATGATCCCGGCCGGCGTGCTGCACGCGCCGGGTTCGATGTGTACCTACGAACCGCAATGGGGCAGCGATGTGTTCGGCATGTACCAGTCGCTGGTCGAAGGCCGCGAGGTGCCCTGGGATCTGCTTGTTAAGGACGTGCCCAAAGACAAGCACCACGACCTCGATTTCATCATCGAACAACTCGACTGGGAGAAGAACGTCGACCCGCGATTCAAGGAACACAACTACGTCGAGCCAATCGTCGACGAATCGACCTCCGGCGACGGCTACACGGACCGGTGGATCGACTACGGCGGCTTCGACGGCGAGCAGCTTGTCTCGGCCAAAGAGCTGACGATCATGCCCGGAGCAAAGATGACCTTGCGCGATCCGGGCGCCAGCGGTTGGATCACGGTGCAAGGCTCGGGCCGCATGGGCAAGCTACCCTTGCAGACTCCGGTGATGATCCGTTTCGGCGAGGAGCCGTGGGACGAAGTGTATATCACCGCCGCCGCGGCCAAGGGAGGGATTGAAATCGAGAATACCGGCGGCGAACCGCTGGTGGGATTGCGGTACTTCGGACCCAACGTCCATGCGAAGACGCCGCAAATCGGCGATCACAAGACCAGCGGCGGGAGTTGGAAGCCGTAGACGATTCACCTCACCGAGAGCGAGACTTACCGATGAGCGACAAGCACCCCAACAACTTTCCCAAGCTCCATAACGCAGCCTGGCCGGGCGTAGTCGGCAAGGGAGACGGCGGCGAGCCGCCGATCGACCTGGACACCATGCTCGACCTCACCGCGGCGGCCGAAGTCGACGGCGTCAAGTTCGACGGCTTCGATCTCTTCCTCTATCTCCCACACATCGACATCGACGCCACCGTCGAAAGCGACGATGCCGTCAAGCTGTTGGCCGATAAGGCCCGCGCCCACCATCTCGAAATCGGCACGGTGGTCGCCCCGATCTGGCCGCCGACCGGCGGTGGATCGGCGATGGGCGATGCCGGCGAGCGGAAGAAGTTCCTCGAACAAGTCGGCAAAGGCTGCCGGGTCGCCAGGCTGCTCCGCGAGATCGGCGTCCGGCCCAACGGCGCGGTGCGCATCGACTCGGCGGCGGGGGTTGAGCCGTGGCTGGAGAACCCCGAGGAGAGTCAGAAGAAGATCATCGAGACCTTCCGTGAAGCCTGTAAGATCGCCGAGGGTCACGGCGAGCAGTTGGCGGCCGAGGGAGAGATCTGCTGGGGCGGCATGCATAGTTGGAAGCGGATGCTTCAGATTCTCGAAGGGGTCGACCGCCCGCAGACCCTCGGCTTCCAGGCCGACATGGCCCACACCCTGCTTTACCTTCTCGGCTACAATGCCCCGGAAGACGCCATTCTGCCGCAGGACTTCGACTTCAGCGATCCGCTGCAGTTCGACGAAGCGTACCAAAAACTGACCGATGCCTTGCGTCCCTGGACGATCGATTTCCACGTCGCCCAGAACGACGCCACGGTGCATGGCGCCGGTTCGCACGACAAGACGGGCCGCCATTGCCAGGCGACCGACGCCGACGGTAAGCTCGACATCCCCCGCCATGCCGGCTATTGGCTGCGGGACGCCGAGGACAAGCTGACCAGGCGGATTAAGCACATCTGCTGGGACGGCTGCATGTTCTCCAACGCCACGATGATGGATCCGGGGACGTGGAATGACATCCTCGCCGCGATGGTGGCGGTGAGGGACCAGCACGGCTGGAAAGAATAATCAAGAACCAAGAATCACTGAGGTAAACTATGTCCAAAGAGTTGCGTATCGGCATGCTCGGTTGCGGCTTCATGGGCCGCGCCCATTCCAACGCCTGGTCTCAGGTGAACCATTTCTTCCCCCGCGAGCACAAGCCGGTGCTCAAGGCCGCCTACGGCCGCGAGGAGGATCGCGACAAACTCCAGAAGTTCGCCGATTCGTGGGGCTACGAGTCGATCGAAACCGACTGGCGGAAGGTGGTCGATCGCGAAGACATCGATCTTGTCGATATCTGCGTGCCCAACATCATGCACCACGACTGCGTTCTCGCGGCCGCGAAAGCCGGCAAGATGGTCGTCTGCGAAAAACCGCTGGCGATGAACGTCCAAGAGGCCGAGGAAATGGTCGCCGCCGTGGAAAAGGCGGGGGTGGCCAATATGGTCTCCTTCAATTACCGCCGCGTGCCCGCCATCGCCCTGTTCAAACAGATCATCGACGAAGGTCGCGTCGGCCGGCCGTTCCACTATCGGGCCATCTACAACCAGGACTACACCATCGGCGCCGACGTGCCGCAGGGCGGCATGGCGCTGTGGCGACTCGACAGCCGCGTGGCGGGCAGCGGCGTAACCGGCGACCTTCTCGCCCATTCGATCGATTCGGCCGAGTGGCTCAACGGACCGATCAAGCGGGTCGTCGCCCACGCCGATACCTTCATCAAAGAGCGCAAACATGCCGATACGGGCAAGGTCGAGAAGGTGACCATCGACGACGCCTGCATGTTCCTCGCCCTTTTCGAAAACGGATCGATGGGCACTTTCGAGAGCACCCGCTACGCCCGCGGACGCAAGAACTACAGCACGATGGAGATCAACGGCGAGCGGGGCGCCGTCTACTTCGACCTGGAAGATCCGCACATTCTGGAGTTCTTCCGCTATGCCGACCCGGGCACGGGCAAGAAGATCGAAGACCATCTCACCGGTTGGCAGCGGATCCACGTCACGAATTTCGAGCACCCCTACATGAAGAATTGGTGGGTGCCGGGCACGACGATCGGCTACGAGCATACGTTCATCAACAGTTTTGCCGATTTTCTCGCCAGCCTGGAAGGGGGGCCGAAGTTCCAGCCCGATATGCGCGGAGCTCTGCGAACCCAGCGGGTCTGCGAGGCGGTGCTCCAAAGCGCCCGGGAAGAGAAGTGGGTGGACATCCCCGCCTAGAGTGATGAATTATTTCGCGCACGCCCTCCCCTTCCTCGACAATCCTTACTTCGTCGCCGGGACGGGGGTGCCGGACTGGATGGCCGTGGTGGATCGCAAGGTGCGGGTCCGCTCGAAGCATGCCGCGGATGCGGCGGGCGACGCGGATCCGGTGGTCGCGGCGGTGGCAGGCGGTATGTTGCAGCACTTTCGCGACGACGCCCGCT
Organism: Rhodopirellula sp.; assembly: GCA_012728855.1. Lineage (GTDB taxonomy): Bacteria > Planctomycetota > Planctomycetia > Pirellulales > Thermoguttaceae > JABWBD01. The sequence goes on along the minus strand of JAAYEH010000101.1, from coordinate 14,708 downwards.
TCCACGAGACGCGTGCCTTTGCGGAGTTGTCGTTGGAGTTGACGGTTCTGGCGAGGGACGCGCTGGCGGGAGAGCAAGACTTTCGGCCGAGTTTCCTTGGACACCTGCTGGTCGAAATCCTGCTCGACGCCGGCCTCGTCGCCGAGAACCCTTACTTGCTAGAGGAATACTATCGCGTGTTGGACTCGGTCGATCCGGCGCGGGTAGAGGCCGCAGTGAACCGCATGGCGCCGCGGCCGACCGAGCGGCTGGCGTGGATGATCGACCGCTTTCGCGAGGAGCGGATCTTGTGGGACTACTTCGACGAGCTGCGGCTGATGCTGAGGCTCAACCAGGTAATGCGGCGGATCGGTTTCGGACAACTGCCCGAAGCCTTCTCCGCGGTGCTACCCGAGGCTCGTCAGCGAGTGGAGCAGCGCAAGATCGAACTATTGGATGGGATACCGGCGTAGAGCGCGGATGCCGAATAAAGACGTACTGGGAGTAAACCGAGGGGCTAACCAAGGAGAACTGCGATGCGATTTGGACTGAACCTGCTGCTGTGGACCGATACGCTTGAAGAAGCGATCCGGCCGATTCTGGACGAGGTGAAGTCGATCGGTTTCGATGCCGTCGAGGTTCCTGTGTTCGAACTGGATGTCGAAAAGTACGCCAAGTGGGGCAAGTATCTCGACGATGCCGGGTTGGCGCGGACCGGTGTGACAGTTCGGGGAGTCGAGGACAATCCGATGTCTCCCGATCCGGCAGTCCGCAAGCAGGGCATCGCCGCCAACAAACTCGCCGTGGATTGTTGCCGGGCCGCTGGCTGCGAGGCCCTGGTCGGTCCCTACCATTCGGCGCTGGGCTATTTCAGTGGCAAGGGACCGACGGCCGACGAATGGCAATGGGCGGTCGAGAGTATGCGCGAAGTGGCCGAGTATGCCCAGCCGGCGGGCGTCGTGCTGGGGCTGGAGTACCTCAACCGCTTCGAGTGCTACCTGCTCAATACGGCCGCCGACGGGGCCCGCTTCTGCCGCGATGTCGACCATCCGCAGTGCAAGATGATGTACGACACGTTCCACTCCCACATCGAGGAAAAGAACACGCCCAACGCCATTCGGGAGTTGAAAGGCTGCCTCGCCCACGTCCACATTTCCGAAAACGACCGCAGCACACCGGGACAAGGCAATGTGCGTTGGGCAGAGAACTTCGACACGCTGAAGGAGATCGGCTACGACAACCTGATGGTGATCGAGGCATTCGGCCTGGCCTTGGAGCGACTGGTGCCGGCTACGAAGATCTGGCGGCGAATGTACGCGAGCGAGCGACAACTCGCCACCGACGGACTGAACTTCATGAAAGCGGAAGTGGCCAAGCGCTGGTAGTACCGATGCCGATTTCGCCCGAACCGCCCGACGAAGAGGGGATCTCGCTTCAAGAGTTAAGCGAGGCGTTTGCACAGGCGATGGAGAGTCGCCCGCGAGAGAATGCGGAAACTGACGGCGTTGTCGAGGTGCGGGAAGAAACGGCCGAGGACGGCGCGGTGGCCCCCCGCCGCGCGGATCGGCGTGACGAGGCGGCAGAGGCGGAACCGTGGCCGGACGCAGGGGATTCGTTCGGCGACGACAATTGTCCGATCAGTCCCCGATCGATTTTCGAAGCGATGTTGTTCGTGGGCGATGGCAACAACGAGCCGCTCACGGCGGCGCGTGCCGCCGAGTTGATGCGCGGCGTCGAGCCGGAGGAGATCCCGGGGCTGGTGGAGGAACTCAATCGAACCTACATTGCGGGGGGCTGCCCCTATCGCATTGCCGGCGAAGGGGCAGGTTACCGCCTGACGCTTGCGCAAGCATTCCACCCCGTGCGTGACAAGTTCTACGGCCGCGTCCGTGAGGCCCGTCTGTCGCAGGCGGCCGTCGACGTGTTGGCGATTGTGGCCTATCGGCAGCCCCTGACAGCGGAGGACATTGCCCGGCTGCGGGCGGCGCCGTCAGCTCATATCCTGGCGCAGTTGGTCCGCCGCCGGTTGTTACGGATCGAGCGGGCCGAGGGAAAACCGAGAATCACGCGTTACTACACCACGGACCGGTTTTTGGAACTATTTGGGCTGGAAAGCCTTGAGGATTTGCCCCAAAGCGAGGAGCTGGATCGAAAATAGACGAACAGCTTGCGAAACAGGTTGAACACCACTGGCTGTCCAGTCGCAGTTTGAGTTCGCGGCGGCCTGTCCTCGCGATGCACCGCCGTTTAGCTCCGCGGTTGGGTTGTTTTTCCAGGATGGGCGTTTATCTTGGACGGTTTGATTTCGCAGCACTGGACCGACATAGTGCATGGTCTGCGTCGGGTTGGTCGGACCGACCTTGCCCAAGGCACAACACGGAGGGACGCGAGTGCGAGGCTCAGATGAGAAGATCCGCCTACTCCTCGCCGACGACCATCAGATTCTCCGGGAAGGGCTGGCCAGCCTTCTTTCTGAAGAGTCCGACATGGAAGTTGTCGGGCAAGCGGGCGATGGCCGGGAAGCGATTGAATTGGCCCGTGCAATGCGTCCGGACGTGGTGCTCATGGATGTGACCATGCCCCGGCTGGACGGAATCCAGGCAACGCGTCTGATCACGAGCGAGTTGAGCGGGATTGCCGTGATCGGGCTATCGATGCATGAGGAAGACGATATGGCGACTGCGATGCGCGCCGCCGGCGCCGTCGCCTATCTATCGAAAGGAGGTCCGAGCGACTCGCTGATTGCCGCGATCCGTGCCGTTTGCTGAACCGTAGCCACAATCGGCACTGCCGCGCCGCGATAGGCGCGGCGTTGCAGCGGGTCGTCACGGGTGGTTTCCAGAGTGAGTGAGCGGAACATGAGCGGCAGCAGCGAAGCAGGATTTGATCTGGACCGGTCGATTGGCGAGATTGCAGTGTACTGTGGTCTTGCCGTATCCCAAGTAGCACCGGCGGCCCAGTTGCTGGCCGAAGGCAATACAATCCCATTCATCGCTCGCTACCGCAAGGAGCGAACCGGCGGGTTAGATGAGGCGGCGCTGAGGGCCATCGACGACGCAGTCGATTACTTTCGCGAGCTGGCCGACCGCAAGGGCACCATCCTCAAGACGATCGCGGAACAGGGAAAGCTCGACGACGCCCTGCGGAAGCGAATCGTCGCCTGTCGCGACAAGAAGGAGTTGGAGGAGATCTATCTGCCCTACAAGCCGAAGCGACGCACCCGCGCCACCATCGCCCGGCAGCGTGGGCTGGAACCGCTGGCGGACGTGTTGCGGCGGCAGGTCAATCCCGGCGGATCGCGCGAAGACGTGCTGCGACCTTACATCGATCCGGCCCAAGACGTGCCCGACGGCGAGACGGCGCTGCGGGGCGCTTGCGACATCCTGGCGGAAGAGTGGGCCGACGATGCCGAGATCCGCGCCGTCGCTCGCGAGGCCATGAACCGGGGGATGCTTGTCACAAAGGTCCGCAAGGATTGGGCCGGCAAGCCGAGCAAGTTCGACATGTACTACGACCACCGGGAACCGCTGGCCAGGGTTCCCTCGCATCGTTATCTGGCGATGCGCCGCGGTGAAACGGAAGAAGTGCTGCGCGTGGGAGTGGATTTCGAAGACGAGGCGGTCGTTCGCCGCTTGACCGGCCGGCTGGTGACGAATCCGTCGTTTCTTTTCCGCCGGGAACTGTCGGAGACGGTGAGCGACTGCTGCGAGCGGCTGCTCTTCCCTTCGATCGAGGCCGCTTTGCTGGCCGAGCGCAAAGAGGCGGCCGACGAGGAAGCGATCCAGGTGTTTTCGCAGAATCTGCGGGAATTGCTGCTTGCTCCGCCCGCCGGACAGCGGGTGGTGATGGGTATCGACCCCGGCTTCCGGACCGGTTGCAAGGTGGCGGTGGTCGATGCGACCGGCCGCTTCCTCGACAATGCCACGATCTATCCGACAGCGCCGCATAACCAGACCGACCAGGCGGCCGAAATCCTTCTGAAGCTGATCGACCGCTACGAAGTCGAACTGATCGCCATCGGCACGGGCACGGCTTCGCGCGAGACGGATGCTTTCGTTGCTGCGATGCTGAAGCAGAGCGGCAAGAGTCCGGCCAAGGTGAGCGTGAATGAATCGGGCGCATCGATCTATTCGGCGAGCGACGTGGCAAGGGCGGAGTTTCCCGATCTCGACCTTACCGTGCGGGGGGCGATCAGCATTGCGCGACGCCTGCAGGATCCCCTGGCGGAACTGGTGAAAATCGACGCCAAGTCGATCGGAGTAGGACAATACCAGCACGACGTCAATCAGACCAGACTCCGCAAGGCGCTCGACCGCGAGGTGGAGTCGTCGGTGAACTTGGTGGGTGTCGACGTGAATACGGCCAGCGCACAACTGCTGGGTTATCTTTCCGGAATCGGCCCGAAACTGGCCGAGTCGATCGTACAATTCCGCAACGATCATGGCGCATTTTCCTCGCGGGAGGACTTGCTGCGGGTTCCGCGGCTGGGAGGAAAAGCCTATCAGCAGAGCGCGGGCTTCCTGCGGGTTCGCGGCGGGGCACAACCGCTGGACAACTCGGCGGTTCATCCGGAGAGCTACTACGTGGTCGAGAAGATGGCCCAGGCCGCCGGCGCAACGGCTTGTTCGCTCATCGGCAATGCGGCTCTGCTTCGGCAATTGGAGGCGAGCCGGTTTGTCGACGAGCGGGTCGGCCTGCCGACGATCGAAGACATTCTCCGCGAGTTGGAAAAGCCCGGGCGGGATCCGCGCCGCGAGTTCCGGGTGGCGAAGTTCGCGGAAGGCATCAACGAACTTGCCGACCTGCGAGAAGGCATGGTGCTGGAAGGCGCCGTGACGAACGTCACGAAATTCGGGGCGTTTGTCGATATCGGAGTGCATCAGGATGGGCTGATCCATATCTCGGAACTGGACCGGCAGTTCGTCAAGGATCCGGCCGAAGTGGTTTCGGTCGGGCAGATCGTGCGAGTGAAGGTGTTGCAGGTCGATCTCCAGCGGAAGCGCATCGCGCTGTCGCGGAAGCAGGCGTAGCGTGGCAATCCGCGAACGAATAATAGAAATCACGAAATCCACGAATGACAGGAGAAGCCGCGAGGACAAGCGAATTTGCCCGCGGCTGTCTTATGCGTTATCGAGGTGGCCGATGCATCACTGCACCACGATCGGACCGTCAAGCAGCAGATCTACGCCGACAGCGGCCTGCCCCAATACATCATCCTGAACCTGCCGGAGCTGCCGCACTTGCACTTTGAGTCTCTTAGCGGTCGGCGAGAGTGCGAAGGCTTGCGGGGCGGTCGGGGCGGAATTGGTAGTCGGGCCACAAGGGACAGTTCAGGTCGATCCAACACTTAACTGCACGAATTTCGGCCTCGGTAAGCTTTGTGCCGTAATGCTCGTTGGTGAGGAATTGCGGCAGCCGGCTCTGGAGTGTGCCGAAACTCGTCGGATCTGCTTTGTGGTGCCGCAAATTCCACTGGTAGTCGAAATAGTGGACCCAGCCGCCGGCAATCAGCGTGCGGTACGAGGCGGGGATTCTGTCTGCATCGAGTGTGCCGGCGAGATTGGTTCCGTGCTTATCGCCGGCATCGTGGCAGCTTGTGCAATGCTTGTCCCAGACGGGCTGCACGATTTGTTCGTAGGAGAAGGGGCCGGCGCCCCACGGGGGCGGAACGGGCTTTGCCGGGCTGCTTGACGCGGCAATCGCGCGCTGCGGTGCAGGCGTCGAGCGGCGGTTCTCATGGCAGCCGATGCAACTCCGTCGCTCGCCCGCTTGGAACTGAACGACGCTGCGCATGCGCTGTAGCTCGTTGAACCGCTCGTCCAAAACTTGGAAGTAGACGGTCTTGCCTGCCGGGATCTCGAAGGTGGCCGAACCTTTGTCATCGACCGGCACGAGGCCAAGCGTCGCTTTGGCCACGTAGCTCGGCCAGCCGTGCGGTCCCTTGACCTTGTGGGTTGGTGTGGCGTACCAGTCCTGAAACAACTCGTGGTCGCTTTGGCATTGGCCGTCGGGCAGTTCGATCAGGTCGGCGCGAACCTCCTGGCAAACGCGAAGGTATTTGACCTGTCCGGGCTTGATATGCGGCTTGAGCCCCTGGTAGACATCGACGAGCGTCACTTCCGCGGTATCGGCCAGGGCGAGGCGTGGATCGCAAGCCGGCGACAAGATGGGCGGACGCTCGACGGCCGCCAGCGGCGTGGGGCACATGCTGCCGATTTCCGGATCCATGTAGAGCAGTTCCCGGTTGCCGTAACGGTCGATGACGTACAATCCAAAACGGTCCGCCGGCGCGTGGCTAACGAGGAAGTAGTCGCGCGCCACCGGCACGGGATCGCGGAAGCACTCGTAGCGCGGCCAATTCATGTTGTAATTGGGCTTGATGTCCGGCGTGATGTTGGTGACTGCAGCGGTGTCGAACGGCCCTAATGCCCGGTCGATCAACCCAATCGGACCGTTGTGATCGCCGCCGTGCGAGAAGAGCGTGCAACAGATCTCACGGGTGGCGGGTATTTCGCGGCCGTTGATGTAGCAGTTGGGCGTGTTGTTGCCGAAAATGAGTTCGGCGTGGGCGCCGTCGGGGTGGATCGCCCAAAGGGTATGACCGAAGTCGGCGCCTTTGTCGAGGTATTCGGAGCGGGTCCAGAGAATACGGCCGTCGCGCATCACCGCGGGCGACCACTCGCTCAAGTTGGCATGGGAGAGAGGGCGGAGATTCGTGCCGCCGGCGTCCATGCGGTAGAGGACGAACGCCTGGGGACGCCAGCAGAGGAAGCGAGCCTTGAGGCGGGTGGAAATGAAGGCCAGGCCGCCATCGGGCAGCGGGCAGGGATAGTAGTCGTGGAACGGCCCGTCGGTCAACTGGCGGAGGTTGGCGCCGTCGTGGCGGACGGACATCAGATGCCAATAGGGGGCCCAGCCGGCAACGGAGCTTTTGTCGGGCCGGTAGGCGAAGTAGACCGTTTCCGCGTCGAAATCCGCCATGGGGTCGCGGGCGATGCCTTCGGCGGCGTCGAAGAGCGTCGTCAGCTTTGCCGCGGAAGGCTCAAGACGGCTCTCGACACGCGGGATTTCCAGCGTGCAAATTCCGCCGCCGGGTTCGAACGTCGAGTCCAAGATGTCGCTGTAGTTGTGCGAGGCATGGTAGGGGTGGCGTTTGACGAAGAGGATCCGGCGAAGCCCGTCGAGGTCGGGATCGCGGAACATGAGGCGGCGTTTGGCGAGGCGGGCGTCGTGGTAGAGCCGATCTTGAGCGGCCTGGTCTTGCGGTGTGGCCGCAGCGAGCGAGGCTTGCTGCTGCTGTAATCCTTGGAGAATCTGCCGCTCTTTGGCCAGGTCAAGCCCTTTCGCCGCCAGCCGCTGGATCATCTCTTCCATTTGCACGAGCGTTCGCGGCAGCGGGTCGAGCCGGGCGATGCGCGCCCAATAGGGTTCGCCGCCGGGAAGCGCCGGCCGGTCCGTGGCAAGCGGTGAGAGATGGTCGTCGGCCGACATTCGCTGCCAGGTGTGGCGTTCGCAATTGAAGGCATAGGTGAGCAGTTCGTCCCAATCCGGCTGTGGCGAGAGTTGAAACGGACCGGCATAGTGCGGCTGCCGTCGAATAGGCACCGCGGGCTTGGCTTGCACTCGACTGGCAGTATGCCAGGCCTGACCGTCGAGCGAAAGACGGACCTCGAAGGCAACCGGCACGCGGTCGTGATACTGTCCCTCCCGGTCGCGCGAAATCACCACGCGGGAAATTTCGGCTGCGGCGGGCAACTCGATCTGTGCCCACTCGTCCGAGGTTCCCGCGGCGATCCAGCTTTGCGCGTTGCCGTAGCGGCCGTTGTTGAGATGCGCAATCTGGTGGATGGCATAGCCCGGAAGGCAGGAAGAGGCGGTCGCCTTGGCTCCGGCGGAGGCGAGGGCGAGATTCACATTCTCGTCGCGACCGTAGACTTCCAGTTCGTCGAGGCAAGGTTGGCCGCTGGAGCAGCGTTGGATGACCAGTCGGATAAAGCGGGCTTGCCGCGGTTCGACGGGGATGTCGTACGGTTGATCGGCATGGATGGTGGGGCTCTCGGCGGATGCGGCCGATCGGTCGAGGAAAAAGAGGGTCAGGAAAATGGATGTCAGGAAGATGGAAGAGAGACAACCAGATACGCACTGCTTTCGCAATTCGCTGATGTTCTTGACCTTCATGTTCTTGACCCTCATATTCCGGATGGGGAGGTGCCGTGGATTAGTTTCTGCCGGCGGCAAAGAGGTCGGCCACTTGTTGATCGTTGAGGACGCCGCGGTAAATCCGCACTTCATCGAGTTGGCCGTGGAAGCCTGCCCGCGGGTTTTTCTCCCACCCCTTCCACGCTCCCAGACGAACGGACCGGAGATCGAGGGGAAGGCCGAGGCCAAGATGCAGGCGCGCGTCGAGTTGGCCATCGCGGTAGAAGCGAATGTTGCCGGCGTAGCGCGGGTCGCATGTTACGACGACATGATGCCACTGGCCGATCGCCAGGGGCGTTGCCGCGCGACGGTGCGTCCATTGCTGCGGGGCGCTGTTGATGGCGACGTTGGGGGTTCCACTGTCCGCCAGGCTGAAGTGAAACGCGCCTCGCTCGCCGCTATCGCTGAACAGCAAAGGATTCCATTGGTTCGGCAGGCTCGCGGGGTTTACCCAGAGGGAAATCGAAACGGCTTCCTGCTCTTCCAGGCCGTCGGCGGAAACGTAGCCGTTTCCAGCAAGTGTCAGGCCGCGGCCGACGTCGCCGTCCGACTCCCAGCGGACATTCACGGCCCGGCCATCGTGGCCGTTGCCGGAAGTGTCGCCGACGATTGGTTCGTCCTTGTCTTGAAGTGGCCACCATGCGAGCAGCTCCGCGGGCAGCGGGTCGGGCGGCTTCAGTTCGGGGAAAGCGGGTGGAATGCCACAGGCGGACTCTATCGTCGGCACGGGCCGAAAGTCGGGTTGGCCACGATAAACGAGGTTTCGTCGCCCGAAATACGAACCGTAGTACGGCGCGCCGCAGTCGATCCAGGTGACCAGCTTGATCCACTCCTCGCGCGAGAGCTGCACGTCGTAGTGGCCGGCCCGAAGCACGTCGATGAGTTTGCTGCGATGGGAGCCGTGGGCATACGGTCCCGTCGCCTCGGCGTTTTGCATGGAGTAATCGGCGCCGGCCCACTCGCGAATCGTGTCAATCAACCCGGCCTTGAAGATATTCTCGTAGGAACGGTTGAAAAGTGTGGTCGGATCGCCTCGCAGATCGGGCTCCGCGCTGGTGGCTTCGCCCTGCGGTTTCGTGGCGCCTGCACCTTGGGCGGCGGCCAAGGGCTCACCGTTGTGGCAAGTTACGCAGTGCCGATCCAAGGTCGGCTGAACATCGGTGGGGTAGTACAACGGTCGCGGCGCGGTTTCGCCGGGTTGCGGCTCCAGCGGCAGGGGCGGCCGGGAGAGGGCCGAGACCAACCTCGATACCGGGGCCTGCGTGCGGCGCTCGTGGCAGCCGATACAGGAACGGCTCTCGCCCGGCTCGAAGCTGACGAACGTCCGCATGCGCTGCACTTCCATGTAGTCCTTGTCGAGCGCCTGGAAGAAGAGGTTTCGCCCGGCGGGCACTTGGAAACATGCCGACCCATCTTCGCCGACCGGGACGATCCCCCGGAGCACGACGACCCAGATGTGTGCATTGTGACTAATGGCAATGTGTCCGCCGAAGCCGTCGGCGCCGCGATCCTTGCCGCGAAGCGGATCGATCTCGGCGGACCAGGGCTTGGGGATTTGCTCCAGCACGCGAAGATACTTGACCGTACCCGCTTCGACGCCCTCCAGTCCGCGGTACACGTCGCTCAAGAAGACCGTGGCCGTCGCATCGCCGTCGCGAGACGCGACGAGCGGGTTCGATGTTGTCGAAGCGGCGGGCAGGACGGGCGGCTGTTGGCGAGGACTCAAGAGCATCGGCTGCCAGGAGGAGATTTCCGGATCGCGATAGATCGGCACGCGATTGCCAAAGACATCGAGCAAGTGGATTGCGTAGGCGGCCGGATCGTTGTAACGCCGGTCGGGATTGCAGGAGACGAGAAAGAATTTGCCGGACAAGGGATAGGGGTCGGCGAAGAAGGGGCCGTAGAGATCCTCTCGCCAGACGCCGTTGCGGAACTGGTACAGCCCGCGGATGCCCTCGGTCTTCACCTGGGGTGTGAGGCTGATGATGGGGTCGGGCGTGCGTTTGTTGCGGTTCAGATCCAGCAGCAACACCGGGCCGATGCCGAAGGGTTCGTGCCCGCAGCCGATCGCGACAGCCCGGCGCGGGTCGCCGGGGATCTGACGGGCTTGCCAGAGCACGCCGGGGTTGGCGACGTTGTCGCCGTAGAATTCCTCGCCGCCCGATCCATCGGGGCGGATCGTCCAGAGCGACTGAACGGCAGCGATTCCCTTGTAGACGTATTCCCAGCGGTTGTAGAGGATGCGGCCGTCTTCCATCAAGGTCGGCGTGAACTCGCTGAGGGCGCCGCGGGAGAGCGGCCGTAGACGGCTGCCTTCGGACTCGATGCGAAAGAGATTGGTGCAGGCCAGGTAGTGCAGCGGCGTACAGAGCACGCCGTGCTCGCATCGCGTCGAAGCGAAGGCGATGGCGCCGTCGGGGAGATAGCAGGGATGGACATCGTCGGTCCAGAAATGATAGCCGGTCGAGGCATAGAAGGAATCTCCGAGGCTCGTCTGGCCGTAGCGGGCGATCCGCTCGTCTTCGTCGTCGGGCGGGTGGGTCACCTGCCGCAGACCGGCGCCGTCGACGCCGACCTCCCAGATGCGGAAGCCCTCGGGCTTTGGGCGACGGTAGCCGAAAAGGATCCGCTGGGCGTCGAAGGAAAGGTCGTAGCGGTCGAAGAGGCCGCCGGCCAATTCGGCGGCGATCTCGCGGACACTGCCGTCGGCCAGCGAGAGCACGCAGAGATTGCCGCCGAAGCGGCTGATGTGCTGGAAGTCGTCGTAGTAGTGCTTGCTGTCGTATGTGTGGCGTTTGACGAAGAGGATCTCGGCATCGCGAAGCAGCGGATTGCGATCGACAAGCATCTCTCCCCGCATCGCGGGGATTTCCGCCATCAGAAGGCGCGTGGCCTCATCGGCGGGATCGAGTTTTTCGTGGGCCTGCGTCGATAGCCGCTTGTCGTAGTCGTCCAGCCGGGCAATCAGTTCGGCTGCCGGGTAGTCGTCGGGATACTCCCGGCCTAGCTCGGTAACCGCTGCACGCAATCGGTCGAGGTCGCCGCGGAGGGCCGCAAGGACCGATGACTTGATGCACAGATCGAGCCAACGGCAGTCGTCCTTAGCGGCCGCTTCTTGTTTGAGTTGATTGAGGGCCGCTCGGATATCCGCCTCCTCGTTGCCACACTCGCCGGCCAAGCGGTCGATGCATTGTTGCTCCAGCTTGCTGTGATCGGCTGCGAACCAGCCTTCCGCCGCGAACCAATCGGCATGGACCAGGTTGAGCAGCGGGTTCTGATCGGGCGGGAAATCGCGGCGAATTCTCTCCCAGAGCCGCGGCACGGGAAGAGGTGAAGGCGAGAAGTAGAATGAGGATTCGTGGCCGGGGATGAGCCGGACGAGGAGGGTGTTTTCTCCGGCATCGAGATGCAAGTCGACCAGCACCTGGTCTACGCGCGTGCCATCGACGCGATACGCGCATCCGTAGCGGCCGGAGGTGAGGTGGGTCTCGGCGGACGCGACCTTGCGCTGGTTGAGCCACATGTCCAGACGGTCGCCACCGCCGATGCCGATCGTCAAAGTGACCGGCCGCTCGGCATGGATCGTACGCACGAGATAGGCAACCGTTTCGCCCGATCCGCCGACGAAGTGTACGGGCTTGCCGTCGATCAGATCCGCGCGAGGCGACCAGATAGGGCGGCCACCGGGTTGCTCGCGCTGGAGGTCGATCACTTCGGCAGGCTGGACGAGTTTGTCGGCTTCGGCCGCAGGCAGAGGGGACGTTGCCAGCCACGGGTCGAAAGTGGCCGCCTGGCGTGCATCGGGTTGTTGCCCGAGCCAGGCTTCGTAGCGAGCCCGGGTAAGAAGCAAGGTCTGCTGGAGCGAGTCGGCGCGGGTGTAGATCGGTGCGTCGTGCGAGGTGGGCTCGCCGGCCGCCGTGGCGATGGTCGCCGCAGACGACAGGACGAAAATGAAGAGTCCCGCTAGAATTCGCGACGTTCTTTCGACTGAAGCTGGTGCCATTGCGACGGCTCCGTCGGGTTTACGGAAAGGTCTGCCGGTTCATGTTCGCCTCAAGGAATTATTGAGATGCCGCCGGATCGCTTCGCGGGCGGCGTCCGGGTCGCGGCGCCGCACGGCATCGAGAATCTCATGATGTTCGCGGATGGCTGCCTGGCGGAACTCGACTTTGTCGCGATAGCGCTCGTGGAGTTCGGCCAAGAGATCGGTGAGCGACGCCATGAATACCGAAAAGACCGGATTTCCGGTGGCGCGGGCCAGCGCCTGGTGAAAGGCTCGGTCGTGCGTCATGAAGTCGGGCCGTCTCCGCGTGGCGGCACGCATCGCCGCCAAGTCATCTTCGAGGGTGGCCAGGTGTTCGTCGCTCCGGTGCAAAGCCGCCAGCGCGGCGATTTCCAGCTCCAGCGGCAGTCGGGCTTCGAAGAGGTGCCGCACGTCGATGCCGGCCTGGATTTTCAACAGCGGCGAGAGCATCCCGAAGACGGCAGCCGGATCGAGTTGCTTGACGAAGATGCCCTTGCCGTGCCGGGCCTCGATGATCCCCAGGCCCTTGAGGACCGAGAGGGCCTCGCGAAGCGGCAGGCGGCTGGCGCCGGTCATTTCAACCAGATCCCTTTCCGAGGGGAGCCGGTCGCCGCCGTGAAGCTCGTTCTCGGCAATGTATCGGATCAGGGCGTTGGCGATGGCGTCGACCATCGTCACGCGGGGGGTGATGGCCTGGAGTTCGACCGTGGCCACAGGGGGATCCTCGCTTCGGATGCGGTCGTGGTATACTTATATGACCAGTTCAGTGTAGCGACCGGGCCCCGCAAGGTCAATCCTCGGAATCCGCCTCAGGGTTTCAGGACCACACGGAGCGCTTCGCCGCTGGTCATCAGTTCGAACGCTCGCGGCAGGTCTTCCAGTGGGAGAATGTGGCTGGCTAATCTGGCGGCCGGGATCGTCCCGGCGGCCATCAGTGCCACCGCCCCGCGGACATGCTCCGCCGTCGAAGGCTTGGACGGCGGCCTCGACGATTCGCTTGACGTCGTCCGGACAGGTCACGTCGGCGGCCAGGCCTCGACAGTTTGGGCCGATTTCGGCCGAGATTTCGTCCAGTTTTCGCTGATTGAGGTCGGTGATGAAGACTTTTGCGCCCTGTTGGACGAGCCGCAAAGCGACTGCCTTGCCAATCGAGCCGGCGGCGCCGGTGACCAGCGCGATGGTATCGTCGAATTCCATGTCCACTTCCTCCGGCTGCTAAGGCACTGAGCGGAAACTGTTTGGATCAATGTGACGTGCGAAAATGTGGCGGTCAACCCATGCGATTTTCCAAATTCAACGCCCCCTTACCACCCGGTCGCTTTCGAGGGGGTCGCCGGCTGGTGATGCGTCAGCGGAGGTTTGGGTTCGCAGGAATTCAGCGAGATCGGAGTCGGGCGGGCGACGCTGAGCGAGTTACCGGCCATTCTGCGGGCGGCGTTTCTTGCCTCGGGCTGCGGGTTCGGGGCGGGACGTCGATTGGGGTGCGCGCTGTCGATTGGGTGGGTCGCTCATGGCCACTGCTGCTGTTGGGCAAAGGGGACGAAAAAAAAGAACCCGCGGCCTCCTCCGCTTTCGGAGCCAAGGAGGCGACGGGCCCTTCTGGAAACCTTCTTTGTGCGAAGGCTGTTGGGATACCCACGAGGTTGTCGGTCGACTTAACCGATCATCGTAGCTCTCACACAGAGCGCGCTGGTGGGCTTGGCGAACCCTGACCGATGCTCCTCGAGCGGGTTGACCAGGATTTCCGGCAACAGCGCGATCGGTGCTCAGCGCCAAGCGGCGCACGCGGCGACGGTCACGGACCTGATCGAGCCGCTTGGGTTTATTGGCTTTTCGGAAGAAATCGTGAGGGGAACGATCCGAGGCGAACCCCGGAACACGGAAAACCATGTAAGCCCCGCCAGAGTGGACCGAACAGAGAAGAGGAACCCGTATTATCTTGGAGGCGGTAGTACGGGTTCCTCTTCTCTGTTCGCCCTTTTTCTCGGATAAGCCGGCGGTTCTTGGCTTCGTGGCGGTTTGGCGCCTGCCGCACAGCACGTACAAGGTCGTCGGTCAAATACTACCCCGGCATGAAAGATGGTCACGCATCCCGTAGGACGGATTGCCAATCCGTCCCACAAACCGCTCATCGTATACACGGATCTTTCATGTCGGGGTAATAAGCCGTGGCACGACCGCGACCGGTTGATTTCCCGTTAGAAAGCCTCACCGCACAGCGGCGACTGGCGACCGATATCGCTCTCGGCGGAGGAATTCCTGCGGAGACTCTTGCAGCACGTTCTCCCCACCGGCATTGTCCACATTCGGGCCTTCGGCTTTCTGGCTAACTGTCACCGCACCGAAAAGCTCGAACTGATCCGGCGCTTGCTCGGCGCGAGTGAACTGGCCGCCGCATCGGCCGTAGAACCGCCCGTGGACAAGCGTCCCTGCTGTCCGCACTGCGCGGAGCCACCCTTGAGATTGCTCGGCGAGACCCGGCGGCCGAGTGTTCAGCGACTGGTTG